>CAYPUT010000091.1:0-12272 GCA_964413945.1 uncultured Spirochaetaceae bacterium
TCCAGATGCGGGATATTGAGGGGTGAGGGGAATGGCTATTCGATTACGAGCTCGAATGAGTTCGCGATGGGATCGCCGTTTTCATCATGGATGGGCACTGGGTTGTCTTCGCTATCCGTAAACATGAACTCGAAGTGGTAGGTTTCCGGCAAAGCTCGTATCTCCACCGTGGCCGAGTAGTCTTTCTTAAAGTCAGTCCCCTCCACCCAAGGTGGATCGACGAGGGTCATCTCGTACAGTTCCTGTGTGGTGAGGGAAGATGCTCCTCCGCCCGATTGCGCACAGCCGATGACAACGATAAGCAAAACGCCCAAAGCGATTCCCACTCGAGCCATGTTAGTACGAGCGAACATCAAAACAAGAATGACTGCGACCATTGCGACAATAGCTGACGGAAACCACCGATCAGGAGGCCGAAGAAACAGGGTAGGCCCTCGGGCAGTGTCGGTCTCGCCGTCACCATCGAGATCAATCCAGACCCTTGATTGGTTTGCCGGCATGTTACTGCTTGAGTCTTGATACTCCACGATGAACGTAAAGATGGTTCCACTTGGACCGGTGTCGGGATCCGCCCCGTTCTCATCCCGGGCCAAGTAGACTCCGATGGCCGCCGCCGTCCCATACGCCTCAAACCCGAGTTCTATCGCACCACCCTGGGCCCTACCAGACTCTAAGCCCAACTCTTCAAGCGGAATGGCAAACTCGTATACTTTGTGCTCCCAGCCAACGGTGTCGGTGTACTCGAAGCCCGCCGTGCCCCAGTCAGTCTCCTGAGTGCTGACCCTGAAGGTCTTCATGCCCTCGGCGCCCTTTACATGGACCGCAGTGTAGTCTTTGCCCCCGTCCATGGTGTTATCTGCGGCGAAGTCAATCGCCACGTAGAGATACTCGTCGTCGTTCATCACCCAGCCGGTGGTGGGAGCCTGGGGATGCCCCGAGCCGACGGTCGGATTCTCGGAGAAAAACGGCTCCGGCAGAGCCTCTGCGCCGAGGGAACCGTCGACTGTCAGCAGGCCGGGGTTACTCCCGAGCCGGTATTCGTAGAAAGCCGAGTCGGCACTTATTTCCGTGTAAAGGTTTTCCGTCGGAAAGAGAAACGGCGTCTCGCTTATGCGCTCTGCTTCGATGCGCCCCGCAAGCTCGAGTACCGGCTGGTCCCTAAGTGGAAGCCGGAACTCCAGCTCTCGTCCCTCGACCTCGGAGACATCGACGACATCGTTGTCCCGGGCGCCGAGCTTTCGCGTCAAACGCTCGTCGAGACCGGCTGCCGTCGCTCCAGCGACGGTCAAGGCGTCGAGATGGGACGCCCCTCCCCCGGTTCTGGAAATGCGTAACCGGACCGCTTGGCCGGCCATCTCTTCCGGGAGGACCACTTCCCGCGTGCGCAGGTGCTTGTCGAGCTCCACTTTGTCAACCTCGACCCAGCCGGCCTCGCTCCGGAGAAAGACCGTCACCCTCCCGTTCGGTTCAAACCGTTCTCGGGGACTAAAAGAGAGGGTCGGGGCACGGCCCCGGTTTACCGGATCGATCGCCACGGATCGGAGGGGAGATTTTGTTTCAAGAACGGCAGACTCAAGACTGTTCGGGTCCAGCGGATTGTCGGCCGAAATCAGATGATACGCAGGTATCGTCAAGAGGAAAAAAACTGCGAGTAGTACTGTCGCTTTGCGGTCTATTGCCATTGGGAGCCTCCTCCATCCCCCCAGCGAGCTGCCTCATCAAATTCTAACGCTTTTTCGGAGAAATCTCAGGTTTGCGTCCAATACTTGACACTTTTCTCGTGCCCGGGCACAATAACGGCTCATTCTAACATGCCGCTGTAGCTCAGTCGGTAGAGCAGTGGACTGAAAATCCACGTGTCGACAGTTCGATTCTGTCCGGCGGCAGAGCCCCACAATTGTGGGGCTCTTCCTTTTTGGGGGGGTATCAACAGTTTCTCGATACCTCATAAAAAAGGCCGCCCCGGAGGGCGGCCTTCAGCACAAGCACAATACTACTTAGCTGTTCTTAACGACCGCCTGGGCCGCCGCAAGCCGGGCGATGGGCACCCGGAAGGGGGAGCAGGAGACGTAGTTGAGTCCCGCGCGGTAGCAGAAGTCGATGGAAGAAGCTTCTCCACCGTGCTCTCCGCAGATACCGACCTTGAGCTTCGGATTGGTCTTGCGGCCCTTCTGCGTTCCCATTTCGACCAGCTGTCCGACGCCGGTCTGGTCGAGGGCGGCGAAGGGATCCTGTTCCAGGATGCCGTCATCGACGTACTGCGGCAAGAAGCTTCCGATATCGTCCCGGGAGAACCCGAAGGTCATCTGGGTAAGGTCGTTGGTCCCGAAGGAGAAAAACTCCGCCTGGGTGGCGATCTCGTCGGCGGTCAGGGCCGCACGGGGTACCTCGATCATGGTGCCGATGAGGTATTCGAGCTTGCTGTCCGCCTTTTCGAGGACGTCCTTGCAGACCTTTTCGGCGTTGGCCCGCAGAATCTCGAGCTCCTTGACGGTGCCGACCAGCGGAATCATGATTTCCGGCTGTACCTCGGCGCCACCCTTGGCAACCTCGACGGCCGCTTCCATGATGGCCTGAACCTGCATGTCGTAGACTTCCGGGTAGGTAATGCCTAACCGGCAACCGCGGTGACCGAGCATCGGGTTGAACTCGTGGAGAGAATCGATCTTGGCCTTAAGGGCATCGACGC
This sequence comes from uncultured Spirochaetaceae bacterium, assembly GCA_964413945.1. Taxonomy (GTDB): domain Bacteria; phylum Spirochaetota; class Spirochaetia; order DSM-27196; family PWMO01; genus CAYPUT01. The sequence goes on from CAYPUT010000091.1 coordinate 2,690, forward strand.
TCACTCCGGTTGAGCTCGCAAGCTCCTTTATTTCCGCTTCGGTGTGCGGGACGAACTCGTGCAACGGCGGATCTAAAAGCCGTACGGTTACGGGGAAGCCGGCCATCGCCTTGAAAATTCCGACGAAGTCGGACTTCTGCAGAGGCAAGAGCTTCTCGAGGGCCTTTTCCCGAGCGGCCTTGTCTTCGGCAACGATCATCTGCCGGAAAATCCGGATCCGGTCCTCTTCGAAGAACATGTGCTCGGTTCGGCAGAGACCGATACCTTCGGCGCCGAATTCTCTCGCCCGCTTTGCGTCCTCCGGGGTGTCGGCGTTGGTCCGGATGCCGAAGCCCTTCATATCGACGTTCGACCGTTGGGCCTTGTTCCGGACGTTGTCGGTCCATTTAAGGAACGTCTCGAGCTTGTCGGAGATCTGGGGCTCGATGAGGGTCAGCTGACCTTCGTAGACTTCGCCGGTGGTTCCGTCGATGGTGATGAAGTCTCCTTCCTTGAAGGACTTGCCCTTTACATTCATCTGCTTGTTGGCGATTCCGATGTCCTTGGCTCCCGCGACACAGGGGGTTCCCATGCCCCGGGCAACGACGGCCGCGTGGCTCGTCATACCGCCGGTGGAGGTCAGGATACCTTCCGCGGCGTGCATGCCACCAATGTCCTCCGGGGAGGTTTCCTTTCGGACGAGAACGACCTTCTTGCCGCCCTTAACCCACTCCTCGGCGTCTTCGGCGGTAAAAACGATCTGTCCGCAGGCGGCACCGGGAGAGGCGTTGAGCCCCTTGGTAAGCGGCTCCTTGTCCTTGGTGGTGGAAGGGTCGATCATCGGGTGGAACACCTGGTCGAGCTGAGCCGGGGTTACCCGGTTGACCGCTTCGTCCTCGGTCAGAAGACCCTCTTGGACCATTTCGACGGCGATGCGAATCGCGGCGACGCCGGTTCTCTTTCCGTTACGGGTCTGAAGAATAAAGAGCTTACCCTGCTGGATGGTAAACTCCATGTCCTGCATGTCCTTGTAGTGCGCTTCGAGCTTGTCCTTGACTTCGACGAGCTGGTCGTAGCTCTTCTTGTCCTTCTCCGCGAGGCTCTTGATGTCCATCGGCGTTCGGATACCCGCGACGACGTCCTCGCCCTGGGCGTTCATCAGGAACTCGCCGTAGAAGTACTTTTCGCCGGTCGAAGGGTCTCGAGAAAAACAAACCCCGGTCCCCGAGTCTTCGCCGAAGTTACCGAAGACCATCGACTGAACGTTGACGGCCGTCCCCTTGAAGCCGCGAAGGTCGTTGAGCTTCCGGTAGCGGATCGCCCGGGGATTGTTCCAGGAGCCGAATACGGCGTCGATGGCGGCCCAGAGCTGATCGATGGGCTTCTGGGGAAAGTCCTCTCCGGTGTGGGACTTAAAGACCTCTTTGTACTTCTCGACGACCCCCTTCAGGTCGGCGGCATCGAGGTCGGTGTCGAGCTCGACACCCTTTTTCTCTTTGATCCCGTCGAGAGCATGTTCGAAGTTCTCGTGCTTAACGCCCCTTACGACGTTCCCGAACATGTTGATAAAGCGGCGGTAGGAGTCCCAGGCAAACCGTTCGTTGCCCGATTTCTTCGCAAGGCCTTCGACCGCCTTGTCGTTGAGACCGAGGTTGAGGACGGTGTCCATCATGCCCGGCATGGAGGCCGCGGCACCGGACCGGACGGAGACCAGAAGCGGGTCGTCGGCGTCGCCGAGCTTCTTGCCCATCATCTTCTCCAGCCTATCGAGGTGTTCCGACACTTCCTTGTTGAGGGAGTCCGGATAGTCTCCGTCGTGATTGTTGTAGTATTCGCATACCTCGGTCGAGATGGTGAACCCCGGCGGGACGGGGACGCCAACATTGGTCATTTCCGCAAGGTTGGCACCCTTGCCGCCGAGAAGGTCCTTCATCTGGGAAGACCCTTCGGCCTTTCCTTCGCCGAAGAAATAAACGTATTTCGTTGCCATAATTCTAATTACCCCCGATGCATAGTGCTTTGGATTATCTGTTGCAGGCTAAAGAAAAAGGGCCCCGGTGTCAACCTGACCTCCGGGACCCTTGTGGCCTCAGTATGATTCTCTTAAGAAATGTAGCTTTCGAGAAGCTGCGCCCTCTTCGGATGCTGCAGCCGCTTGATCGCCTTCTTTTCGATCTGACGAATCCGCTCCTTCGTCAGGCTGTACTTGTCGCCGATCTCCTTCAGGGAGAGGGGGCTCCGACCGTTCAAACCGAAGCGGTACTGGACTATCTCCGCCTCTTTCGGAGTCAGCGTTCCGAGAACCTCGTTGATATCTTCCTTCAAGGAGTGCTCGATAACCTGCTCTTCCGGAGCCTGGTACCCTTCGTCTTCGACGAAGTCACCAAGGAGGGAGGAGTCTTTCTCGGCGTATACCGGCGTCTCGAGGGAGATAAGCTCCCGGGAGATATTGATGAGGTCCGCGACGTGATCCTCGTCCATGTTCAGCGTCTTGGCGATCTGCTTCATCTCTGCGGTTTCGCCGTTGGAGCCCTGGATTTGCTTCCGTACCTTTTCGATCTGTACGAGCTCGTTGGCCCGGTTGAGGGGAAGCCGGATCATCCTCGACTTCTCGCAGATCGCCTTCAGAATCGCCTGACGGATCCACCAGACGGCGTAGGAGATAAAGTGAAACCCCTTGTCGACGTCGAAACGCTCGATGGCGTTCATCAGGCCGATATTCCCCTCGCTGATGAGGTCGGAAAGCGGCAGACCCTGATTCTGGTACTTCTTCGCGACGTTGACCACGAAGCGTAGGTTTGCCTGCACCAATTTGTCTTTTGCCCACTTCTCATCCCGGGCGGCCGCTCGGGCGTACTTGTCTTCTTCTTCCCGGGTCAAAAGGGGTATCTTGTTGATCTCTTTGAGATATATCGAAAGGACGTTCTCGTCGTCCTTGTTTCTCGGGGTGTAACCTTGAGTCTTGGTGTTGTTCTTTACTGCCGGCATTCTTTCCTCCTCGTCATACACCCCCCTAAAAGCAAGGAGCATGCCAATAGAACGGCAAACGTCCCTTGACGTAACTACCTTTATAGCAATAGTTTACGTTTGGTGCAAGAGATCGTGTTCCGCCTCGGCTTTTCAAAGTGGGTCAAATAGCCTCAGGATCGCGTCTTCTGTGAATAGATGGGTCAAATTGACCCGTAACTCAATTTTGTGGCTTCTCAAGGAGAATTCTTGACCCGGCGACGGTCAATCCGTATATTCTCGTCACAAATCTACAACCACTAGCGCTTCAATTCCTAGTAGGAGGAAAACATGAAGGTCAAACCGCTTGGCGACCGCGTTCTGCTCAAGACCGAGAAAGAAGAGGAAAAGACCAAAGGTGGTCTCTTTATCCCCGAAACTGCCCAAGAGAAGACCCAGTCGGGCATCGTAGAGGCAGTCGGCGACGACGAAGAGGTTATCAAGGTCAAGAAGGGTGACCACGTGATGTACGACAAGTACGCCGGCACCAGCATCAAGATCGACGACGAGGACTACCTGATCGTAAAAATGGACGACATTATCGCCATCGTAGAGTAGTCGGCCACAAACTCAGGATAGCGGCGCGTAAGGGGCTGTCCCACCCGGTGGGCGGCTCCTTTTCTCATTCCGAGGTCTCCTCCAAAAACCGCTCGACCCGCTCGAGGACCTCCCCGGCTCCGGCGGTAATGCGCTGGGTCTCCGGGAGGGACGCGAGAAAGAGTGAGCCGTATTGCTTCTTGACGACTCGGGCGTCGGCAAGCAGCACCACCCCGCGATCCCTCCGGTGGCGCATCAGGCGCCCGAAACCTTGTCGCAAACGGGTAATCGCCTCGGGTACGCTAAAGTCCATAAACGGGTTTCCCCCGGTCCGTTCGATCGCCGCCATCCGCGCCAGGGTTACCGGATGCGTAGGCACCCGGAACGGGAGCCGGGTTACGACCACGAGCTTGAGGGTCTCCCCCGGGGCATCGACTCCGGCCCAGAAGCTGTCGGTGGCAAAGAGCACGCTCGCCATATCCGAGGAAAAGCGCCCGAGAAGGCGGCTCCGCTCGTCCTCCCCTTGATAGAGACAGCTGATGCCCCGTTCCCGAAGCTTCGGCGCAACCGCCCCGTAGGTGGTCATGAGAAGCTGATACGAGGTAAAGAGTATCAACGCGCCGCCATCCGACTTCTCGACACTCTCGAGAACCAACTTCGCGAGAAACGCTTCGTACCCCTCTTCCGTCGGGAGAGGCCCGTCGGTCGGGACCCCGAGGAGCACCCGCTCCCGGAAGGCGAAGGGAGACGGATAGATCGACTCGACCAGTCGGTCGGCTTCGAGGCGGTCGCTTCCGAGGCGTCGACGATAGAATTCGAAGCTCCCCCTAATGGTCAACGTGGCGCTCAAAAAGAGTACCGATGGGTACTGGTCGTAGACCGCCTCCTTCATTAGGGTGCCGATCTCCAAGGGACTGACGGTAAAACGGGTGTACGCGTCTCCCCTCTTCCGGCTCGAGAGCTCGAGCCAGCAAACCGAGTCCGGCCGGGAAACGGGATCCTGGAGCATACCGCAGAGCTCCGAGACCCGCCCAAGGCGCCGGTAAACGCCCCGGGCCTCGAGGAACAGGGGATCCTCGTTGGCTTCGTCGGGTAAGTTCGAAAGGTCCTGCTGCAGCGCGTCGAGAAGCTCCCCGAGGGCCAGGCGGAGGGCCTCGAGGCCCTCCCGGAGGGGCGCCGGAGGCAGGCTCTCGGAATCCGGACGAAGCCAGAGACTCGAGTCTTCCCTTAAGGACGCCGTCGCGGTCGCGTCCACCGCAGCGGCAGCCTCCTCCACACCGGGGATAAGCCCCCGAAGCCGCGAGAAGGCGTGCCCCTCCCCGTAGCGCTCGGCAAGCCCCGACAGAATCCCTAGCTCCCGGCCCCGCTTCCGGCGCACCAGGCGCCGCAACTGCTTGGCAATCGACAATCGGGAAAACGCCTCGGAGAAGAAGGAGGTCGCGCTCGTCTCGACCTCGTGGGCCTCGTCGAAGATCAGCCGTTTAAAGGGCGGAAGAACCGCCGTGGCGTCGAAGCCAACCGCCTGGAGCCGCAAGCTTAAGTCGGAAAAGAGCAAGTGATGATTTACGATCAGGATGTGCGCCTTCGCCGCCCGTCGCCGGGCTTGGACGACGAAGCAGTGTGGCTTCTGGGACCGACACTTCGTGGCGGTACAGCTATCGGGATCCGAGTTGACCCTCTCCCAAAGGCTATCGGCGGGATAGAAGGGGGCGTCGCTTCGGCTACCCGTTTCGGTAACCTCGGCCCATTCGCCCAACGCCTCGAGGTCCGCGCTCTCCTCGTTGAAGAGCGACTGCTCCGCGAGCTACTCCGCCAGGCGCGCCCGGCAGAGATAGTTACCCCTTCCCTTTACCAGTACCGCCGAAACGTCGCTACCGAGAAGCCGTTGTGCAATCGGAATGTCTTTTTCGACGAGCTGCTGCTGAAGGTTGATCGTCGCCGTCGAAATGACGATCCGCTGGTTGTTCTGCTTGGCCCAGGCGAGGGCCGGAATAAGGTAGGCGAGAGACTTCCCCACGCCGGTCCCCGCCTCGGCAAAAAGTACCCGGTCCTCCCCAAAGGCCTCCGCGACGGCCTCGAGGAGCAGTTGCTGACTCTCCCGTACTTCGAAGCTCGGCATGGCGCCGGCGAGGGGCCCATCGTCGTCGATCAGCCGGACGAGCTCGAATGTGTCGAGAGGCTCGATCGCGTCGAGGAGGAGCGGCTCGGTGACCACGTAGATGCGGTCGACCTCGTTGTCGACGATATACATACCGACGCCGATCCGGGAGAGCTGGGAGGCAACCTCGAGGTCCGCACCGCTCGGGGAGAGCTTACCGCTCGGATGGTTGTGGATAATGACATCCCCCCGCTCGACTTCGTGAGCCGGAGCAAGAACGGTAACCGGGTTCCCCCGAGCGCGGATCCGGACCTCGGACACCATTCCCGTATCGTCGACGGAGCAGACGAAGAGGACCTCGTTTCCACCGGCGTCGGCTATGGCTTCTTTGATGGTCGCTTGCGGCTCCGGATAGAGCCGCTCGTCGGCTTGCATGGGTGGGGCCATGATAAGCGGTCTGAGGCCCCCCGGGCAATCTGCGACCTTGACACCCCTCCGCGTTGCTCAGTAGAGTTCCGGAACCTTACGTCATGAGTAACAACAAGATACCCGTAGCCATCCTCGGTGCCACCGGCACCGTGGGCCAGAAGTTCGTTCTCCTCCTCTCGGATCATCCGCTCTTCGAGATCACCGAGGTCGTCGCATCCTCTCGTTCCGCCGGGAAGACGTACACCGAGGCGACGGCATGGAAGCAGGACGCGGCTATCCCTGCGGCCGTCGCGTCGATGACGGTAAAGAGTACCGAAGAAACGCTCGCCGGCCCTATCCTCTTCTCCGGCCTCGACGGCAGCGTCGCCGGGCCCGCAGAGGAGCAGTACGCCGAGGCCGGTCACCTGGTTATCAGCAACGCGAAGAACCACCGAATGGACCCGGACGTGCCCTTGACGATTCCGGAGATCAACCCGGATCACTTCGCCCTGGTCGAGAAGCAGCGCTACACCGGGGGCATCATCACCAATTCCAACTGTTCGACCATGTTCCTCGCGATGGCCCTTGCGCCCCTGATGCCCTTCGGCATCGAGGCGGTCCAGGTAACCACCATGCAAGCGATAAGCGGCGCCGGCTACCCGGGTGTGGCGTCGATGGACATTCTCGGAAACGTCGTCCCCTACATCGGGGGAGAGGAAGAGAAGCTCGAGGAAGAGGCGGCGAAGATTCTCGGAACCCTCTCGGGGAACCGGATCGAGCCGGCGCCCTTCGTGGTAAGCGCCCAATGCAACCGGGTCCCCGTCTTCGACGGTCACACCGAAACGGTGAGCATCAAGTTCAAGAACAGAGTGACTCCCGAAGAGGTTCGCAGGGCGATGGAGTCCTTCTCCGGGATGCCTCAGGAAAAGGGCCTTCCGAGCGCTCCGCCTCGGCCGATTGTCGTTATGGACGCACCGGACAGGCCCCAGCCGGCCCGGGACGTCTGGATCAGCAAGGGTATGGCGGCAGTCGTAGGACGCATCCGGAAGTGTCCCGTTTTCGACGTCAAGTTCGTCGTCCTGGGTCACAACACCGTCCGGGGAGCCGCCGGGGCGGCGGTTCTAAACGCCGAGGCCTACGTCGCCCTCGGCTACTACTCCCCATGACCGTCTTTAAATTCGGCGGCTCGTCGGTCGCCGACGCCGTATGGATTCGCCGGGTCGTCGATATCGTGGGGCCCCGGATCGCCGAGGCCCCGGTCGTCGTCGCCTCGGCGATGGGCAAGACCACCGACCGGTTGGTGGAAATCGCTTCGCAGGGCGCCGGGGGCCGCCTCCGGGAGGCCGAAGCGCTCCTCGCGGGCATCGCAGAGCATCACCGGAACGCCGCCCGGGAGCTTTTCGGCGGGAGCCTTCTCGAAGAGGTCATCGGTACCGTCGACGCCCTCCTTTCGGAGCTCAATTCCGTCATCCACGGTCTGGTCCTGGTGCGGGAGTGCACCCCCCGAAGCTTCGACGCGATTCTCTCCTTCGGAGAGCGTCTCTCGACGGTTATCCTTTCGGGTGCCTTCCGGAAAAGCGGCGTCGACTCGATTCTCCTCGACAGCCGACGCCTCATAGTAACGGACGACAACTATTCCTCCGCCATCCCCGACTTTGAGGAAACCAACCGGACCATCCGGGAGGAGGTTCACCCCGCCCCCGGAACCGTCCTGGTCCTCCAAGGCTTTATCGCCTCGACCAAAGAAGGGGTAACCACCACCCTCGGACGGGGAGGATCCGATTTTACGGCGACCATTGTCGGGGCGGCCCTCGGGGCCGACGCCGTCGAGATATGGACCGACGTAAACGGCATTATGACCAGCGATCCCCGGGTCGTTCCCAGCGCCCAGACCCTCACGGAGATTAGCTACGCCGAGGCGGCGGAGCTGGCCTTCTTCGGAGCAAAGGTCGTCCACCCCTTTACGATCGAGCCGGCCATCGAGTTGGGCATCTCGGTCTGGGTCCGGAACACCGGGAACCCCGAGCACCCGGGGACGCGCATCTCGGAGAGCTCCGTCGAGACGGGAGTCCGGGCCCTGGCGGCGAAGAAGGACGTGACCCTCGTCAATGTCCAGTCCTACCGGATGCTGAACGCTCACGGGTTTCTGGCAAGCATCTTTACGATTTTTGCCGAGGCGCGTATTTCGGTGGATTTGGTGGCGACCTCGGAAGTCTCGGTTTCGATGACCCTCGACCGAACCGAGGGACTCGGTGCGGTGGCAAAGCGACTCGAAGATCTCGGCACCGTCGAAGTAGAAACCCGGCGAGGAATCGTCTGCCTCGTCGGAAAGGGACTCTGGCGGGACTCGGCGGTTGTTGCCCGGGTTTTCAACACCCTCGAGGATGTACCCTTGAGAATGATCTCTCTCGGCTCCTCGGACACCAACCTCTCCCTCGTCGTCGCCGAAGAGGACGCCGACAGGGCGGTCCGGAAACTCCACGCCGCCTTCTTCGATTAAGGGGCTGCCCTAGGGTGCTGGATGGATTTTTTCAATCGGATAGCACGGCTCATCGACTCCGCTCTAGACGGCACCGTTTCCCCGGGCGCCGGCCCGGGAGCCGGTTCCGGGGATAGCGACTACCACGAAGCGTGGCAGGAGCTCGACGACTACCTAAAAGGCGCCGAGGCCCACTACCGGGGGGAGGCGCGCCCCGCCCCGGAAGCAGGCCTCCCCCCGGAGCTCCTCCAAGCCTACCGCGACCTCGAGGTCTCCCCCTACGCCTCTTTGGACGAGGTCCGGGAGGCGTACCGCCGACTGCAGATTCGGTATCACCCCGACCGGTTCGGCGCGAATCCGGAGAAGCAGAAGCTCGCCACCGAGATCGCCACGCGGCTCAACGAATCCTATTCCCGAATCCGAAACTACCTCGGAGATTAGCCCTCGGTCGACGCCTTCGGCGGCTCCGCTTCCGAGAGATGATAGTCGGCGATCTTGCGATGGAGAGTCTTACGGCCGATCCCGAGGGCTTCGGCGGTCCTACTCTTGTTGCCGTTGTTGTAGTTCAAGGTGGAGCGAATAATCTCTTGCTCCGCTTCGGCGAGGGTGGAGCCCACCGGAACCCGAATGTAGTCCTGCTCGTTCTCGGTGTTGATCGTCGGCGGGAGGTCGTCGACGGTGATGATGTTTCCCTTCGACAGCACTACCGCGCTCTCGATGCAGTTCCGGAGCTCCCGGACGTTTCCGGGCCAGGAATACTTGTAGAGAGCCGCCCGGGCCTTGGGATCGATTCCCTCGACCGGCTTTTCGTTCTCCTGGGCAAACTCCCGGATAAACGAAGAGACCAGAAGCGGAATGTCTTCCTTCCGCTCCCGAAGAGGAGGAATGTGAATATTAACGACGTTGAGGCGGTAAAAGAGATCCTCCCGGAAAGTTCCCTTCTCGATCTCGGCCTTCAGCTCCTTATTGGTCGCCGAGATAATGCGAACATCTACCTCGAGGGTCTCCTCGCCCCCTACCCGCTCGAAACTCTTCTCCTGGAGCACCCGGAGAATCTTTATCTGTACGCTCTGGTT
>CAYPUT010000092.1:0-12243 GCA_964413945.1 uncultured Spirochaetaceae bacterium
GAGCTTCACATCCACGGGAGCTACAAACACGCGGCAGCTCCGGTCCAGGAGATAGTTCGAGATCTGACGGAACATCTCACCAAGAATCTCCTGGTGCCCGGTGGTTGGAGCGGGGCTTATCGCGTAGGCGACGCCGTCAACAAGCTCCCACCGCTCACCGAGAGGCCATTCCGGCCATGAGAGGTAGTCCTGGTAGCTGTAGCGTTCGTACTGCCGGGGTGCTCCCACATGGTCACAATAGTCGCCGTATGCCAGGACGTCAACGTTTCTCCGGCTGCAAGGAAACGCCTTGAGCGTCTTTCGAGAACCGCTCTCATGCACAGTGGGCAACGGAACCGGAACGGACTTCAGCTTCTCCCCATCACATTCTCCCATACCGATCGTCTTGCCCGACTCGAGCCTCTGCATCGCGATCGCTTTGGCAGAATCCTGATCGCCCAGGCGATCGATGAAAAGGCCGCGCTCGTTACCGGAGATAGCTGGATTGGTGAGTATTCCGGCGTTACGATTCTTTGGGATTGACATCGAATCTGCTCTAGCTTTCCCGCCTCCCTGGTCTGGGAGCGGGGCTAGGCGACGCCGTCCCCAGTGGTCTCGGACCGGCCGGCAAGAAACACAATTTTGGGCGTACAACCCGGGAAGTGCTATCATATCCCTCTACGAGGGGGACTTTATGAGTCGAAGACAGACTTCCGGATACCTGTTGGCCTTTGCGGCCGCAGTGTTCCTCCTTGCGCCCGCCGGGCTCTTCGCCGGGGGGGCCCGGGAAGGCGAGTTGCCGGAGCTTGCGATGCCGCCCCAACCGAGGCAGTACATAAGCCCGGCGAACGAAGACGGAGTGTCCGACGAGCTGAGGCTGCCCTTCTCCGAAGTGGTGGTGCCCCCGGAGGACCGGGTGATCGTCTCCTACACCTTGCAGGTCTTCGACGCGAGCGGCGCCGTGGTCTGGTCCGAGGAGGACCGCCGGACCACTCGCGTCGGATTCTTCGGGAACCTCTTCGGGCGACGGCCGGCGAGCGTCCCCATCCCCGAGACGCTCTCCTGGGATGGGACCTACCGTGACTCCGCCCTGGGGCCCGACGGAGAGACGGCGTCGGACGGCGACTATACCTATCAGCTGGTAATTACCGACGACTCCGGCGCCGCAGCGAGGACGCCGCCCTTCAATGTTACCGTCGATAACACCCCGCCGGCGCTCTTTACCGGCCCCGAGGCCGATCCGTCCGTCTTTTCGCCGAACGGCGATGGGGTCCGGGACGTCTTGAGGATTCGGCAGACCGGCAGCCGGGAGGCCGCCTGGGAAACCCGGATTCTCGGCGACGACGGAGCCGTGGTCTGGGAGGAAACCCACGCCTCCCCGGTTCCCGGGGACCCGCGGTACGACGTGCCGCCGCCGGAGGAGCTTCTCTGGGACGGCCGGGGGAGCGACGCTACGGCCCTCCCGGAGGGTGTCTACCGCTACGAAGTGGCATCGACCGACCGGGCGGGGAACCGCTTTGTGCTGGAGGCCGGCTTTCCGATCCGCTTGAGCCTCTCCGCCGGGGACGTGCTCTTGAGTGCACCCGGCGACCCACCGGCCTTCTCCCCGAACGGGGACGGATCGAAGGACCGCCTCCCGATGGACGTGGACATCCTCGAGCCCGAAGGGACCGAGTCCTGGCTCTTCGAGGTTGCCCGGGCCGAGGATGGGCTAACCCTTGTTTCCCGGGCGGGAGACGGCGACCCTCCGGCGCGGATCGACTTCGACGGCCTTACCGTAGGCGGTCGCGCTTTGCCCGAGGGAGAGTACCGGGCGCTTCTGTCTGTGACCTACGACAACGGCACCGTGGTCGTCTCTCCGCCGCTGGCTCTCCGAGTCGACCTTACGCCCCCGGCGGCCTCCCTTTCGGTGGACACCGAGCCCCGGGGTACCGACCCTCAGGAGGCGATCGTCTTCGGCGGGGATGAGAAGGACGCGGTGCGGTTCGATCTGGTAGTAGAGGATGGGGTCGATTGGCAGGTCCGGATAGACGGTCCGCCGGAGGCCCCGGAAACCCTCTCCCTAAACGATATCGGTATCGGCGCCGGGTTGTCTTCGGTGCTCTGGCGGGGCCGGGGCCCGGAGGCCGGGGAGCTCCCCGACGGCGTCTACCGGATCCACTTAGAGGCTACCGACTCCGCCGGGAACCTCGGGACCTCGGCCCGGGTGACCATTCGCAAAGATACCCGGGCTACCCCCATCGGGCTGGAGATCGACGGGTCGGTTGTGACGCCCAACGAAGACGGCGTCGACGACACCGTGGCGATCCGACCGACGGTGGAAGTAGCCGACGGCATCGAAGAGTTCCACCTCGAGATCCGCAACGAGCGGGGACAGATCGTTCGCTCGACCTACCTTCGAGAGCCCTTCTCGCTCTTCGAGTGGCCCGGGGAGAACAACGTAGGGCAGACCGTCGCAGAAGGGAGCTACACCGTCGACTTCCGGGTAATCTACCAAAACGGCAACCGGCCCCGGATATCCGGCGCCGGGCCCATCCTCGTCGACCTCTCGACCGCCCGGGAGCCGACGACCCCCCCCAACATCCGGATGACCCTCTCTCCGGTGCCCTTTTCCCCGGACGACGACGGAATAGACGACGAGCTCTCGATTCGCCTCGAGGCCTCGAGCCTTCGGCCCCTCGCCGGGTGGGAGCTTACCATCGCCGACCCGACGGGACGGCCCTTCGTCGAATACGGCGGCGATGGGCCTCCGGAACCGCTGATACTCTGGGACGGCCGGAACGCCGAAGGCGAGCTGGTGCAGTCGGCCCAGGAGTACGAGGCGACCTTCGCCGCCTGGGATACCGACGGGAACCGCTCGGAGGAGACCCGGGCAGTCGGCGTCGATATTTTGGTAATCCGAGACGGGGACCGGCTACGGATAAACATTCCGAGCATTACCTTCGCCCCGTTTACCGCGGACCTCTTTGCCGTCGAGCTCGACGAGCTCGAGCAAAACCTTGCTACGCTCCGGCGCCTCGCGGGTATTCTGATGCGCTTTCCCGACTATCAGATTCTGATCGAGGGACACGCCGCCCACCTCTACACCGCCGAGGGGGCGGCAAAGCGGCGGGAGCAGACCGAGGTGCTAGTTCCCCTCTCCTCCGACAGGGCGAAGGAGGTACGCCAGGCGTTGATAATTCTCGGGATCGACCGGGACCGGATGCGAGCCGAAGGAATCGGCGGGGCCCGGCCGGTTGTTCCCCACGAGGACCAGAACAACCGGTGGAAGAACCGCCGGGTCGAGTTTGTCCTTGAACGACGAGCTCCGGGCCCGTCATAGGAGAAGCTGCAAATGCACAGACGAAACCCCCGGAGAGCCCGACCCCGCCCCGCCAAGCGATTGTCGCCGGCGGGGGCGCGCCCTCATCCACTCCTAATTAAAGAGCAGATTCGGGAGCCAGAGCGAGAGCGCCGGGATAAAGGTTACCAGCAGCAGAACGATGACCAAGGGAATAATGAACACCGCGGTCGCCTTCGCGCAGCGCTCGAACGGAATCTTCGCGACCCGGGAGAGGACGTAGAGCACCATGCCCACCGGCGGTGTTAGGAGCCCGATCATCAGGTTCAAGATCATAAAGATGCCGAAGTGGACCGGGTCGACGCCGATCTGCAGGGCGATGGGCAAGAGCACCGGCACCAGGATCGTGATCGCCGCGATGGTTTCCATGAAGAACCCGACGATAAAGAGCACGATGTTCAAGAGGATGAGCAGGGCGATTTTGTCGGTGGTTATTGCCAAGAGGAGTCCGGCGAACTTTCCGGGAACCTGCAGTCGGGTGAGGATCCAGGCAAAGATGGCCGCCCCGGCGACGATAAAGAGAATGATCGCCGTCGTCTCGAGGGTCTCGATGCTGACCTGCATGATCTTCTTGAAGTTGAGCGTCCGGTAAACGACCAGCCCCAGGAGTAGGGTGTAGGCCGATGCGGCGACGGCGGCCTCGGTCGGCGTAAAGATGCCGAAGGCGATACCGCCGATAATGATCACCGGCGTCAACAGGGACGGAAAGCCGGACCAGAGGCTCTTAAACATGCCGACGAAAGAGAAGCTCGCGTCCCGGGGGTAGCCCCGGCGTCGGGCGTAGTAGGCGATGAGGATCATGAGCGAGACGCCCATCAAGAGCCCCGGGACCAGGCCGGCGATAAAGAGCCGACCGATGGACGCCTGGGCGATAACGCCGTAGATGACCAGCGGCAGGCTCGGCGGAATGATGGGCCCTATGGTCGAAGAGGCTGCGGTAATCGCTACCGAGATGTCGGTGTCGTACCCGGCGTCCTCCATTGCCTTGATTTCGATAGTGCCGAGCCCCCCGGCGTCGGCGACGGCGGCTCCGGACATGCCGGCAAAGATGATGCTGGCGCCGACGTTTACGTGGCCGAGGCCCCCCCGCATCCATCCGACTATCGACCGGGCGAAGGCGAAGATGTGGCTCGTAAGCCCTGCGGCGTTCATGAGGTTTCCGGCGAGGATAAAGAATGGGACCGCGAGGAGCGGGAAGCTGTTAACCCCCCCGAGCATCCGTTGGAGAATGATAAAGTCGGGAATCCGCCCGCTGAGGTAGACCCAGAGCATCGCGCTTCCGCCGAGGGCGATCGCGATCGGTACCCCGATGATAAGCATGACAAAGAGGGCGATGAACATGACGGTGATCACGACGGTACCTCACCTTTCTCTTCGAGAGATCCGGGGGTGTACTCTTCTTTCCAGTGCCTGACGGCGAGCTGGATTGCCCGGAAGAGCATAAGGAGCAAGCCGACGGTAACGATAGCGTAGACCGCGGCGAGGGGGATCCGGACCGTGCTCATGAAGTTGTTTGTTGTCCGGGGCATGATGGTGATTCCGAGCTTTACACCCACCGCCAGGAACACGATCCGGATAACATCTACGACGGTGATGAGTGCCCGGCCGACTTTCTTGGGAAGATAGCGGTAGAAGAACTCGACGAAGATATGGGTATTCCGGCGGACTGCCATGACCGAGCCGAGAAAGGCCACGAGAATGTTGAGGTATCGTGCCCCTTCTTCGGTCCAGGCATAGGAGAAACCGAGAAAGTAGCGGGTAAAGAATTGGAAAAAGACGACCAGTCCGAGTATCCAGAAAACACCGAGGGCGATGTAGTCTTCCACCGTGTAGTCCCGGTAGTTGAACTCCGGCTCCTGGGCCTCTCTTGCCTTTATCAGCTCGATAATCTCTTCGCTACCCTTGGCGTGGGGGTGCTGCGTTTCGTCGCTCATGGAGCTCCTCTTTATAGAAGTAGTAAAATAGTCGGGCCCCGGATGGGGCCCGACTCGAGAAACTAGCTCAAGAGAATCTGCTAGCGGATGCTCCGCATGGCTTCGAGGTGCTCCGGCTCCCAGGGTACGTCGGGGCCTTCGAGCATCGGCATGACGGCGTCCATGAAGGGCTGCCGGTCGACTTCGAGAACCGTGTTGCCCTGCTCCTCGAACCATTCACCGAGCTCGAGCTCGGACTGATATACGGCGTCGGAGCTGCGGATAGCCGCTTCGGTAAGCACTTCGGTGAAGATGCGCTTGTCAGCGTTGGAGAGCTCTTCCCAGAGATCGCCCCGGACGACGGTCATCAGCGTGTTGGTCATGTGGCCGGTCAGGTTGATGTAGTCCTGGACCTCGTAGAACGCCATACCGCGGATGGTCGGAAGGGGGTTTTCCTGGGCTTCCACAACGCCCTGCTGGAGCGCGAGGTAGACCTCGGCGAAGGCGATCGGGGTCGGGCTTGCGCCGACGGCCCGGGGGAACATCAGGTAGAGGGGCGCGTCGGGGACGCGGATCGAAAGACCTCGCATGTCCGCCGGGGTCCGGATCGGCTTGTTCGAGGTGACGTGCCGGGTTCCGTAGTAGGTCGGCACCACGATGTGGTGTCCGGTTACATCCTTGTAGCCTTCCGCCATCTCTTCGAGAAAATCACTCTGGGCGACGGCCTTCCAGTGGTCGTAGTCGCGATAGATAAAGGGTGCCTCGAAGATGGCGATGGGTCCGTAGGACGTGGAGAGAAAGGCGGAACCGGCGTAGATAATGTCTACGGTGCCGAGCCCCAGGCCTTCTGTTATCTCAGACTCGTTTCCGAGCTGGGATGCCGGAAAGACTTCGACGGTATAGCGACCGTCGGTCCGTTCCGCAATCTGTTCCGCCGCCCAGACGGCCCCTTCGTGGTACGGAAGGGTGGGTTCGTAGACGTGTGCAAAGCTCAGTTGGACGGGCTCTGCTTCGCCGGCTTCGCTTTGCCCGCCGCCAAAGACAAAACCGGTTGCTGCGATAAGCAGCGCGAGAAGAATAATGAGTCTCTTCACAAGTGGCCTCCTAATTGGGATTAATACCAAATTTATAAACCTAAATGCGCAATACCGCAACAGGGACTTCGACGGCTTAGGAGAGCGTCGCTTCTCGGTAGCACTTGCTTAACCTTCTCCCCTGGACTATATTTATTTAGACCTCTATGGAAAATACTCACAATGGTGCGCACATTCTGGTCGAGACGCTGGCCGAATTAGGCGCACAGGCCGTATTCGGGATCCCGGGAATTCACAATCTGGCCGTCTACCAGGCCCTCCTCGATTCTCCGCTCCGCCACGTAACCAGCCGGAACGAAGCCGGCGCCGGTTTTATGGCCGACGGATTCGGACGGGCGACCGGACGGCCCGGGGTTGCCCTGGTAATTACCGGCCCGGGGCTGACGAACATTATTACCGCCCTGGGCGAGGCCTACCGGGATGCGGTGCCTCTGTTGGTTATCTCGAGCCAGGTGCCACGGACCCACTTGAATCGCAACACCGGTTACCTCCACGACCTAAAGAACTCGACGACTATGCTCTCCTCGGTGACCAAGGAGAGCCGGTCGGTCTCGAGGGTCGAGATGATCTCCGAAACCATCCGGCAAGCCTACGCCCTCGCCCAAGCCGGACGCCCGGGTCCGGTGCACGTCGAGATACCCCTAGACCTCCTCGAAGAGCCCCTCCCGGGCCGGCCGGGAGAGGATGCCGCGGCCCCGGGCGGCCTGCCGGCGGACACTCGCGAGCAACGTGCCCGAGCGGCGAAACTAGTCCGGGACGGCGGCCGGCCGCTGATTTTGGTGGGCGGCGGGGCGGCTACGGCGGGGCCCGAGATTCTCCGCCTGGCCCGGCTCCTCGACGCACCGGTCGTCTCGACGGCGGCGGGGAAGGGGATCGTCGACGAGCGGGACCCTCTCTGTATCGGAGGGCGGCTTCACCTGCCGGCGGTTCGGGGTCTGATAGAGAGCGCGAATCCGGTTGTCGTCCTCGGGAGCGAGCTCTCCCCGACGGACCTCTGGTTCGACGAACTCCCGGTTACCGGGGCGGTGGTCAACATAAACGCAGAACCCATGGACCTCTACCGGACGCTCCGCCCGACGGTCGGGATAACCGGGCGTGTCGAGGAGCTTGTTCCGGCTCTGATCGACGCCGCGACGGCGGGCGGGGAGCGGGATCCCGGGCCGACGCGTGCTACCCGGCGGGCGTCCGACGGGGCGTCTCTGGTAGAGGACGCTATTCGCCGGGGGACCGACGAGCTCCCGGGCGTCCTCGGCCAAACGCCGGAGCGGGTCGCCCGGATGCGCGAGGTGCTCTTGGCGATTCGCCGAGCCCTCCCGGACGAGGGCCTTCTCTCCATCGATATGACGACGATCGCCTACGTAGCCTTGAGCGAGTTTCCGGCCTACCGGCCGAGGAGCTTTCTGCACCCCGTCGGCTTCGGCACCCTGGGCTACGCGCTTCCGGCCGGTATCGGGGCCAAAATTGCCGACCCGGCGCGGCCGGTGGCGGTGGTTACCGGGGACGGCGGGTTTCAGTTTACGATGCAGGAGCTCGGGGTCGCCGCCCAGGAGGGCATCGCGCT
This sequence comes from uncultured Spirochaetaceae bacterium, assembly GCA_964413945.1. GTDB lineage: Bacteria > Spirochaetota > Spirochaetia > DSM-27196 > PWMO01 > CAYPUT01. The sequence continues at coordinate 7,888 of CAYPUT010000092.1, forward strand.
GCCGCTGATTATCTGGGACGACGACGGCTACGGCGAGATTCGCCGAACCGAGGACGAGCGGCACCCCGGCCGGCGGATTGCCGTCGACAACCGGAACCCGGACTTCCTCTCTCTCGCGAAGGCCTACGGCATCCCCGGGAGCAGCCCGAAGAGCCCGGCGGAGATAGAACGCCGGGTTGCCGCGGCCCTCGAGGGTTCCGGCCCGGAGATTATCCGGATTCGAGGGGGGACAGAGTAGCGTGAAGCAGCTGCCCGGCGTCCGGCAGGACGTCTACCACGTAAACGCCTACGTTCCCGGAAAGACTATAGAAGAGGTCCGCCGGGAGTACGACCTCGACGACGTCATCAAGCTCGGTTCCAACGAGAACCCCTACGGGCCCTACCCCGGCGCCCGGAAAGCGATGATCGAGGCCGTGGAGAGCATCAACATCTACCCGGAGACGACCTTCCTCCGCCTCAAAACCTCGATCGCCTCGGTCTACGGCCTCGGTCCGGAGAACGTCGCTATCGGACACGGCGCCGGGGGCGTCCTCGAAACGGTGGCCAAGACCTTCTTGGGCCCGGAGGACCATGTCCTTGTTCCCCGGGAAACCTACGGCCTCTACAAGGAGATCAGCCGGCTCCTCGGGGCGGAGGTTCAACGGATCGGCCTGACGCCGGAATACCGGGTCGACGTTCCGGGGATAATCGAGGCGATCCGCCCTGCCACGAAGCTCGTCTGGCTCTGCAACCCGAACAACCCCACCGGAACCGTCGTCGACCCCGCCGACATCGACCGTGTTCTCGAGGCTCTGCCGTCAACAGGCTGGTTGATACTCGACGAGGCCTACGCGGAGTTCGCCCTCGAGGAGGAGCTGCCGGACCGCCGCCGGCTTATCGAATCCGGGGCCCGAATCGTCGCGGTCCGGACCTTCTCCAAGGCCTACGCCCTCGCGGGGGCCCGAATCGGCTACGCCCTCGGGTCGCCGGATCTTATCCAGGCCGTGGACACGGTAGCCGAGCCCTTTAACGCCAACCGCGTCGGCCTGGTCGGAGCCCACGCGGTGCTGACCGAGGACCGGGAGCACGTTTCCGAGGCGATCCGACGCATCCGGGAGAGCCGCGTCCGCCTCGAGGGCGCCTTGCGGGCCCGGGCCTGGAAGGTCGTAGCCGGACGGGCCAACTTTGTCTTCGCCGTTCTCCCGGACTCCGAACCCCGGGGGGCCACGGAGGTCGCTCTTGCCCTCTTGAAGCGGGGCGTTATCTTGCGCTCCGCCGAAGGGTGGGGCTATCCCCGGGGACTGCGCATCTCCGTCGGCACCCCGGAGGAGATCGACCGCTTATTGAAGGAGGTAGACGCCCTCAATGGTTGAGTTTCGTGATGTTTCGAAGGTCTACCCCGACGGCACGAAGGCCGTCGACGAGCTCTCCCTGAGCGTAGACCGGGGAGAGTTCTTCGTGTTGATCGGCCCCTCGGGGTGTGGAAAGACCACCTCCCTGCGGATGATAAACCGCCTCGAAGAGGCCACCGGGGGGACCATCCTCCTCGGCGGAAAGGATATCCGGAGCCTGAATCCGGTGAGTCTTCGCCGAGGCATCGGCTACGTCATCCAGGAGATCGGGCTGATGCCCCACCAAACCGTATCGGAGAACATCTCGACCGTCCCCCGGCTCCTCGGGTGGGGCGCCAAGCGGACCCGGAAGCGGGTCGACGAGCTCCTCGAGCTCTCGGGGCTCGACCCGAAGGTCTACCGCCACCGCTTACCCGCCCAGCTTTCCGGAGGGCAGCAGCAGCGGATAGGAGTCTTGCGGGCCCTCGCGGGGGATCCGGATGTGGTGCTGATGGACGAGCCCTTCGGCGCCCTGGACCCGATTACCAAAGGAAAGCTCCAGTCCGAGCTCCTCGACCTTCAGCAGACCTTGCAGAAGACCATCGTCTTCGTCACCCACGACATCGACGAGGCGCTGAAGCTTGCCGACCGGGTAGTGATTATGCGTCGCGGGAGAATCGAGCAGCTCGGAACCCCCGAGGAGCTCCAAAACGAACCGGCGAACGACTTCGTAAAGACCTTTATCGGGGAGGACCGCCTCGCCCAGATCTCCCCCGAGGGGTCGATCGATCTTCTCGTCGAAGAGGCGCCCCTTATCGTTCGTCCGGGTGACGATCCGGCGACGGTCCTTGAAAAGATGGAGGAGCATAGCCGGGAGACGGCGCAGATCGTCCACTCAGACGGACGCTGGGTCGGGATGGCCTTCTTGGTCGACGCCCGGGATGCCGGGCGCGCCGGGAAGAAGACGATCGACGCCTTCGCCCGGACCAACCGGAAGGTCTACCTGGAGGAGGCGACCATCAGGGACGTCGCCGAGCTTCTCATCGACGTGGACGCTCCCGTACCGGTGCTCGGTGCGAAAGACCGTCTGCAAGGCTTGGTTACCAACAGCGGGGTGGCCCGTCTGCTGGTGAACCGCCTGACCCGGGGCGGGGGAGGGGAGTGATGGACCGTTCTTTCATGGAGCTGATGCTCTCCTTCGTCGGCCAACAGTGGCAGCGCATCCTCCGGCTGACCTGGGAGCACATCTACATCTCCGGGATTGCCCTGGGGATCACCCTGGTTATCTGCGTTCCTCTGGGCATCTACATCACTCGAAAGGAGCGCCTCGCGCCGGTCGTCATCGGCGTCGCGAACGTCTTTCAGACGATCCCGAGCCTCGCGCTTCTCGGGTTCTTGATCTTCGTCTTCGGCATCGGGAACGACAACGCGATTGCCGCTCTGTTTATGTACGCGGTGCTCCCGGTGCTCCAGAACACCTATGCCGGCATAAAGAACGTTCCACCGAAGGTTATTTCCGCGGCCCGGGGGATGGGGATGACGGAGTTTCAGATAATGCTCCGGGTCGAGCTTCCCTTGGCGGCGCCGGTCATTATCTCCGGTATCCGCGTCGCCTCGGTGTGGATTATCGGCACCGCGGCGCTCGCCGCGGCGATCGGTGGCGGCGGACTCGGGCGGTTGATCTTCTCCGGTCTCTCGTCGATTCGTAACGAGGTGATCCTCGCGGGGGCCCTGCCCGCTACCCTGTTGGCCTTGGCCGCCGACCAGGGATTGAAATGGCTACAACACTACATCGAGCCGGAAAACCGCGCTCGTCGCATAGCACTCAAAGAAGAAGGAGGTAAACGATGAAAAGAGTAATCGTTTCCACACTGTTGATTCTGGCCACGGCCAGTCTACTTTTTGCAGGCGGCGGCTCTGAGGACGCGACGATCAACGTCGCAGCTCAGGACGTCAACGAGACGGTCATCCTCGCCAACATGGCGAAGATCATCATAGAGGAGAGCACCGCCTACGAGGCGACGGTAAACACCAACTTTACCGGGTCTTCGGTTCTCCATCAGGCGATGGTCGGTGGGGAGATCGATGTCTACCCGACCTGGACCGGCACCCAGTTGACCGGCGTTCTCCGGTACGAGGGGCCGAACCTTACCGGGGAGGAGACCTTCCGCCGGGTAAAGGAAGGGTTCGAGGATTCCTTCGGGTTTACCTGGACCGAGCCTTTCGGCTTTAACAACACCTACGTTCTGGTTGTCCGCCGGGAGACCGCCGAGGAGTACGACCTCGAAGTGTCGAGCGATCTCGCTCCCTACGCCGCCGAGTGGCGACTCGCCGGGGACGACAACTACGACACCCGCCCCGACGCCTACCCCGGGTGGAGCGCCCACTACGGGATCGAGTTCGACGAGGTGCTTCCCATGTCCTACGGTTTGATCTACCGGGCCATAGACCAAGGTGAGGTGGATGTCGCAGCGGCCTACGCCACCGACTCCCGGATCGAGAAGCTCGACCTCGTCCTCCTCGAGGACGACCAAGAGTTCTTCCCGGACTACTCCGGAGCCTACGTCGTCAGCGACCGGGTTATCGAAGAGTACCCCGACGTTATCGAGGCGCTCAACGTGCTTTCGGGTATGATCCCGACCGAAGAGATGATCGCCCTGAACTCCCGGTACGACGACGGCGAGGAAGCCGACGTAATCGCCCGGGAATGGCTCGAGGCGAACGGGATAATAGACTAACCGATGCAAAGAGAGTACGGACTGTTCTACGGCGGGGCCTTCCACCCCGCCGGGGCGTCCGGCGCCACGCCGGCGGATGTCGCCGCCGCGGTTGCCGCCGCCACCGAGGCCTTCGGAACCTGGCGGCACTTAGGTCCCGTCGAACGGGCCGCTGTTCTTATCCGCATCGCCGAGATCGTCGATGCCCACCGGCAGGAGCTCGGAGAGATCGAAACCCGGGACACCGGCCGCCCGATCGCCGAGACCCTTTTTGACGTCGACGCCTTTTCGGACCTGATGCGCTACTTTGCCGGCGTTGTCCGCTCCGA
>CAYPUT010000093.1:0-12231 GCA_964413945.1 uncultured Spirochaetaceae bacterium
GCCACGTCTTTCTCGACAACGTCCGGGAGGTCGGGGCGATCAGGGAGGCCCTTACCCAGGGGATCGCCTTGGCCCGGGAACGGGGATACGCCGTCCTTATCGGCCACGCGACAAGCCCGGAGCTCGCCGTGGTGCTCCAAGAAGAGGCGTCCGCCATAGAGGAAGCGGGGATCCGGTTCTACCACCTCTCGGCGTTGTTAGGGACTGCTCATGTTGGTTCTGGGGATTGAAACCTCCTGCGACGAGTGCTCGGTTGCCCTCGTCGAGGATGGCACTCGTCTCAAGGGAATGCTCATCGCGACCCAGGACGAGGTTCACGCACCCTACAGCGGTGTGGTACCCGAGCTGGCCTCCCGGCGTCACGTCGAAACCATTCTTCCTATCTATCGGGAAGTCCTTAACGGGGTAAAATGCGTCCCCGGGGATATCGACCTTGTCGCGGTAACGGTCCAGCCGGGCCTCGCCGGCTCCCTCGCGGTTGGGGTCGCCTTCGCGAAGGCGTTGGCCGTTGGCCTGGGGCGACCGGTCGTCGGCGTGGATCACATCCCCGCTCACCTCTACGCGATACAACTCGAACGCAAGGTCCCCTATCCCTTTCTCGGCCTCGTGATATCCGGGGGACACACCCTGATCGCCCGGTGCCTCGGCCCGACCGAGCTTGAGGTCCTCGGGACGACCATAGACGACGCCTGCGGCGAGGCCTTCGACAAGGTGGCGAAGCATCTCGAGCTGGGCTACCCCGGGGGCGTCGCCATAGACCGTCTCGCCCGGCGGGGGGACCCGAAGGCCTTTAGCTTTCCGGTTCCTTCTCTCCACAAGGGAGACCACCGGTACGACGTTTCCTATTCGGGTCTCAAGACGGCGGTCGTCAACCAGCTCGAGCAGTTCCGGAATCCCGGTTACGAGGCCACTCGAGAGAACATTGCCGCCGGCTTCGAGTCCTCCGCCGTCGACATGGCGCTAAACCGCCTTCGTAGGGCCCAAAGGGACACCGGGATGGACCGGATTGTCGTTGCCGGGGGAGTAGCCTCGAACAGCTATCTCCGGAGCCGTTTGAGCGACTGGAAAGGAGCGGAGGTTTTCGTTCCGTCGAAGCGCCTCTGCACGGACAACGGCGCGATGGTCGCGGGGCTCGGATACCACGTCTACCGGGAGCGGGGCGCCGGGAATCTGGATCTGGATATTCTGCCGAAGGTTGCGGAGTTCCGGGGAAACTATCCCTGAGCCTGGCCCTGGGCTAGGGACTCCTCTTGGAGCTCCGCCAACTCGTCGTCCGCTTCGAAGAGCTTCCAGAGGCCCGGAAGTCGCGTCTGAATAATCCGCCCCGCGAGTCGATGGACCGATTGCGAGAAGTCGCAATTCGGGTGGGACGCGATAACCGGACGGCGCCGAAGAACCGACTCCGGCACGAGCGGGTTAGTCGGAAGGTAGCCGATGTACTGGGTCTCCACGTCGAGGTTCTTCTCGACGATCGCTTTGAGCTTCGATCCGACCTGGATGTCCCCTTCCGAGCGCCCCATGTTCATGACGATCCGCGGCTTGAAGGCGTCCAGGTGCGCCGCCGCCCGTTCTCCGGCCTCCGGATCGATCCGAGCCAACCCGTCGACCAGTTGCCGGAAGCTCTCGGGCCCCCCCTCGAGGCGCTGGGAAACGAACTCCGACACGAACTGACGTTCCCGGCTCTTTCGGGGAAAGCTCCGGTAGAGGAGCCGGTAGAGGGCGGTCTTGAGAAAGCTGTAGGCGTTCAGAATAGCCGTGGTTTCCGGAATCACAACCATTATTCCGTCGGAGGTCGTCAGGAAAAAGTCGACGGTGTTGTACGACGAGCCGGAACCGAGGTCCAGGATTACGTAGTCCGCCACCAGATTATTAAGCCCCTTCAGAAGCCGGAGTTTCTGATAGTACGGAAGGTTCGCTGTTCCCGGGAGGAGCGAGTCGCCGGGAATAAAATGGAGGCGCCGCTCCTCGGTCTCCACCAAGAGCGATTCCAGATTGCTCTCTTGCTTGTAGATGAGGTTTCCGATACCCGCCTTGTTGTTCCGGATACCGAGGCAGGTGTGGAGGTTCGCTCCTCCGAGGTCCAAGTCGACAAGGACGACGGTCTTTCCCGCCCGGGCGAGGGCTATTCCGAGATTCGAGGAGAGGATCGACTTGCCGACGCCGCCCTTGCCGGAGGCAATCGGGAGGAGGGTAACCATACGAAAATCATAATAAGTCTAAAGTGTGAGAAATGCAAGGTGTGAGGTGGTGGCGTCCCGCCCCGACGATTGACCGCCGGGGGGTGCGTCGATACTCTATCCTCCGATGGACGCACCTGATCTTGATAAAGCCATACGAAAGGTCCCGGGCTTTCCCCACGAGGGAATCCTCTTCTACGACATTACCGGGGTTCTCAACGATCCGGACGCCTTCGCGTACTGCATCGACGAGGCGGTTCGGCGCTATTCCGGAAAGCCGTTCGGGGCCGTCGCCGGGGTAGAGGCCCGGGGATTCGCCTTCGCCGCGCCGATAGCCCTCCGGTTAGGCCTCCCCCTTATCCTCGTCCGCAAGAAGGGAAAGCTTCCGGGGGAGACCATTTCCGAGGCATTCGACCTCGAGTACGGGAAGGCCGTCGTGGAGATACAGCCCGTCGAGGTGCCCGTGAGCGCGAAGGTGCTCCTGGTCGACGACCTCATCGCCACCGGCGGCACCCTGAGGGCGGCGATGCGGCTCTTCGAGCGGGCCGGGGCGACGGTTACCGACATCTTCGCGGTTATCGGGTTGCCCTTCCTGAATTTCTCCGACCAACTCTCCGGCGTTGAGATCCAGACGCTGTTGGACTACGCCGGCGAGTAGACCTCTCCCGGGGCCCTCACTCGGGCCCGTTACTTGACATAACAATGGCGGCTCAATACTCTCTGCGAAGAAAGAGCGATTCCCGGTTGTGTAATGGTAGCACCGCAGATTCTGGCTCTGCTAGTGGGGGTTCGAATCCTCCCCGGGAAGCGGAAGGCCCCTTCGTCTATCGGCTAGGACGGTAGATTCTCAGTCTACAAAGAGGGGTTCGATTCCCCTAGGGGCTAAACTCTTTGCGAAGGCCGGCGTTCCCGTCGGCCTTTTTTTATTCTATTGTGTACTACCTGCGTAGGAAAGGGAGCACTTGCCATGACACCGGCACTTCTCGTACTTCAAGATGGTACCGCCTACCCCGGCTACTCCTTCGGGGCTCCGCCCCTGACGCCGGAGGAGCTTAAGCGGCGGGTAGCCGACGCGGCCGCCGCAGCTGTGGGTATCGGCGAAGTCATCTTTAATACCGCGATGAGCGGCTACCATGAGATTCTTACCGACCCCTCCTACGTGGGGCAGTTGGTCGTGATGACGCATCCCCACGTCGGTAATTACGGCACCGACCCAGCCTGGCAGGAGCATCATCGTCAGGGGGTCGTGGTGCAGCCCTCGGGGTTCGTGATCCGGGAGAACTACGCCGGCCGTCTGCCCTTCGGGAGGGCGTCCCTCGGGGCCTTCCTTCAGGAGTCGCAGGTTCCGGGTATCTGCGACGTCGATACCCGGCGTCTGACCCTCTCCCTGCGGAGCGAGGGAAGCCTGACGGGAGCCATCGTGACGATGCCCGAGGGCGTCACCCGGTGGGAACCTCCCGAGGCAATCGCCGGCTACGCACAGGAGATCGCCGCCATCGTCGGTGCCTTCCCGGGAATGGAAGGCAGAAACCTGGTGGAGCCCTTCACCCCGGTGGGGCCCGATAAGGTCGGTGCCTCTCACGCCGGACCGGGGGAAGAAGCCCCGGGGCGAATCGCCGTTGTCGACTACGGGGCCAAGGCGAGCATCATGGAGAACATTACCCGGCGAGGTCACGAGGTCGTTGTATTCCCGGCCTCCGCCGGGGCTGATGAGATTCTCGCCGCCCGGCCGAAGGGGGTCGTCCTGTCGAACGGCCCCGGGGACCCGGCGGTGCTATCCGGACCCATCGAGACCGCCGGAGGGCTCGTCGGGAAGGTACCGCTTCTCGGCATCTGTCTCGGGCACCAGCTTATCGGGCTCGGTCTCGGAGGCAAAACCTACAAGATGAAGTTCGGGCATCACGGTGCGAACCACCCCGTCCGGAACCAGGAAACCGGGAGCGTCCAGGTTACCTCCCAGAACCACGGATTTGCCGTCGACGAGAAGAGCCTCCCGCCGGGGGTTACGGTGTGGCTGCGAAACGCGAACGACGGCAGCGTCGAGGGCCTCAAATCGGAGGAGCGGGGGGTGCTTTCGGCTCAGTTTCACCCAGAGGCGGCCCCGGGGCCCCGGGACGCCGAGTGGATATTCGACGAGTTCTTGAAGAGGACCCAATAGTGCCGGCACGACGAGACATTTCCAAGATTTTGGTATTGGGCTCCGGTCCCATCGTTATCGGACAGGCCTGCGAGTTCGACTACTCCGGGAATCAAGCGGTTCGGGCCCTCAAGGAAGAGGGGTACCAGGTTGTCCTAATCAACCCGAACCCCGCCAGCTTTATGACGACCCCGGGGCTGGCCGATTCGGTCTACGTCGACCCCCTCGAGCCGGAGTTTCTCGAGGCGATTATCCGCCGGGAAGCGCCCGACGCCCTCTTGCCGACCATGGGGGGGCAGACGGCGCTGAACGTCGCCCGGAGCCTCCACCACCAGGGGATTCTGAGCCGCTACGGCGTCGAGCTTATCGGCGCCGGCATCGAGGCGATCGAAGCCGCCGAGGACCGGCTCCGGTTCAAGGAGATCTGCCAGTCCATCGGTCTCGACGTGGCCCGTTCGGTCCTCGTCGGCCACGTCTCCGAAGCCCGGGATTTCTTAACCCAGACGAGGCTTCCGCTGATTATCCGCCCGAGCTACACCCTCGGCGGGAAGGGGGGAAGCATCGCCTATACCGAGGAAGAGCTCGAGGGGCTCGTCTCCCGGGCCCTCGACGAAAGCCCGATTCATACCGCGCTTCTGGAGGAGTCGCTTCTCGGGTGGCAGGAGTTCGAGCTCGAGGTAATGCGGGATAGCCGGGACAACGCCGTCGTCGTCTGTTCGATAGAGAACATCGACCCGATGGGGGTCCACACCGGGGACAGCATTACCGTGGCGCCGATCCAGACCCTCCCGGACCGGGAGTATCAGAAGATGCGGACCGACTCCCTCGAGGTGCTCCGGGCCGTCGGCGTCGACTGCGGCGGGTCCAACGTCCAGTTCGCCCTGGATCCGGAGTCCCGGCGGCAGGTGGTTATCGAGATGAACCCCCGGGTCTCCCGGTCGAGCGCCCTGGCGAGTAAGGCGACCGGCTTCCCGATTGCCCGATGCGCCGCCAGGCTTGCGGTGGGCTTCTCCCTCGACGAGGTGATCAACGACATTACCGGGAAGACCGTCTCCTGCTTCGAGCCGGCCCTGGACTATTGCGCCGTCAAGGTGCCCCGGTTCGAGACGGACAAGTTCCAAGAGCGGCACGGGAGCCTCGGTACCCAGATGAAGTCCGTCGGAGAATCGTTGGCGATCGGCCGCTCCTTTCTCGAAGCGTTGAACAAGGCCATCCGTGCCGGAGAGTTCGGTTTCGAGGGCCTCGAGCCCCTCGACTTGGTCTCCTCGGCGGTGGACGCCATTATCGACTCCCTCCATCCCCGGCGGATTTTCGCCGTCTACACCGAGCTCCTCGAGAAAGGGACGGCGGCGATCGAAGACCTGGCGGCCCGGACCGGTTACCATCCCTGGGTTCTCGAACAGATGGCCCGACAAGCGGAGGTAGAGCGGACCCTCAAGGCCGAGGGAAACCCGGGTCTGCTTATGGAGGCAAAGCGTCTCGGTTACAGCGACCCCCGGCTGGCGAGTCTCTTCGGTATCGGCGTCCGGGAGATCGAAGAGATGCGGAAGGAGCGGGGGATCCACCGGGTGTATCACATCGTCGACACCTGTGCCGGGGAGTTCGAAGCCGAAACGCCCTATTTCTACTCGACCTTCGGCGAAATCGACGAGCTCGGAGCTCTCGGAGACGAGTCCGTCGTCATCGTCGGGTCCGGCCCGAACCGGATAGGACAGGGGCTCGAGTTCGACACCTGCTGCACGATGGCCTCCCTCTCTTTCCGGGATCGCGGAAGGCCGAGCATCATGGTCAACTCGAACCCGGAGACAGTCTCAACCGACTTCAACGTCTCCCGGCGCCTCTACCTCGAGCCGGTTACCTTCGAGGAGGTCCGGGAAGTCCTCGAGAAGGAGGGTACCAAGAAGGTCGTGGTACAGCTCGGGGGGCAGACCGCCCTGAACATGGCCAAACGGCTGGAGGAGCAGGGGGCACAGATTCTCGGAACGCCCCTGGACGCGATTCTCGGAGCCGAGGACCGTTCCCTCTTTACCGATATGGTGGCAACCTTAGGCCTCAAGCAGCCGGCGAACCGGGTTGCCCGGTCGGTGGAGGAAGCTATCCGGTCGGTGGAAGAGATGGGATTTCCGGTGCTCCTGCGCCCCTCCTTTGTCCTCGGAGGGCGGAGCATGGCGGTCGTCTACACCCGGGACGAGCTTACCGCCTTTCTCAACCGGGGGATCCTCGTGACCCCCGAGAGCCCGGTCTTGGTCGATCAGTTTCTCGAGGACGCCTTCGAGTACGACGTCGACGCCCTCTGTGACGGCGAGAACGTCTACATCGCCGGGATTCTCCAGCACATCGAGGCCGCCGGAGTCCACTCCGGGGACTCCGCCGCGGTCTTTCCCCCGTACAAGGGGGACGCCGAGGCGCTTACCCGGATCCGCGAGGCTACGGCGACCATCGCTCGACGCTTGGGCATTAAGGGCTTTATCAATCTGCAGTTCGCGGTCAAGGGGTCCGACGTCTACGTTCTAGAGGTGAACCCCCGGGCCTCGAGGACCGTGCCCTTCCTCGCCAAGGCTTCCGGGGTCGACCTGGTCAACCTGGCGGTCGGAATCTGGTCCGGGGAATCCCTCGCCGACCAAGGGGTGATGACCGAGGAAGCCCCGGGGCTCCCGGGGGTATCGGAGGGACGCTGCATGTTCGGGTGGGCCGTCAAGGAAGCGGTCTTCTCCTTCGACCGCTTTACCGCGGTAGACCCGATTCTCGGACCGGAGATGCGGTCCACCGGAGAGTCGATCGGTCTCGGAAAGAGCTTCGGCGAAGCCTTTGCAAAGGCGACTCTTTCCGCCGGGAGCACGCTGCCGACCCGGGGAAGCGTCTTTGTCTCGGTCCACGACGCGGACAAGGAGACGATTCTCCCGGTGGTCCGGAGTCTCGCGGACATGGGTTTCCACATCGCGGCAACCCGGGGGACCGCCGATTTTCTCTTCCGGAACGGCATGTTCCCCGACGTCATCCTGAAGATCCACGAGGGACACCCGAACATCGTCGATCACCTCAAAGAGGGAAAGGTGGCTCTGGTTATCAACACGCCCCTCGGGCGCTACACCCAGAAGGACGACGACTACCTGCGAATCGAGGCGATCAAAGCCAAGGTACCGTACACCACAACCACCAGCGCCGCCGAAGCGGCACTCGAGGGGATCCGCTACTTCCGGAACCAGAGCGCGGATCCTCAAGTGCTCCCGGATGCCCTGCGTTTCGGCCTCTCGAATCTCTTAGGCTGATCTCTTAGGCTTACGCTTCGGTCGCCTCGACGACGAAGTTGTTGTAGTAGTACTCCAAGCTATCCACCAGGGCTTCCCAGGAAGCCTCGACGATGTTCTCGTGAACCCCGACGGTGTCCCAGGATTGGGTGCCGTCGCTCGAGGTAATAAATACCCGGACCTTGGCGGCGGCGTGGGACTCGGGGTTCAGCACCCGAACCCGGTAGTCGATAAGGCTGATCGCCTGGAGAAAGGGGTAGAGCGGCTCGAGGGCGTCTCGGAGCGCGTGGTCGAGGGTCTCGACGGGGCCGATTCCCACGGCGGCCCCCATCAGCTCTTGACCTTTGGAGGCGGTCATAAAGATTCGACCGACGGTTTTCGACGGCGTCCGGCTGCTCTTGTAGGACTCCAAGTGATAGTTCTTTAGCTCCATCAACGGCTGATACCGCCCGAGACTCCGGCGCATCAAGAGATCGAAAGACGCCTCCGCCGCCTCGTACTCGTAGCCTTCGTTCTCCCGTGTCTTGAGCACCTGGATGAGCTCCCCGACGATCGGCGAGGCCTTCTCGTACTCGCCGTACTTTCTGATCTTTTCGAGAATCGTCGACTTTCCCGCGAGCTCGCTCAAGAGGATCTTCCGTTTGTTTCCCACGAGGGCCGCGTCGGTGTGCTCCATAAGGTAGTCCGCCTTGGCCAAGACGTCGGCGTGCTGCCCCGCCTTGTGGCTGAACGCCGCCTCTCCGACGTAGGGTTGCCGCTTGTCCGGGATCATGTTCGCCTTCTCGGCTACGTACCGCGATAGCATGGTCAAGTGCTCGAGCTGGTCGGCGACCGCCGGCTTGAGCCCCATCTTGATGACCGCGTTCGGAACAAAGACACAGAGGTTGGCGTTGCCCGAGCGCTCCCCCCAACCGTTTATGGTCCCCTGGATGTGGATGGCCCCGGCGTCCACCGCCGCGAGGGAGTTGGCCACCGCGGTGCCGCAGTCGTTGTGGAAGTGTCCCCCGAGGGGGCCGAGGTCCGGCTGGGGGAGGGCGTTCATGATCGAGGTTACCTCCGCCGGGAGGGTGCCCCCGTTGGTGTCGCAGAGAACCAGAACGTCGGCACCGGCTTCGGTTCCCCGGCGGAGCACCTGCACCGCGTAATCCGGGTCGTCCTTGTAGCCGTCGAAAAAATGCTCCAAGTCGAAGACGACCTCCCGGCCCTGGTCCTTGAGAAATTTGATCGAGTCGAAGACCATGTTCAGGTTTTCCTCGTAGCTCGTCCGGAGCACCTTGTCGACGTGGGCCTTCCAGCTCTTTCCGACGACGACGACCGCCGGCGTTTCCGCCTCCAGAATAGCCCGGATGTTCGGGTCGGCTTCCGCCTTGATGTCGGGCTTCCGGGTCGACCCGAATGCGGCCACCCGGGCGTACTCGAAGCGTTCGTGACGTACCCGTTCGAAGAAGGCCGCCTCCTTCTCGTTGGATGCCGGAAAGCCCCCTTCGATGTAGTCGATACGCATTTCGTCGAGCTTGTGGGCAATCTGGATCTTGTCTTCCAACGTGTAGCTGATCCCCGTTCCCTGCATGCCGTCTCGAAGGGTCGTATCAAAGACGAATAGCTGTTTCTCCACCGTTCTCTCCTTTCGCAGGCATCACCCGTCCCGTTGGGAAGACCAAAAAAAGGCCGCCCCTGCAGGAAGGGCGGCCTGATAGTCGCGCTACGTTCGGCGCTAAGCCCGCTGCACTTCCTGCCTGGTGCCTCCAGGCGGAATAATGAGACCGATAATCTCGATGGCAGCAGTAAGGCTCAGAGCCTGCGTTCTTGTCACGGGGTAGAGAGTAGTCAAACTCTTGTGCCGGTGTCAACGAGTCTTGACAACGTAACGCGCCAAACTTGAGAGTCAATCTCTTCCCGTGGTAAGCTAAGGGGAAGAAGAATGGGAGATTCTGAAGTTTTTGATATCCTCGTACGACAGCTGACCCACCAAGAGCGGCGAGACATGCTCGATCAGCTTGACCTCGAGGATCTCGACGACATTGCCCCTCCGGAGGAAGACGATCGGCCCCCGGACGCCGTCGACCCTCAAAAGGAGTTCGAGAGCTTCGGCTTTTTCCGGCGTCTGATGGTCTATCTTCAGGCCATCGTCGCGGGACGTCCGAAGGAGGAGGTCGTTATCGATCTTCTCCTCAAGGAGCTCTCCCGGGAGATTCAGGCGGAGCGTCGGGACATCGTCGATTTTCGCCGGGGCTTGGCGCTGCGCCCCCTTGCCCAGGAGCTCGACGATATCAGCGATGCCGCCGAGCGCCTGAGCCGCGCGCTTACCGGCATCGAGTCGGTCAATCCCGGGGTGCTGTCGGCGGTCATCCTCGGGATAGCCTCCCCGGACATCTACTCCCGGTTGCTCATGGAGACCGACCCCTTCGTCGTGGTAAAAGACGAATCGGAGCTTCCCCCCTTTCAGATCAAGAAGCGCTGCCTCCGAAATCTCGACGACGCGCTCCTCTTGCTTCCCACGGAGCTGCAAGAACGCATTTCCCTAGACGTGGTGGCGCTCTCGGCGCTGAAACGGCTCATCCACCTCGATTTGTCCCCGGCTCTCCGGCCCTTTGCAGAGGGCGAGACCACCGATGCGCCCCTCCATACCCTCAAGCAGCCGATCGTCGATATCGCCGAGCTGTTCCACCGACGGCGATTCGTCCCTTCGGATCGGCTCCTGAAGGCCGTCTACCTGATTCTGAAGCGGACCGATTCCTCGGAAGAACAGATTTCTCCGGAAGAGTGGGCCCGCCACGTTACGGCGCTGCTGCGCCGTCTGGTGGACCTCGAGGAAGGGATACCATTGACCCGCCTCGCCCGGTACCTCCGCAGAGAGCTCCACTACGTGCCCCGGGGCTTCGAATCCCCGGGGGACTGGACGGGGTACCTGAAGCGCTTCTGGACCGGCCGCTTAGAGAAGCAGTATCAGGCCTTTGTCGCCGAGGAAAAAAAGCGCGCCATTCTTCTCGAGGCTTCCGAGTGGATAACCACGACCAAGTTTCCCGGTTATCCCGCGGTCGATCCCGGGGAGACGGGTACCCATGCCTTCTCCGTGGCGATTCTCCAGGCGGTCTTGCGAAAGCTCTTTGCGGGGGAGGAGGCCCGGGCCCTCAAGGCGCTCTTGATCGAGGGAGATTTCTACAAGGATCAGAACCGTTCCGATTTTACCGACGCCTACAACGGGATCGCTCGCCGCCTCGAAGAGATTTCTGATCTGGAGGCCCGGGTCGCACCGGAAGGGGGGTTGACCAGGCGACTCGAAGCGGTGGCCCGGCACGGAAGCTCCTTAGGTACCCGTCGGGCCCAGCGGAGGACTACCGTTCGAGCCTTCGACGCCGATGCGGAGGCCATCATCCGTCGGGGCGTGGAAGACATTCGGATACTCCACGACGTCCTCGCCGGTATCCTCTACGGCGAAATCGGGGGACACTACGACACCCTGGCAAACCTTACCGACATCGCCGGCCGGGGGAACAAGGAGCTTATGGCGAAACTGGCGGATCTCGTTACCTTTCTCAAGAAGTCACAGGACGTTATCGGCGGGGTCTTTGACGTCGAGCGGAACGCCGTCCGGCGTCTCGAGAACCTCGAGTCGCGCCTCGCCTGATGCGCTTGGCAATGCGCTCGGTTGACCTGCCGGGCACCTTGGTCTACCATCTCGCCGCGTGAGGGACGAGGCCCCAATGGCAGTCGAGTTACTCGATTTTCCCGTCACCTTGTTTCTTTCGAGACGGAGCGCCGGGGACATGGGGCCCACGAGCCGGGCGAACCACCCGGAGCGAGAGGCTCTCTTGGGCACCCTGGGTATTCAACCGGAACGGCTGCGGATGGTCCGGCAGATCCACTCGCGGATCGTCCGGCGGGCGGGCCCCTCGGTTGCGGTGGGAGACGGGCTGATAACCGACGATCCGCTTGAGGTCCTCGGGATTACCGTCGCGGATTGCATGCCCATCTGCCTCTACGACCGCCGCCGGGGCGTCTTGGCGCTGCTGCACTCCGGGTGGCGAGGGACCGGCATCGTCCGAAACGCCCTCGCCGCGATGAACGGTGTCTACGGCTCGAAGCCGCAGGATGTCGTTGCAGGCCTCGGCCCTTCGATCGGTGCCTGCTGCTACCGGGTCGACGAGGCCCGGGGGGAGCTCTTTTCCCGGCGCTTCGGGGAGGCGTCGGTGGTTCGCCGGGGCGAGGGCCCCTACCTCGATCTGCCCGCGGCGAATCGGGGTCTTCTGGAGCGGGCGGGGGTGCCGGAGATACGGAATCTCCACCGGTGCACCGTCTGTGACCCGTCCCTCGGTTCCTTCCGTCGTGAAGGTCCCGAACGCTTTACCCGAATGCTGGCCCTGGCCACCCTGGGATCACGGAGATAAATGAATGCGACGAGAGAGAGAGTACTGGAAGGATGCCATCGCAGGGGCGATTGCCGAGGTTGCAAAGGCCCGGGGAGTCGAGCTACCTAACGACTACCGGGATTTGGTGTCTCTAGAAATTCCACCCCGGCCGGAGCTCGGGGATCTCGCGGTGCCGATGTTTCCCTTCGCGAAGCTGCTTCGGGACGCGCCGCCGAAAATAGCCGGGGCCGTAGTGGAGGCGGTATGTGGCGCGCTGATTGGCCGTCGGCGGAGGCACCTGCAGATGCAACAGCCGTTGC
>CAYPUT010000094.1:0-12190 GCA_964413945.1 uncultured Spirochaetaceae bacterium
ATCTCGGCGCCTGCGCCCCCAGAAACAGCGTCATCGGCTTCGACGGTGATATTTCTGTTCAACGGGTCCTAACCCATATTCCGATCCGGAACGAGGTTCCGAACCAACCGGCGGACATAAACGGTTTTATCGTCGACGTCGATGTTGCCGAGGGAAAGGCTCTCTCCGTCGAGCGGCTCCTTCGGCACTCCCTCGTCTGAGGTTTCGGCTCTCCGTGACTCTCCTCGAGGGGCTCCGACGGCGATTTCCCTACCGAAACAAAGAGTATCTCCTGGCAAAGATCGTCTGCGGCGAGGTGCTGATCGACGGCGTCCGACTGACGGATCCGAAGGCGCAGCTCCCCAAAAAGGCGCACGGAGAGATAGAGGTTACCTTCCTACGGCGGCGCTACGTTTCGAGGGGGGGAGAAAAGCTCGAGGTTGCGCTCCGGGAGTTCCGGGTTATCCCCGCCTCGGGAATTTTTCTCGACGCCGGAGCCTCGACCGGCGGTTTTACCGACTGTCTGCTCAAACACGGCGCCGCCCTCGTCCACGCAGTCGACGTCGGCCGGAACGAGCTCTCCCCGGAGCTCCGGAATAATCCCCGGGTTATCCCCCACGAGGGGACCAACATCATGGACCTCGAGGGTCTGGAGCCCCGCCCGTCGACCGCCGTCTGTGATATCTCCTTTCGGACGGTGCGGAAGGTTATCGCGAAGCTTCTCGACCTTACCGACGGGGGGGAGGCGGTTACCCTGGTAAAGCCGCAGTTCGAGCTCGCCGGGCGCCGCGGGCAGCAGCAGACGCAGGAGTTCGACGGCGTCGTCCGGGACAGCGCCCTCCTCGGGGAGCTGCTGCGAACCGTCGTCTCCGAGCTCCAAAGCGACGGCATCGTGGCGACGGCGTGGATGCTCTCCCCGATCCGGGGGCGCCGGGGTAACCGGGAAGCATTTTTCCTTTTTCGGCCCCGGGAAAGGGGCCAGGAATGGGACCGGGGGTCCGTTCTTCGACCGGAGGATATCGAGGTCGAAGGGAGCTAGCCGAAAGAGTCCCGGGAGAGCGGCTTTCCGACAAAAAGCCCTTCGACGCCGAGGTATTCGACCAACTCGCCCTCGATCAGAATCTGCACCCGCTCCACCGTCGAGAACTCGGTAGTCGAATAGACGATCTGCTGCAGTTGGGCCATCAGTCCTTCGAACCCCATGGGATTAAAGCGGAACTCTTCACTGAAGTTTAGATAAGCGACCCGGTCCCGGACCGCCGCCGAGAGAAGGCGGGTTCCGTCGGGAATAAGGTTCAACAGTCCGAGGTTCAGCTCGTCGCTGGTGGGACCTTCGAGAAGGGTGTTCAAGGTTTCGGTCATCGGGTTGTTCGTGTATGCAACTTCCCGGATTACACCTTCGGGATAGATCGTGCCCTGGTCGGTCACCCGAATAAAGTAGATGTTGGAGTTTCGCCGCCGGAGCTCCGGTTCGTCGCCGGCATCTCTCGAATCGGTGTCCGGGCGTTGGGGCACCCCGGCGGGTCCCTCCTCTACGTCGGGGAGGTTTTCCGCCTCGTCCCGGCTATCCGGGTCGGCCGGCGGAACCGGCTCCGGGGCGGTTTCCGGTGGCAAATCGACTATTCTTGGCGCCTCCTCGGGACCATCGAGTACGTTGGGGTCCTCATCCGGATCGACTTGGACGATCTCCGGCTCTTCGTCGCCGTTGAACCGCTCCCGGAGCACTTCGACGAGCCCCGTTGTCTCGAGGACGTTTTCGATGGTGGTCCGGTTGTAAAGAAAGACCACGAGTACGAGGAGTAGGAATGCGAGCCAGAAGAGGACACCGAAGGAGGCCTTCTTCCTACTTTTTGTCTGTCGTTGCGCCATGCTATCATTACTATCGACGACATCTCAGTTCCCATTGAGAGATCATGCCGTGCACCGAAGGAGAATCTCTTTGACTCAACCTACCAATGACCTTATAGTGCGGGCGCTATGAGAGAAATTCGAGGTATCTCCGTATCCCCGGGGATCGCCATCGGCAAAGCGTTTATCTACGTAGACGATTTTCCCAATGTCCCGGAGTACGAGATCGACGCTTCCGCCGTGGAGGACGAGGTTTCCCGGCTCCACGCCGCCGTTGCCTCGGCCCGGGGGGAGCTCGATTCTCTGCGCGACATGCCGGGGTATCGCTCCCAGCGCGTTCACCAGGAGCTCCTCGATTCCCACGTCCTGATGCTCGAGGACCCGGAATACCTCGGCACGATCGAAAAACGCGTTCGGAAAGAGCAGTGCAACGTCGAACGGGCGCTCTCCGCGGTCACCAACGAGTATCTTGCGAATCTGAACGCCCGGGGAAGCCGGTACCTTCGGGAGCGGTCTGCGGATCTCCAGGACGTCTGCCGGCGCATCATGAATCACCTGCTCTACCGGGAGCATATCTCCCTCGTGGATCTGCAAGAGCCGGTGGTCTTAGTGGCACACGACCTTCTGCCTTCGGTTGCCCTTACCATTCCCCGGGACAAGGTTCTCGGTATAGCGATGGACGCCGGGGGGCGGACATCTCACACCGCGATACTCGCCCGGGCGTTCGAGATTCCGACGATCGTCGGGTGTAAGGACATCAGCTCTCGGGTCCGCTGGGGAGACGAGGTCGTGGTCGACGCGAATCGGGGCGTGGTGGTTGTCCGGCCCGAGGAGGCGTCCGTGCAGCACTACCTCGAGGTGCAGGCCGAGTGGAAGAGCCGGGAAGCCGAGCTCCTCGGCCAGACCGGCATGCCGGCGGTTACCACGGATGGGCTCCACCTTAAGGTGATGGCCAATATCGAGGTTCCCGACGAAGTCGATTCGGTCGTATCCCACGGCGCCGACGGAGTGGGGCTCTATCGATCGGAGTTCCTCTTCCTTGCGCCCGGACGGCCCCCGACGGAGGACGAGCAGTGTGAAGCCTACGCCTCGGTTCTGACCGCGATGGGGGACAAGCCGGTCACCATCCGGACCCTCGACATCGGGGGAGACAAGGTCGTTCCGGAGCTGGCAGAGATCGTCGAACGAAACCCGATCCTCGGGTGGCGTGCGATTCGCTTTTCTCTCGACAGGAAAGACCTCTTTCGACGGCAGCTCAGGGCCTTGTACCGTGCCTCGGTCCGGGGAAAGCTCCGGATTATGTTTCCGATGATCTCCGGAATAGAAGAGGTCTGGCAGGTATACGAGATTATCGAATCGGTAAAGTCAGAATTGACCGGCCAGGGGATACCCTTCGACCCGGATGTTCCACTGGGAATCATGATAGAGGTACCCTCCGCGGCGATGACGGCGGACATTCTGGCGAAGGAGGTCGCCTTCTTCTCTATTGGCACCAACGACCTTATTCAATACACTCTCGCGGTCGACCGGGGAAACGAAAAAATCGCCTACCTCTACGAACCCTTTCACCCCGGGGTACTTCGACTCCTCAAGAAGGTCATAACCGCCGCCAAAGAAGCAGCCATTCCGGTCGCCCTCTGCGGCGAAATGGCGGGGGACCCGGTGGCCACGGTGGTTCTTCTCGGCCTCGGCGTGGACGAGTTCAGCATGAGCTCGGCGCTCATCCCCGAGGTCAAGCGGATCCTCCGGGCCGTATCCCGCCGGGAGGCGGTGGACGTCGTCGAGACGGTTATGGGAATGCGCTCCTTTCGTGAGGTCGACGGCTTTATCGCAGACTTAATGGAGCGTCAGTTCGATGTCAGAACAACCTAGCTCCGGGGGCGTCCATCCGGCGCCCCTGGTGGCAATTGTCGGACGCCCGAATGTCGGGAAGTCCACCTTATTCAACCGTCTTGTTCGAAGGCGTACCGCCATCACCCACCCTACGCCCGGGGTCACTCGGGACATCGTCGAGGAGGTCGTGACCCTCCGGGACCGGAGAATACTCTTCGCCGACACCGGTGGCCTCTCCCGGGAGGGGGATGCCCTCACGCACCTGGTTGCCCGGCGGAGCATCGGGATTCTCTCCCGGGCCGACCTTATTCTCTTTGTGGTCGATGTAACCGACCTGACGCCGGAAGACGAAGAGTTTGCCGAGGAGTTGATGCCTCACCGGGAAAAGGTGGTTCTGGTAGCCAACAAGGTGGACTCGGAGAAACGAGAGGAGTTGCTCGGGGAGTGTTATACCCTCGGTTTCGACACCCTGCTGCCGGTGTCCGCGGAGCACGGCCGGGGTATCGAAGAGTTGCAGGACGCCCTCCTGGCGGTTCTTCCGGAACCCGAAACCCTGGCCGAGGAAACCGACGAGGGGCCCTCCTTGCCGGCGGTCCCCCGGGTCGCCATTCTCGGGCAACCGAATACCGGAAAGTCGACCCTTCTGAATGCCCTCCTCGGAGAGGAGAGGGCTCTGGTTTCCGAGATTCCGGGCACGACTCGGGACCGGGTCTCGAGCCTTGTAAACTGGAAGGGGAGGGACCTGGTGATGGTCGACACCGCGGGGATCCGCAGAAAGTCGCGGGTCTCCGACGACCTCGAATACTACTCGGTAAACCGCTCTATCCACTCGATCGACGAGGCGGACATCATTCTCCTGATGATCGACGCGGAGAAGGGACTTGCCGCGCAGGACAAGAAGATAGCCTCCCTGGCGGTCGATCGAGGACGGGGCGTGGTCCTGGTCCTGAACAAATGGGATCTGGTCCCCCGGTTGCCCAACGCGTTTCGGGCGGTCAAGGATCGCATCGAGTACCTCTTCCCCGTGCTCCACTTTGCCCCGGTGGTCGCCGTCTCGGCGCATACCGGCGAAAACCTGGACCAGCTCATCAAGACGGTCTTCGGAGTCTACGCAGAGCTGAACAGGCGGGTGGATACCGGACCCCTCAACCGATCTTTCCAACGGTGGGTCGATAAGTATCCCCCTCCGGTGGTTCGGGGCGGCCGGATTAAGCTTCGCTACATAACCCAGGTCTCGGCCAATCCGGTGACCTTTGTGGTATTTACCAACCGAACGGGTTTGACCCAGGAGTACATCAGCTACCTCAAGAACCAGATTCGCAAGGAGATCGGCTTCGCCGATGTTCCGGTCCGGATCGACGTCAGGACAAGGGACGTTGAACCGAGAGGGAAAACCGGCCGATAATAGAACCAGAATGGTACGAAATGTCGCCCTTGTGCTTCTGATTCTCTCCTTTGGTCTCCGGCCCGCCGCCGCGGAACTGGTCTCGGCGGCCCCTACGGAGCTCTACGACACCCACGACGCCCGGCTCTTTCTTCAGGAGACGGTCTTCGGAGCGCGAAACGAGGTGCTCGGCTTCCGGGACCGCGTCGTTCGGCAGCAGTCCGTGCCGACACGGGTTCGTGTGTCGGTCGAGCAACAGAACGACAGCTTCTACCTGGTCTTTGCGAATCAAGTCGGGGACGACTATCCGATCTATAGCCGGGGCAGCTACATCATTAAGAGAAGCATGGTCGACGGCTCCTTTGTCCAGTTTAAAGTCTTTCTCCGGAGCGACCCCGGCTTCTTCGCCCGGGTATTTCCCGACGGAGAGCGGTCGGTCATGGATCTCTACCTCGCCGGCTCCCGGGTGTACAGCGGAATCGTTCTCCCGAGCTCGTTCGAGGAGCTGCTGATCGCCCCTTTTTCCCAGATTGTTTCTCAGACCCGGGGACTCGTCCGGTGGGACCTTGTCTATCCCACCGTTCCGCCCGAGGGCTATGGAACTATCCGGTCGATGGTCCGGGAAGCGAGGAGAATGCTTCCCTCCCTCCCGGATGCGGAAGACGGCGCCATGGACGAGCACGGCCGGCTGGTCTTTATCGACGACTTGGTCCTCCAGGAGGGACAGCCGGGGTTCAACTGTTCCGGGTTTGCCAAATGGATAGCCGACGGTCTCTACTATCCGCGGCACCAGCGCTACCTTCCGATCGATCCGCTTAAGGAGAAGCATCTCGGCCTCCGGGGCCACCAGTGGTCGAACCGCCTCGAAGGCGAGAGGGATCCCTACTTCGGCCTCGACTGGACCCGAAATATTGCTCGGGCGCTCGAGGCGGGAACCGGCATCGAGCCGGCGGGGCTTCCCCACCCGGAGTTTGCCGACGTGCGGCAAGTCCCCTTTTCCCGGTACGTCGAGGACGTGGGGTACCCCTTGGAGGATCTCGGCAGGATTCTCTACTTCTTGGCGATACGGGAGCCGGGCCACTTTTACCTCGGGTCGATCAACACGCCCTTCGGCTCGACTCCGGTGCTCCATCAACACGTCCACGTCGCCGTCTTCTTTCCCTATTTCGACGAAGAGGGGCGGTTTCAGGCGGTCGTGCTGGAACGGAACGTCGAGACCGGTGTCGAAAGTTTGAACCGGCGCTATCCCGGGGACAACGTCCACCTGGTACGGATTCCGGCTTCCGGTGGCTTCCAACTTCCTCAGATTGAATATTCTCGCTAACTGAGCTATTTTAGGCCTATATGAGGCGCGCCCTCGCGGTAGCGGCGCTTGGATGTCTCCTCGGTCTGGCGACCTTGAGTGCGTTGGACCGTGAGTTGTTCCTCGAGGCGGAAAACCGCTACAGCGCCGGAGACTACCTCCTAGCCATACAGCGTTACGACAACCTCATTGACGAGTATCCTCAATCGGAATTCGTCCCCGACGCCCAGTACCGGAAGGCGGTAAGCCTCTATCGTATCGGGCGCTACAGCTCGTCCCTCGCGCTCCTCCGCCGGGTCGAGACCCGGTTCCGGTCGACCCGGTTCTTGCCCTTCGTTTCGTTCTGGAAGGGCGTTAACCTCTACGCTCTGGATCAATTCGACCAGGCGATCGAGGAGTTGACTCGCTTTCTCGAAGGTAACGTCGAAGCCTCGGAGCACTCCCAGGCGCTTCTCTACCGGGCGCTCAGCCGGATTGCCCTGGGCCGGGAAGGGGAGGCGACGGAGGATCTTCGCAGGACTCTGTCCTCCGCGACGCCCGAGGAGGAGCCCTACGCCGCGACCCTCCTTGCCTCCCTCCTGGTGCAGAACGGCGACTTCGACGGGGTACTGGGTCTCGGGGAGGGCGTTTCTCTCGACCGCTTCGACCACCGGTGGAGACCGCGCTTTTCCCTCTACGTCGCCGAAGCCCTCCTCGGTGTCGGAAAGACCCAGGAAGCCGAGGCGCAATTCCGGACCCTCCTCGACGAAACAGCGGACGTAGCGGCGGTGGCCTACCGGAGGCTCTTTGGTCTTGTCTCCCCGGAGGAGCGTCAGGCTCTCGTCGAACGGGCGGAGTTGTCCCTGGCGGCTCAACCGAGGGTTCTTCAGGATCTCTGGCTCCGCCTCGGGGTGGAGAATTTTTCCGAGGGACGCCTCGAAACCGCGGAGCTCTATCTGCGCAAGTCCTGGTCCTCCCGGGACCGCTACGAAAACGCCGATAGCCGGGACGACGCGGTAGTGGCCGCGATCTATCTCGGGCGGACCCTTTCGGATCAAGGGCGGTACGACGCCGCTGCCGGCCATCTCGACGAGGCCTTCCGCTGGAGTAACCGGGAGTCGCCCCGGCTTCTTCTGCGACGGGCCCTCGTGGATATCGACCGGGGCCGGTGGTCCGAAGCCGCCGGGGCCCTCGAGGATCTTTTGGAAACCTTCCCGGGCTTCGATCAGGCTTCCGTGGTCCGGTACCATCTTGCCTACGCGTACTTCCACCTCGGTCGACTTGGAGCCGCCCGGGAGACCCTCGAAGCCGTCGACGCCGGTGCCATACCCCAGGCCCAGTACTACTGGTTCCGATACCTCCTCGCCCGGGAGTCGAACGACACCGACAGCGCCCTCGCGAATCTTCGATCCTATCTGACGCTTCGTCCGGGAGATACCGACGGAGGAATCGCCTATCTGACCCTTCTCTATCGGAGCGGACGTCACGACGAGGTACTCCGGGAGGCGGACCGGCTCAAGGAGCAGGAAGGTGCCGTCGGGATTCCGGACTATTTTGCGGCCCTCTCCCTCGTCCGAGCGAAGCGATACCAGGAGGCCGCCGCGCGGTTCGAGACCGTGCTGCCTTACTTCGAGTCCCCCGAGCCGCCGCCGGAGCTCCGGGGCCTCGAAGCCTCGACCTTGTACTACTACGGATGGTCCCAATACCGGGTCGGTAACTACGCCGAAGCGCGGAGCGCCCTCGACCGTTTCGTTCGGAGAATAGAGAGTCATCCTCTCCGGCCGAGGGCCCTCTACCTCCTCGGGCAAGTTTCCTACGCGGCCGGCGACTTCGACGCGGCGGAGACCGCGCTCCAACGGGCGATTTCCGCCGAGGGAGCCGAAGATCCTCTCAAGGCGGAGGCTACCTTCGTCCTCGGTCAGCTCTACCGGGCCCGAGGGCAAAACGACGCCGCCCTCCGGCAATTCGGTATCGTCTCCTCCGAGTGGGGCGATAGCTCCCCCTTCGCGGACGACGCCCTCTTCGAAGAAGCGCAGATACACAACGAGGCGGGGAGGAGCGACCGGGCCGTTGCCCTGCTCCTCGATCTATTCCAGCGGTATCCCCGGAGCCCCCTCGGCGAGGAGGCGCTCTACCGCCGGGGAGAGATTCTCCAGAGCGACGAGGACCACGGGGCCGCCAGGGAGGCGTTCTTCGAATACCGTCGTAACTACCCGGCGGGGCGTTTTGTAGACGCCTCCCTCTACTGGGGCGGCGTTGCGTCTCTCGAGTTGGGCGAGGATACCGGAGCCCTCCTGCTGTGGGAGCGACTGATCGACGAGTACCCCTCGAGCCCCTTTCGAGGGGAAGCCCTCGCCGGGGCGGCGGACCTCTACGAAGAGCGGGGTGACCTCCGGAGGGCCTTGGAGAGTCTCTCAGAGCTCTCTTCTCGCTATCCCGACCGGGGGGAGGCGGTCGACGCACGGAGGCGCACCGACGAATTGATTCTCCGCATCGGGGGGCTTTCAAAGGAAGAGGCCCGTCTCTGGGTCTCCATCGACGATGGTGGGCGGTCCCAGACGGCAGGTGGGCGGGATGCGATACTCAACCTTGCCGCCTACATCCTCTACGAAGGCACCGCAGACCGAGTCAGTAGCGCCTTGGTGGTGGATCTCCTCGAAGAGACCGCGGAGAAGCAGCCGGAGACACCGGCGGATGCGGCCCAGGCGCTCTTTTATCTTGGTGAGTTTGCCACCCGGGAAGGAGACGTTGAAGAGGCCGCCCGCTACTTCCTGAACGCGGCGGCCACAGGCTCCGGGGAGCTCTCCGCGCGTTCGCTCTACAAAGCCGTCGAAATGAAGACGCGATCCCGCCGCTTCGACGAGGCCCGGGAGATCGTCCAACGGATGGAAAACGCGATACCGGACTCCGAGTGGACCGCCGAGGCCCGGCGACTCTTGAGGGGGAACGGCTCTTGAGAACCCTGCATCTCGCTGCTTTCGTGTGTTGCCTCGTCTTCTTTTCGGCCTCGCTCTCGGTCTTCGGCCGGGAAAGCCTTCCGGAAGAACAGAGCGTCTTGGAAGAGAGCGAGATTGTCCTCCCGGAGGAGCTCCTTCGCATAGAAGAGGCGGCACCGGAAGACCTCGATGCGGACCTGCCGACCCTCGGGGATCCCCGGATGGCGGCTCTCGCGACCCCACTTCCGGAGCCAGGGGAATTGGAAGTCCCGGAGGACCTGTTCGTCCTGCCGCCGCCGACAGGGGAGGCGGTTCCCCTCGGCGGGAGCGGCACCGGAAGCCTCTACAGCAACGGTCTCTTCGGTGCCGGTTCGATGAGCTACATCATCGGGGCGATATCCCTCTATCGAATCGGAGCTACGCCGGGGTTCCAGTTCGACTTTAGCCACGAGGCTCGGGACGGCTACAACTTCGAAGAACCGGGAAACGGCTTCTTCGACAGGGACGACCAGATCGGCATCGCGGTTTCCGGTCGGGGTGACACCTTGGGGGGGGAGGTCCAGGGTCGTTTCTCCGAGGCCGAGCGGGGGTTTCAGGGCTTTTCGGATTACTACTCTGCGAACTCCCGGCGGGTCGATGGGGCCGCGTCAATGGACTACGCTGCCTCGCCCATCGCGACCGTTACCGCCGGGGGAAACATCTCGACCTCCCAGCGGATATACAACAGCGACGGCGGGTCTCTCTCGCCCCGGGATTCCGAGCTCGTCTTCTCGCCGGAAGCGAGCCTCATTATCTCCACCGAGACCACCGACACCACTATCGCCGGGAGCTACCGGTTCCGCTCGGTGGACGGCGGTGAGGACACCGACGATTTAGTCCAAACGCTCCGGGGATCGATTGGAGCCGAGACCTCCTACTGGCAGGATTGGCTCCTCTCGGCGAGCGTCGGGGTCGCATGGCGGATCGGCGATTCGGCGGTAATGCCCTTTTCGTTGGGCATCACCGCCATTCTCACCGACTTTCTGACCCTCGAGGTCGCCGGCGGCTACGAATCGACGGAGCGTTCCTATGGGGATGCCTGGCAACGGTTGCCCTTTCTTTCGTTGACCGACGAGAACGGAAACCTCCTCTTGCGGCAGGACGCCTGGGTCCTCGGAGGCTCGGTAAGCCTGAACATCGTCGACCAACGGGCCACCTTGGAAGCCGGAGCCGACGTGGAGGAGCGCTACGACGCCATCGATGTCGACCGTTACGACCCCACCACGAGCTTCTACGAATACGAGACCGTGACCCTCCGGCGCCTCATTCCAAGGGCTTCGCTGCTGTTGGAGGGCTCCTGGTGGCGTAGCCGTTTTTCCTGGGAGGCGCTTTTGGGCGATCGGAGCAATCTCGAGGCGCCTCAGACTCTCGGGGTCGACGTGGGCGTTTCGAACCGGACGGAAACGCTCCGGGGAGATGCAAATTTTACCGCCGAGGTCTATTACACCCTCGTGGCCCCGGAGCTAACCCTCGCGGGGCACATTTCGGCGACGGATTCCATCGAAATATCGGTCGAGGTACGGGACATCTTCTCGTTCTTCTTGGACGACGGGCGTCCCGCTCTCGGCAAAGAAGTGACCGCGGATCTTCCCTTCATCGATCCCGGCTTTCTCTTCGCCGTACTCACGCGTATTAATCTGTAAGGAGTTTATCTATGCTTGCGCTGCTAGACCGTGGCGGACTGCTCATGTACGCCATTCTCGGACTCTCGATTATCGCCGTCGCTATCGTTGTCGAACGGCTTCTCTATCTTCAGAAGATCAAGGGAGACGAAGCCCCCCTCCTTGCTCGCCTCAAGAGTACCCTGGAGAAGAGCCATTTCGACGAAGCGCTCTCGATCTGCGAGGCGAACCCGACTCCCTTTGCCAATCTGATGAAGGTGGCCATCGAGCACCGCCACTATTCCCAGGAGTCGATAAAAGACGCGATTACCGACGCCGCCAACATGGAGATACCCCGGCTCGAGCGCTACCTCTCGTTTCTCGGGACCATCGCCCATATTGCCCCCCTCTTGGGGCTCCTCGGTACCGTCACGGGAAACATCCGCGCCTTCGGCGTCCTCGGCGAGTTCGAAGCCGCCGGTGGGAACCCGGCGCTCCTGGCCCAGGGCATTTCCGAGGCTCTTCTGACTACCGCCGCGGGCCTCGTGGTCGCGATTCCGAGCATCATCTTCTACAACTACCTGGTAAGCCGCGTGAACCACATGATAATCCGGATCGAAAACCGGGTTACCGAGCTGGTGCTCCTGATCAAGGGAGACCGTCGTGCGGTTCAATAGACGGCTCAAGCCGACGGTTGTCGTCGATCTGGTTCCGATGATCGACGTCGTGTTTCAGCTCGTCATCTTTTTTATGGTGTCGAGCACCTTCATCATGACACCGGGAATCGCCCTCGACCTTCCGACCTCCACCTCCTCGGAGCCCGTGGTGATGGACCGCCTGGTGGTTACGGTGGTCTCTCCGGAGGAGGTCTACGTGAACCGGGACCGGACGACTCTGGAGGGCCTCGGCGGCGTTCTCGACGAGCTTACGCCCACCGAGGAAGACGCGGCGGCCGTCCGGAGCGTCGTTCTCGAGGGGAGCCGGGACGTCTCTTACGAGGTGCTGGTTTCGGTCCTCGATAAACTCCGGTCCCGGGGCTACCGGGCGGTCAACCTAAGGACGCTTCCCGCAGAATGATACGCCAAGAACGGGACAGGTTATCGATCGCCGTCGGCTTCTCGGTGGTCGTTCATCTGATAATAGCGGTTCTCTCCGGCTTCTTTGCCTCCGCGCCCCCTCTCCCGGACCACCTTCCGCCGCTCCGGGTGGAGCTTAACGCCCCGGAGCCCCAGACCAGGCCGGAGCCCCAAACGCCGCCACAGACCCCGCCCCCGGCGCCCGAGCCCGA
>CAYPUT010000095.1:0-11922 GCA_964413945.1 uncultured Spirochaetaceae bacterium
GGTGTTGATCCTCGGTGGAGGCGCCCGGGAGCACGCACTCGCCTGGAAGTTTTCCAAGAGCCGCAAGATCTCGGGGCTCTTCGTCGCCCCGGGAAACGCCGGCACCGACGAGGTGGCGACGAATCTTCCGGGTGTCGGCCAGGATGATGTCGGGACGGTAATCGAACGGTGCCGGGAGCTGCAGATCAACCTGGTTTTCGTCGGCGGGGAGACCGCCCTCGCACAAGGCGTCGTCGACCGGTTGAAAGCCGAGGGAATACCGGCGATCGGCCCGGGGAAGAAGAGCGCCCAGCTCGAGAGCAGCAAGGCGTTCTCAAAAGACTTCATGGCCCGTCACGCGATTCCGACGGCCGAGTACAAGACATTTACCTACCTGCCGGCCTTCGAAAAGTACCTCGACGGCCTCAAAGGCAAGGTGGTTATCAAAAAGAGTGGCCTTGCCGGCGGAAAGGGCGTCCTCGAGTCGGAGGATCGGGAAGAACTGCGAAGCTTCGGCGCGGCGGTCTTAGAGGACGATAGCCTGGTGGTGGAGGAGTTTCTCACCGGCTACGAGCTTTCGGTATTCGCCCTAACCGACGGGAAGGGTTACCTTCTTCTACCGCCCTGCGCGGACTACAAGAAGGCGGGAGCCGGGAATACCGGGCCGAACACCGGCGGAATGGGCGCGGTCTGTCCTGTCCCCTGGGCCGTCGAAGGTGACTGGACCCGGGTCGTCGAAGAGGTGGTAAAACCCACGTTCCGCGGAATCGCCGAGGACGGTCTCGGTTACCAGGGGGTTCTCTACTTCGGATTGATGATCACCCCTGAGGGCCCCAAGGTCCTCGAGTATAACGTTCGGTTCGGAGACCCGGAGACCCAGGCTCTCCTGCCCCTTATCCGGAACGATTTCGTAGACCTCTGCCGGGACATGCTGAACGGAACGATATCGGGTGTTGAGGTACACACCACCGGGGAAGCCGCGGTCGGGGTCGTAGTAGCCTCCGAAGGCTATCCGACCCGAAAATCGAAGCCGGCGCGTGTCGAAGGGCTTCCGGAGTGGACGGATCACCTCCACGTATTCCACGCCGGAACCCGCCGGGAAGAGGGCGCGATTATTACACCCTCCGGGCGATGCTTCACGGTCGTCGGAACCGGCCAAGACCTGCTTGCGGCCCGAAGTCTGGCGTACCGGAATGCGCAAGATGTGGCCTTCGAAGGCGCCTGGTACCGCCCGGACGTCGGCGCCCGGATATTCGGCTCATAGAAGCCTACCAAGACGGCCTGAACCGCGGCCGGCTTAGAGTGTTCCCCGGGGCGTCGGCGCTCCGAGTTGTCTCCGGAGCTCGTAGGCTAAGATTCCCGTGGCCACCGACACGTTGAGAGAATCCACCTGACCCCATGTCGGAATCGCTACGAGGTCGTCGCACCGGTCTCGGACGAGACGGTGCATCCCCTTGCCTTCGCTTCCCATAACCAGAATTGCGGGCCCGGCAAACCGAAGCCGTTCCGGGGTTGTTCCCAGGGCGTCGGCGCCGTAGATCCAGAAACCGTGTTCCTTGGCCCGGCGAATCGCTTCGGCCACGCTGTCGAGCTGAACCGTCTCCACGTGAAACACCGCGCCGGAGGAGGTCTTGGCGACCG
This sequence comes from uncultured Spirochaetaceae bacterium, assembly GCA_964413945.1. Classification (GTDB taxonomy): domain Bacteria; phylum Spirochaetota; class Spirochaetia; order DSM-27196; family PWMO01; genus CAYPUT01. The sequence goes on from CAYPUT010000095.1 coordinate 1,621, forward strand.
TTTCGTTGATACCCCCGGACCGGCGGCCCGGAAGCCCCACAGCCTCGGCCCCGAATTGGTCCGCTACCCGGTAGATCGCCCCGATGTTGTGGGGGTCGGTAACGCCGTCGAGAAAGATGGTAAGGGACGACGGATCCCGCTTCCGGTCGAGGAAATCGCGCAAGGAGAGTGAGTCCGGGGAGCCGGCGGCGAGGAACACGATCGGCTGGCTCTGGGGCACCCCGTACCGGGCGAGCTCCTTCGCCTCGTAACGCCGAGTCTCCACGCCGAGGCGTTCGGCCTCCTTGACTAGGTCAAGAACGCGCTTGTTCCCCCCGGCGAAGAGCAGGGTCCCCCGAGGGATTCCCCGACGGAAGAGCTCGGAAACCGCGTTTACCCCGAGAACGGGACTACTCCGTAACATAGTCCTTGATGACGTCCGGCATCCCGTCGAAGTCGGTGTCCCGTTCGTAGCGCTCGACGTAGACTCCCCGATAGAGAAACACCCAAAGGTCTATCCTTCCGTCGAAGTTGGTGTCCACCTCTTGGCGAACGAGCACTTCGTTCGCGTAGAAGTAGAAGTCGTCCATCGACCCGTCGTAGTTAAAGTCTACCGCCTCTCGATCCTTCTGAAGCCGTTCGGTCAGCCGAAGAGCGTAGTCGATCCGGCCGTCTTCGTCGCGGTCGGAGGTAATCCAGGTATCGTCGTACTCGCTCACATCGAAGTACTGATCGGGCGCGGTCTCTCGGGGGTACTCGGCGTCCCCCGTGGAGATGGCGAGAACCATCACCGGCAGGAGAACCAGAGCCGGGAGAATTGTCCATTTCATTTACAACCTCGTTTAAACGTAGATACCGCAATGCCGGAGAAACGACAAGACGACTCGGTACGATTATCGAAGTTTCAGAAGGGCTTACTTAGGGGAAATCGCAACTCGGCGGAATAGGAGGCGCCGTTTCGTCGCGCGAAGAGAGCCCCGCCGTAGGGCCCGGCGAGGCCCCGGACAATACGAAGCCCCCTCCCCCATCCCGGTTGCCCGGGAGACCTCCGCTCGGGACGCGTGCCCTCCGGGGCTTCGACCGTATTGACCACCCGCAGGAGCGCCTCGCCCCCGGGGCCTGTGGTCGACCAAGTCAAAACTACTCGGCCCGGATCGGCCCCTGAGGGAATAGCCGCCCTCGTGTGCCCCGAGTGCGTTAAGGCGTTACGGAGGAAAATAAGGAGACAGTGCAGCACAACCGCCGGGGGAGCGGCGATAACCATTTCCGCCTCCATCCGGATCTCCAGCTTCTTTCCGGATTGCCGAAACACGGGGCCCGCCAGCCGGAGGATCGCTTCGACGTCCCCGGGAACCCGGGTTTCCGCAACCGCAGTTTCCCGGCCGTAGAGGGCGTCCAAGCCGCGAAGGGATGCGGCGGAGAGGCGAACCTCGCTACCGATAAGGCCGAGGGGATCGGTCCCCCGCTCCGCGACCTCTAAGTCCTGGCTGCGACGCGTGCCAAAATCGCTGAGGAGCTGCAACCGCCCGAGGAGCGTCCGGTACTCGTGGAGAACACCCAGGGCGAGAAAGCCGGAGAAAGCGCCGGCCTCGGGCCGAGAGGCTTCCCGGGTCCCTATCCAGAGTAGGACAACCCCGAGGGTCACCACCGATACGACGAAAGAGGTACTCCGGACTCCCCGGCGATAGAGAAAAAGCTCCGCCAGGAGCAGGAGAACGGCTAAGAACGGGAGGGCCTCCCGAATTCGTATCCGTCCGAGGCCCCGAGAGCCTCTTCGAAACAGCAGGATATCAAGGGTTGCCGGCACGACCAGAAGTGACTCCCAGAGCAGCAGACCGAGGGCCTGGTTCCCCGAGAGGGTGGCGGCGGAAAAGCCAAGGGCAACCGCAGAAAAAGAGAGCAAGGCAAGGAGGTGGAGATGAAACCGGCCGAATGCCAGGACGAAGAGCCCCCCGGAGACCATACTCGAAGCGACGGCACCGCCGAAAGACGAGTCGACGAACCAAGGTAGGACTGCAAAGCCGCAGAGAATACTCAGCTCGGAGAGCCCCCGGAGTAAGCTGAGAGTGTGTCGATGAGCAAAGCGGAACCCGGTGTAAAGACCGCAGATGAATGTCGTCAGCGCTTCCGCAACAAGTCCGATAGCCGGAAGCATGCGCGTACGCCCTTACCGCAACTCCGAGAGGGGTACCGGTTTCGGGCTATTGTCCTCCCCTTCAACTTCTGCAAACTCCTTAAGGAGCGACTTGGCGCGCCCGGAAAGATTCCCCGGGACGGTCACCAAAATCTTAATATACATGTCTCCCCGGCGATCCGGGTTATGGAGATTGGGTATTCCCTCACCTTTGAGGCGAAGAACGCGGTCGTTCTGGGTTCCCGGTGGAATTCTGACCTTTGCCTGCTTCCCGGCGAGGGTCGGAACCACAATCTCCCCTCCGAGGGCAGCCTGGGTGATGCTGATCGGAATAACGCAGTAGACGTCGCTTCCGTGGCGCTCGAAGTACTCGTGGGGTTTGACGTGAACGACGACGAAGAGGTCTCCCGAAGGCCCTCCGCTGGGACCGGCGTCCCCCTCCCCTTTGAGGGCGATCCGCTTCCCCGACTCCATCCCCGGCGGAATCGTCACCTTGATTCGACGCTCTTTCTCCTGGGTTCCGGTGCCAAGGCATTTCTTGCAGGGATCGTCGAGAACGTAACCGACCCCACCGCAGGTGGGACAGGTACTGGCAATGGAGAAGAAACCGGAGCTCCGGCGAACCTGACCGACGCCACCACAGCTCGGGCAGGTCTTCTTTCCGGTTCCCGGCTCCGCACCGGACCCCTCGCAGTGCTCGCAGCTACTGCTCTTTCGGAAGGCTACTTCGCGCTGGGTTCCAAAGGCGGCTTCTTCGAAGGTTACCTCGACATCGTATCGGAGGTCAGCCCCTCGCTGAACGCTCCCCCGGCCGGACCGTCGCCGCCCACCGCCGCCGCCGAAAAAGCCATCAAAGATGCCCGAGAAGTCGCCAAAAATGTCTTCGAAGTCGCGAAACGCGTGGGAAAAGTCGTGGAAACCGCCACCCCCTTGCATTCCTTCGAGGCCGGCGAAACCGAACTGGTCGTAGGTTTGTCGCTTCTTCTCGTCGGCGAGGACTTCGTAGGCCTCGGTGGCCTCCTTGAAGCGCTCTTCCGCGGCCTTGTCACCCGGGTTCTTGTCAGGATGGTTCGCAACGGCGATACGACGGTAGGCTTTTTTTATGTCGTCCTTCGGGGCGCCTTTGGATACCCCGAGGACTTCGTAGTAGTCCCGCTTAGCCATCTCCGAAGCCGCGACCGCTACTCATTCTTCTCTTCTTCGTCGACTACTTCGTAGTCGACGTCTTCCACGTTGTCCCCGGAGGCTCCGGTGGTCTGGTCGCCGGAGCCGTTGGAGCCGCCGGAATCCTGCTGATCCGAAGCCGCCTGCTCTCCGGCTTGCTTGTACACCTCTTCGGCGAGCTTGTACGAAGCCTGCTTGAGCTCCTCCGACTTGGCCTTGATCTGCTCGGGATTCTCCCCCTCGAGGGCGGACCGGAGGTCGGCGATGGCGCTGTTAATCCTTTCCTTGTCGGCGTCCGAGATCTTGTCGCCGAACTCTCCGAGGGACTTCTCCGTCGAATAGATCATCGAATCGGCTTCGTTCCGGGCTTCGGCAAGGTCCCGGGCTTTCTTGTCCTCTTCGGCGTGGCTTTCGGCCTCCCGGACCATATTGTCGATTTCCTGTTCCGAGAGACCCGACGAGGATTCGATCCGGATCTTCTGCTCCTTTCCGGTACCGAGGTCCTTGGCCGAAACGTGAACGATACCGTTGGCGTCGATGTCGAAGGAGACCTCGATCTGAGGAACCCCCCGGGGTGCCGCGGGAATACCGACGAGGTCGAAACGGCCGAGGGTCCGGTTCTGGGCTGCCATCTCCCGTTCGCCCTGGAGGACGTGGATGCTTACCGCGGTCTGGTTGTCCGCCGCGGTCGAAAAGATCTGGCTCTTCCGCGTCGGAATCGTCGTGTTCCGGTCGATCAGTTTTGTGAATACCCCACCGAGGGTCTCGATACCGAGGGAGAGGGGTGTGACGTCGAGAAGGAGCACGTCCTTGACGTCTCCGCCGAGAATACCGCCCTGGATTGCAGCCCCGACCGCGACGACCTCGTCCGGGTTGACACCCTTGTGGGGATCACGCTGAAACAGCTCCTTTACGAGGGCTTGCACCGCCGGGATCCGGGTGGAACCGCCGACCAGAATAACCTCGTCGATGGCGTCGGGACCGACGCCGGCATCCTTGAGCGCCTGTTGGCAGGGTGCCTTGGTCTTCTCGATGAGGTCAGAGACCATCTGCTCGAACTTCGCCCGGGAGAGGGAGTATTGAAGATGCTTCGGTCCGGAGGCGTCGGCGGTAATAAAGGGAAGGTTGATCTCCGTCGTTTGGGTGCTCGAGAGCTCCTTCTTGGCCTTCTCGGACGCCTCTTTGAGGCGCTGAAGGGCCATTCTGTCCTGCGCCAAGTCGATGCCGTAATCGTTCTTGAAGTTGACCACAAGCCAGTCGATAATCCGTTGGTCGAAATTGTCGCCCCCGAGGTGGGTATCGCCGTTGGTAGACTTGACTTCGAACACTCCGTCGCCGAGCTCGAGGATCGAGATATCGAAGGTGCCTCCACCGAGGTCGTAGACGGCGATGCGCTCCTCCTTCTTATCCTTCCCGAAACCGTAAGCGAGGGAGGCGGCGGTGGGCTCGTTGACGATGCGCTTGACCTCGAGCCCGGCGATCTTGCCGGCATCCTTGGTGGCCTGCCGCTGGGAGTCGTTGAAGTACGCGGGAACAGTGATAACCGCTTCGGTTACTTTCTCTCCGAGGTAGTCCTCCGCCGTCTCCTTCATCTTCTGCAAGATGGCCGCGGAGATCTCCGGCGGAGAGTATTGCTTTCCCGATACGTCGACCCGGGCCCCACCCGAGGCGTCCTGGACGATGTGGTAGGGAACCATGGAGATCTCTTCGCTCACCTCCTCGAAGCGGCGCCCCATGAAGCGTTTTATGGAGAAGATGGTGTTCTCGGGGTTGGTTACCATCTGGTTCTTTGCCGGCTGACCGACAAGGCGCTCGCCCTTGGCGGTATACGCCACCATCGAAGGAGTTGTCCGCTGCCCCTCGGCGTTCTGAATAACTATGGGCTCGCCACCTTCCATGACGGCAACACAGGAATTCGTCGTTCCTAAGTCAATCCCGATAATCCGTCCCATCTATCTGCTCCTCTTCCTTACGCGTTTGTTTCTGCGGGCAACGCTACCTTGACCTTTGCAGACCGGAGAACCCGGTCCCTCAGGAGGTAGCCCTTCTGATAATCCTCCACGACCGTGGGGGCGGATCCCGGCTCGCCCTCTTGGGAGGTTAAGGCCTCGTGCCGTTGGGGATCGAACTCCTGCCCCTCGGAGTCGAAACGGGTAAGACCCCATTTCCGCTCCAACATGGAGGTAAATTGTTTTTCAATGAGGGCGACGCCCTCCAAAAAGGCGTCGAAGTCTTTGGATTCCTCGGCGGACTTAATGGCCCGCTCAAAATCATCGATAATCGGCAACAGGTCTTCGAGGAGCTCCCGGTTGGCAAAGGCGATCGCCTCTTCCTTTTCCCGGCTTATCCGCTTTCGGAAATTCTCGAAGTCCGCGGATTTTCGAAGAAACTGATCCTTTAACTCGCTATTCTCCTGTTCGAGCTCGGAAAGTCGCTTCGTAAGAATCTGTAGAGGGTCTCCGCCGTCTTCCTCTTCCCCCACGGCACCGTCTCCCGGCGCTCCTTGGGAATCGGTTAAGGGGGGCGTGCCCGGCTCGTCGGTTCCCTGATCGGGTGCAGTCTGATCTTGAGCTCGCTCGGCTGCGTCCTCAGGTCTTTCGGTCATAGCTTCCCCTGTGCGTGAATATGGCGCTAAAGTACTGCCGCCACCACAGGGGAGTCAACCGAACGGAGGCTCTACCGCCTGGTCGCCAGCTCGAGAATCAGCTCTACCTCTCCCCGGCTGACCTTTGTTGCCCGGGCGATTTCCTCGACCTTCCAGCCCTGGTGAGCAAGCTTGATGACCGTATCGCGGGCCGAGAGGGAGGGTGCGGACTTGCCGTCGGGTGTCTTTTTCCCCTCCCCCTTTACCAGGGTAGCGAGGAGCTTAACCTTGTCCTGGGCGTCCCGTCCGACCTCCTCGAGGCGCGTTTCGGTCCGGGCAAGCCATTCCCGGGCGCTGTTGAGCTCGGCCATCCGCCCTTCGATATCGTCCAAGGTGGCATCGAGGGTCCGGAGCTGCTTGACCGCCGAATCGACATCCTTACGGCCCGTCGACAGCTCCCTGACCCGACCCGAGAGCTCCTCGACCCGGCCCGGAAGCTCTTTGATGTCGGTCTCGATCCCCAAAAGCCGATTTTCGAGCTTCCCGAGCATATCGAAGTTCTTGTCGACCCCTTCGGTGGTTACATCGATGATGTTCCGCTTCTTCTCGAGTCGATTCATCCGCTCGTCGATCGACTTATCGAGCTCATCGAGGGACCGCAGGTGCGCCTGAACGGCCTGGAGCGCGTCGTCGGAAGAAGTTATCTGGTCCAGCTTGATCTCGACGGCCTGTGACATGCTCATGAGCTTCTTAAAGTCGTCCTCGAGGCTGTCGACCCGCCGCTTCTCCCTGAGAAAACGCTCGACGCGGTCGTTGACCTCCCCGGAGAGTTTCCGGATTCGTCCCATTTGAACCTCGATTTCCCGAATTTCCTCCCGCTGGGAATCCACCTTGGAAAGATCCGTCTTGAGCTCTTGAATACTCTCTTCGAGGGCGAGCTTGAGAGCGTCGGCTCGGTCGAAGACCTTCGTCTGTTCCACGAAGGCCTTCTGCCGTTTGTCGATTTCCGCAAGATTGACCGAGAGAAGCTTCGCCTCGTCGTCGATCTTGCCGAAGAGCTTATGCTGGGTGTTTGCAACCTGCTCCCGGAGATCCGCGGCGAACGAACGGAACTCCCGCATGCGCGTATCCGCCTCGACGCCGAGCTCCTGGTTGCGGGCCTCCACCGAGGTTCGCATCTCCTCGAATCGCTCCTTGAAGTCGTCGAGGACTTCCTTGGTCCGGCTCTTGAGGGCCGACTCCAATTCCGCAATCCGGTCCCCGGCCTCGTTCATCCGCTTGAGGGTTTCGGCATGCCAGATAGACATATCCGACCGCGTCCCTTCGAGCTCCTGCTCCAACTGCTGTTTGCTGCTCTCGAAGCGCTGCTGAAAGTCCGCCAGGTCCTTTTCTACGTGGCGCCGGTGGGTCTCGATCTCTTCCCGGACCGAGGAGGATAGCTTCCCGATCTCGGTGGAAAGCGCCTTTTCCGCTTCGCTCTCGACGCTTTCGAGGTGCTGTTCGGTGGTTTCTTTGAACCGCTCGACCGTCGATTCCGTCTCGCCCATCTTCGCCGAGAGACCACTCCGGAAGTCGTCGAGCTGGGTATCGATTTTTTCGATCCCGCCGTAGAAACGCTCCTGGAGCCCCGAAAGGCTTCGTTTGAAGTCGTCGGCACTCCGGGCTTCGCTTTCCCGGAGCAGCTCCAATTGCGCGTTCCGAGACTCGTCGAGACGGTTCTCGAAGACCGCCTGCCAGTCGGTAAGCTGGGTTCCCAACCCCGCCTCCCGCTCCCGGAGATCGGTAAAGAAGGCGTCCTCGAGCAGTTGGAGCTTTTCCGACACATTTTCGTAGGCTTGCTGCTTAAGCTTGTCGAGGCCCGCTTCGACCTCCTCCATCCCCCGATGAAGGGCGGTCATTTCTTCCTGGGCCCGGCGACCGTCCTCCGCCCTTTGCTCCGCGAGCTCCCGGGAGAAGCTTTCGAACTCCTGGCGCATCCGGGTAGAGACCTGGTTGATGGACTCTCTCAAGGAGGTCTCGAGCTCGTCGATGTCGCCTCCGACCGAATCCAACTTGGCGAGGCGGTACCCGACGGCCTCTTCGTACTGCTTTATCCGCGCCTCGACCGTTTCCAACACCGAATGCTCGATCCCCCTAATCTGCCGGTCGAGGGATTCCGAGAGCTGTTTCTTGTTGTCGTTTAGCTTCTGATCCAGACGCGCCTCTTCTCCCTCGATGGCCGCCGCCTTCTCGGAGACCTCTCCGAGGCGCTCGGTAAGCTTCGTCGAGGCCGTCTCGATGTGCTTCGAAAGCTCGTCGGCCCGGACACGGAGCTGGTTGTTAGCCTCCCGAATCTGCGCGGTGCACTCCTTCTGATAGGTTTCTACTGAGGCGGTGAGCTCCTGGCGGATTCCCGACGATTGGTTCTCGATACGCTCCTTCAAGGAACCGAACGTCGTGTTTTGAAGGGCCGACGCGTCCTCGGCTACCTTTTGGATCCGCCCCTGGTAGTCCGCCTCGATCCGGGCAAAACTCTCTTCGTAGGCGGCAACCGAGGCTTCCATCTTGTCGAGCTGCCCCCGACCGGTTTCGATAATTTCCGCTTGAAGCTCCCGGAGGCCCTTCTCGGTCTCCTCGCCGATCCGACGGTTGGCCGCTTCGAGGTCGTCGAAGCGCTCGTCGAGGCTTCCGGCTTGCCGGCCGAGGGCCTCGAGGGTGTCGGCGAGCTCCTGGCTTCGAGCGTCGGCGTAGCGCACTGCGTTATCGACTGCTCCCTGGAGGGATTCGTCGTTGCGCCTGGCGAAGTCGGCGGTTATCTCGGGAATGCGAATCTCGAGCGCCTTGAGCTTCTCCTGAGAGATCTTGAGACGATTGCCGACGGAGTCGATGTACTCGCTCTCCGATTGCACCCGGGCGAGGTTCTCCTCGGCCCGCTCGGTCATCTTGAGGAGCTCGTCCAAGGCGGTATCGTAGTCACCGATACGGGTCCCGATCCGCTCGATCTGTTCCGCCCGTTTACTCAGGCCGTCCTCGATCTCCTTGATGCGGTCGAGAACGGTTCGAGCGGCCTTTTGGTGGACCTCGAGCTCGATACCCATGTCCCGAATGGCCGTAGCCTTCTCCTGGACGAGTTCATCGAGGTCTCCCACGACACGCTCGGCGTACCGCTTGACCTTGTCGAGAGACCGGTTGTTCCTGTCCAGCTGTCTGTACACCGCGAGAATGATCAGTACTATTAATAGTACGATGACATTTCCAGGTGAGAATAAACCCATGAGCCCCCTCCCAGTAGGCAGTATGTCACCCTCCAGTATACACCAGATCGCGAAAACATGCCCACGGGTTTAGGAGGTCCGGTTCAAAATCCACTCGGAAAGGTCGGAAAACCGCCGAAACGTCAGGTCCGCGACGCTATTCTCCGCCGGGCGGCGGCTTATGTGGGCGGTCTTCATCCCCACCCCGGCGGCTCCGACGATGTCGTAGGCGTAACTGTTCCCCACGTAGAGGATCTCTTCCGGAGGGAGCCCGAGGGCGGCGCTGATTGAGAAAAAGGGCTCGGGATTCGGCTTGAGGGCTCCTGTGGCCTCCGTCGGGACCACGGCGTCCCACTGGTCTTCGAGGCCGAGGACCTTTAGCTTCCGCGTCAGGGGAAAGTCCGAAGAAACCGCGACCTTCAGCCCCGCGTCCTTGAGCTCTCGAATGGTTCTCCGGACACCCCGCCGAAGGGGAACCAGATAGAGAATGTTCTCCCAGGTTCGGTAGATCCGCCGCTCGATGGTCTTCCGTGCCTCCTCAGGCGTTATGCCGAGCGCTTTGGCGAGCATTTCCGCCTGGGTCCGGTAGTAGTCTCCCACGGCGCCCCTCTCCCGGAGGGCAATCCGGACGTCCCGGAAGGCACGGATCAGCCGGCTCCTGGTAAGGACCAAGGGGACCGACAGCAGGTACATCGCCCGATTCGGATAGAGGGTCCCGTCTACATCGAAGGCGACGCCCCGGATCGCCACTACCGGACGTCCTCCCGTCGGACGATCAGGGTAAAGACCGCCGATTGGGTCCCGGCCCCCCGAGCGGAATCGAACCGCCAAGAGGCGATAGCCCGACGGAGCTTTTCGTTCGCCTGAGTGTAGCGGGAACGCTGCTGAAAGATGATGGACCCCGGCACGACAACACCCCCCTCGTTTACCTCGAAGATGACGACGAATCGGGCTTCTGCCGGCACCTGGTTTTCGAAGTCCGCTGCCGTCAGCTCCGGCAGGGGCCCGGCGCCGCCCCGGTTATCCCCTTCCCAAACCAGGCGCGGGTCCCCCTGGGAACCGTCGGCCGATTCGGCCGCGGGGCCTTCTGTTCCCGTGCCGGGGCCGGACGTCTCCCTCGGCGCAGCGCCGGGGCCGGGCTCGGCGGCCCGGCGATTAACCCCGGCGATCGCGTCGGTCAAGAGACGCGCGAACTCGGTGTCCTGGAT
>CAYPUT010000096.1:0-3468 GCA_964413945.1 uncultured Spirochaetaceae bacterium
GCGGTTACGGGACGGTGGTAACCGACCGCCGAGGGGAGGTCTTGAGGGTCTTCTTGAGCCCCGATGAGCAGTGGCAGCTGCCGCCGGGATCCGGAATTCCGGAGAACCTAAAGACCGCGGTCCTTCACTTCGAAGACCGGGGCTTCTACCGGCACACCGGCGTCCGGCTCCCCTCGATCCTTCGGGCCCTCGGACAGAACTTCTCGGCCGGGCGCCGGGTAAGCGGGGGAAGCACCCTTACCATGCAGCTTGCCCGGATCGCCGATCCGAAGCCCCGGACGGTCGCATCGAAGATCCTCGAGCTCTTTCAGGCCTGGAGGATCGAGGGCCGCTACTCGAAGCAGGAGATCCTCGGGCTCTACCTCGACCACGCCCCCTACGGCGGAAATATCCGGGGAGTTGCCGCCGCTTCGATGCTCTACTTCGGAAAGGCGCCGGAGTCCCTGACCTGGGGGGAGGCCGCGACCTTGGCGGTGCTTCCGAACGCCCCCTCCTTGGTGTCTCCCCTCTCCGACGGAGAGGCCCTCCGGGAGAAACGGAACCGCCTCCTCGCGAGCCTCCACCGGTTCGGTTATTTCGACCCCCGAACCCTCGAGAGCGCCCTCCGGGAGCCCCTCCCTGAAGGGACCGTGGACCTGCCCTTCCGGACTCCCCACTTCAGCCGGATGATGACGGCACGCTCCCGGCGACCCGCCGGCAGTGCGGGTCTTATAACCACCTCCTTGGACCTCGAACTGCAGGAGACCCTCGAGGGCCTCGCCGGCTTTCACAACCGACTCTTGAGGCGCCAAGGGGTTACCAACCTCTCGGTGCTCGTGGTGGACAACCCCACCGGAGAGGTCCGGGGCTACCTGGGTTCTGCGGACTTCTTCGACGGCGAGCACGCCGGGCAGGTGGACGGGGTTCGGGCGCCCCGGTCGACGGGGTCGATCCTAAAGCCCTTTCTCTACGCCCTGGCCATCGACGACGGGCTCTTGCTCCCCGGAAGCCTCGTCGAGGACATACCGGTTAACTTCGGCGGCTTCTCCCCGGAAAACATCGACCGCCGGTACCGGGGCTTAGTTTCGATGGAGGAGGCCCTTACCGCCTCGCTCAACGTTCCGGCGGCCCTCACCCTGAGTCAAGTTGGCTTGGAGCGCTTCTATTCTCTCATCGACAACGGGGGCCTCTCGACCCTCTTTAGGCCTCCGGGGGACTACGGCCTTCCCCTGGTTCTCGGGGGCGCCGAAGCCTCCCCCTGGGACGTAGCCCGCCTCTACCGGGGCCTCGCGACGGGAGACTTCTCGGACCTGAGTGTCGAACCCCGGAGCGCGGATGGCCCCCGGGAGGCCGGCACATTCGGCGGCGGGGCTCCGGTTCCCGCCCGCGGCCCCATCAGCGCCCGGGCTCCGGTTCCCGCCCGGAGCCTCATCAGCAACGGTGCCCGGCATCTGATCCTCGAGACCCTGAAGGATGTCCGACGCCCCGGTGCCGAGGCACTCTGGGGGCGCTTCCAGGACGGCTTTCCGGTCGCCTGGAAGACCGGCACCAGCTACGGACAGCGGGACGCCTGGGCCGTCGGCCTCACCCCCGAGTGGACCGTCGTCGTCTGGGCAGGCGACTTTGCCGGGCGACCGAATCCGGACTTGAGGAGCACCTCCGCCGCGGCTCCCCTCCTCTTCGATATTCTGAACTCCTTGAGGCAAGGCCGGGAGCCTACCTGGTTCCAGCCGCCTCCGGGAGCCTTCGACCTCCTAGAGGTGTGCGCCGAAACAGGCTACCGGGCCACTGCGGCCTGCGGAGGAACCCGCTACGCGTTAGTTCCCCGGGGTGCCCGGCCCTTACGCCGGTGCCCCTACCACCAGCGGATCTACGTATCCTCGATTACCAATCGGCGAGTCGACAGCCGGTGCTGGAGCCCCGGGGAATACGAGGCGAAGAACGTGTTGGTGGTGCCCCCGGAAGCGGTGGCGTACCTCCCGGCGGTACCCCCGGTGCCCCTCTGGGAGGCGGCCTGCGGCGCCGTCGGAGACGAGGCACTCGCCATCACCTATCCGAACGACAACGCCCGACTCTACCTTCCCCGACGTATCGACGGCACGCCCCAGGGGATAGCCCTCCGGGCGAGCCATCGGGTGACGGGAACGCGGGTATTCTGGTACCTCGACGAGGTCTTGGTCGGGGAGACAGAGCGGCACCACAACATCCTCGCCCGGCTGGAGCCGGGGGATCATCTGCTGACGATTGTCGATACCGCGGGGCACCGGGATACGGTACGATTTCGGGTCGAGGGGCTATTCGAGAGCAAGAATTGAGGAGATCTGCTCCCAGGCGGTACGCCGGTGTCGCTGGTAGTCCGCCGCGGAGACTTCGTCGTCGAGGTAGTCGAGAAGGCTCTCCGCCTGAAGAATCAAGGTGCTGTGAGCCTCGATAATCCGCTGGACAACCTGCCGATCCGCGGCCGAAATACCCCGGTCTCCGGTAACCGGGGCCAGAGCCTCGATGCTGGTCTGGTTAAGAGCGATGGTTTCTTCGGCAAGGGCCCGGACAAGCTCCGGCGAATAGCCCTGGGATACGTATCCGTCGGCCACGGTTCCCAAGACGACGTAGGAGAAATAGAGGTTTGAGGCACCGATGGCGCCGATGGCGTAGAGTGCCGGGTCGTCATCGGAGGAGTCTTGGGAGAACGCCGGCACCGCGAAAAGGGAGAGCACGACCGCCAGGGCCAAAAGACGTTTCATGCCTGGAAGAGTAGCCAAGATGGCGTTGTGCCGTCAATGAGGCGCCCCGCCGTGTCACCCCGCCGCCCCGGAGGCCTCTATATCCGCAAGCCCCGGCGGTTATCCTTTAAGACCGGAAGCTCCTTCTCCGCCGCGTCGATGGCGTCGGTCCCCCCGAGGATGGTCCCGTAGCCCTCTCCGACCCGCCCCGCAAGACGGCGGGCCACTTCGGCGACGTCCCCGGCCCCAAGGCCCAGAAGCCGGTCCCGCTGAGCCTGACGCATCCGGTCGGTAACGCCGAGCAACCGCCGCCGGAAGCTGGTGTAACCCTTCTCCCCCGGGGCCATCGGACGGGAGTCCCGTCCGACGGTCGAGACCACGGCGAGCTCGAGGCTCCTTTCGTCGAGCCGGTCCTTCGCCGCGAGCTCCAAGGCTTCCCGGAAGGCTGCCAGCGTAGCGGCGACGTTCGGGTCCCGGTAGGAGGCAAGGGTAAAGAGCCCTTCGAACCCCCGAGTCATCGCGTAGGCGCCGTAGGCGCCGCCCCGCATCCGGATGGCCTCCCAGAGACGTCCGGTCCGCAGGACATGCGCCAGAATCCGTTGGGTCGCGTAGTCCGGGTCGTCGTACCCGTGGCCTGTAACGGTCAGGGCGGTAAAGTTTACCGCCGCGGGAATCTCGAAGGCGTCGAGGAGAGCCCTCGAAACCAGGGGCAGATCCGTGGTCCCGGGCATGATGCCGGGGCCCGGGGCAATACCGGCGCCGGGTGTGG
>CAYPUT010000096.1:3568-11822 GCA_964413945.1 uncultured Spirochaetaceae bacterium
GTGGAGGCGGCGGGCGCGCTTCGCCTCAGCCCCGCGGTAAGAGCCCCGAGGGCCGCCGCCGCGCTCCGGTGGTCCTTCCCCTCGGCGGTTATGCTTGCCGACCACCGGGAAGCGTCGAGGATTTCCCCGTGGATTGCGGACATCGCCTTCTGGAGCTCTTCGACGGCGTCGTCGCGCTTCGAGAGCTCCGATATGTGCTCGAGCTGGGTTATTCCCTTCCACTTCTCCTCAAGGGCGGCGGAAGGCGCGAGGGCCGCAGCGGTCCGCAAGGCGGCGTAGCTCGTTCCGCCGGGGACGATGGAGGAGCGTGCGTCGTTGACCGCCTCTCGGAAGAGCTCGACCATCCGGCGGCTATTGTCCAGGGCCGGCTCGAAGAGGATTCTTCGCAGGAGGTCGAAGCCGGGCCCTATGGAGTCGGTAAGGAGCTTCATCCGGACGGTCAAGTAACGGCCCACTTTACCACTGCCCCCGGGGTCGCCGTCGGCGTTTAGGTTGAAGGAAAGCCCCCCGGTGTGGAGAGCCAGAAGGCGATGGAGCTCGCTGTAGTCCAGGCCCCTGACCCCGAGCTCGCTCAAGAAGCCGGAGAAGAGGGGCATCCAGAGAAGCAGCTCCGGATCGATCCCCGCCAGGTCGATCGCCAGGTCGACGTAGACGACCCCGTTCGTAAAGAAGTCGTGAAACATAACCTCTTCGCCCGATTCGAGGGTATCGGTCCGGTAGTCGATGACGTCCACCTGCCGGGGGAGGTCCCCCCGGGTCAAGAAGGGTAAGGCGGCGACGATCTCCGGGGGATCCGGCTCCTCTTGAACCGCCCGGAGCTGTGTCTGAGACTTCCGGATCTCTTCGTGGGCCTCCGGCGCAAGCGCCTCGGCGAGGCTCCGCAGCGCCGCCTCCTCCTCGAGAATTTCCCGGTGCTCCTGTTCCGGATCCGGAACGACGATCAGGGTATTCCGGTGGGGGTTGTCGATAAGGTGGTGCTCGATAAAGGCTTCCAGGTAGCGGGGATGGGCATCCATCCGGGCCTTGAGCTGATCGAAGGTGTCCCGGAAGCGAAGGGAGCGCTCCGGTTCGGTACCGTGGACCCACCCGCGCAAGAGCCGGCGCATCATCCGTAGGCCGTAGGGCCCGCCGCCCCGGATCTCCCGGTTTCGAAACTCGATCTTGTTCAGCGCCCCTTGGACCAGGGTCGGGTCCAATCCCTCCCTGACCTGTTCGGTAAGAACATCGATTACGAGCGCTTCCACCTCGAAAACTCGCTCCGCTTCGGTTCCCCGAATGCCGGCGGAAAAGACGAGCTGCCGTACGTCGGTCTCCAAGCCCGTCGGAGAGGAAAGGTCGTCCCCGATATCCGATTCGCTGACCGCCTGGTAGAGGGGAGAGCCGGAATGGCCGACGAGAATTTCGTTTATCACTTCGGCGGTTAGGGTATGGAGCGGATCGGTGACCTCCCCGAGAAGCCAATTGAGGGTAACCGAGGTCTGCCGGTCCACCGGCTCCTCTGCGGCCACCGGGGCCGTCTTGGTCAGACGCCGGGGAGCGCTCCAGGGCGTCTGAACGGTAACCGACGCCGGCTTTAGAGCCCCGTCGAAATGACGGAGGAACTCAGACTCCACCAGCTCGCAGTACTCCGCCGTGGGGGTGTCGCCGTAAAGAAAGAGTCGGCAGTTCGACGGGTGATAGTAGTTTCGGTGAAAGTCGAAGAAGTCCTCGTAGGTAAGGTTCGGAATCTCCTTCGGATCGCCCCCGGAATCGTACCCGTAGGTGGTCTCCGGGAGAACGCTCCGCAGGGACCACTCCCCGGCGATGGAATCGTGGTTGGAGTAGTTTCCCTTCATCTCGTTAAAGACGATGCCGGTCCGGATCAGCTTTCCGTCATCATCAAACTCCAGCCGGTGCCCTTCCTGGGCGAACATCTCCTTCGAGAGAAGGGGAAAAAAGACCGCGTCGCCGTAGACCCGCATAATGTTGAAGAGGTCCTTCCTATTCGGACTCGCCGCGGGGTAGACCGTCTTATCGGGGTAGGTCAGGGCGTTGAGAAAGGTGCTCATGCTCCCTTTCATCAACACCAGGAAGGGATCCTTGAGGGGATAGTGTTTCGAACCGCAGAGAACCGTGTGCTCGAGAATGTGGGCGACACCGGTCGAGTCCTTGGGTGGCGTCAAGAAGGCGAAGGCGAAGACGTTCTCCGGGTCGTCGCAGACCACGTGGTAGGCCTCCATGCCGGTTACCCGATGACGGAGGCTGACGCCGATGCTACGGTACTCCGGAAGTTCCTGATGGGAGAGAACCTCGAAGCCGGAGAGAACCGATCCGACGGGGGGGACGGGAGCTTTGATATCCTGCACCATCCTACTCCGGGTCCGGGCCTTCGACGAGGCGACCGGGCCAGCCCATCACACCGCCGAAGTCGGTCACGTTCTTGTATCCCAGACCCAAAAGGAGCCGCCGGGCCTGCCCGGACCGGGCACCGGTCCGGCAGTAGAGGATAATCCGGGCGTCTTTGTCCGCCGTCGGCGGGGTATCGCCGATATCGGTGTGGGTAATCTGAGACGCGGTGGGAATGTGTCCCGATTCGTACTCCCCGGGGGTCCGGACGTCGACAAGCATGTAGGTCTCTCCCTTCTCGTCGATAAGCTTCTCTAGCTCCGCCGGCTTTTTAAACCGCGCCTCTTCCCGGTCTTGCGAAGGCTTCCCGCCTTTCCCGCCGAAACCGAAGAGTCCCATCACATCCTCCTCCTTCTTATTACCGTTCGAGGGCGTAGGGCCAGGAAACCACACCGCCGAAGTCTATTATCTCGGAGTAGCCGAGCCTTCGAAGAACGCGTTCAGCGTACGAGGAGCGGCTTCCGGTTCGGCAGTAGAGCACGATAACGGCGTCCCTGTCGTCGGTCGGCGGATTCGAAAGACGCTCGGTTTCGATATCGGTGTTTCCCTCCACCGCCACAACAGCCCCGGGGACCCCGAGGAAAAGGAACAGGACAGCGACGATGGCCCCCTGCAGTAGTCTGTTTCTCCTTAGCATAGCGCCCTAAAAATCGCCCTCCGAGAGGCCCGGGTCAAGGTCCGCCAGATGGCGCACCAAGGCCGCCGACTGCCGGGAGGCCCGGGCCAGAAACCGGTTGAAGGATTTCGGCGCCTCGCCGTCGGCGGTATCGGAAATGGTCCGGGCCAGGAGAAAGGGGAGGCGGTGTATAAGACAGACGAGCCCGACGGCGGCGCCTTCCATCTCCACGGCATCCCCGTCGAACTCCCGGGCGAGGCGTTCCCGGGAATCGGCGTCGGCGACAAAGCGGTCCCCGGTTAGGACGCGTCCCCGGTGGAGCCTGCCCTCCGGCGGTTTGAAGGATGCCGCGGCCTCGAGGAGCGCCGGATTCGAAGGAATCAACCGGTAGCCGGCGTAGGGAACCTCTCCCACGGCGAAACCGAGGGGCGATGCGTCGAGGTCGTATTGGAGGGTGTCGCCGGCGAGGATCAAGTCTCCGATGCGAAGCGCCGGGGACAATGCCCCGGCGAGCCCTACCATCACCAGAGCGTCGGGGGCGAAGCGGGAGATAAGGTACTCCGCCGACATCGCGGCCATCGCCTTGCCGACGCCGCTGGATGCCACGAGGAGCTTCGGCCCCCCGGAGCCGCCGGCGGCAGAGGGCAGACGCCCGGTCACGATCGGCTGCCCGAGCCCTTCGACGGTCCGGGAGTTCTCGAGTGCTTCCACGACGGAAGCTGTCTCGCCCCGGAGGGCGGAAAGTATGGCCATCATCTCGTCTTTCGAGGATACTGGGGAAACGAAGATCTGACCATGCGTTACCCGGACATCACGATACTCTCTCTGCGATCACGGATTCTCCAACTCGTCCGGAGCTTCTTTGCCGGGGCAGGCTATCTGGAGGTGGAGGTACCCCTCTTGACGCCTGCTCCGATACCGGAGCACTCCATCGAGGTATTCCGGACGGAGTACATCGACCGGTACGACCGGGCCCACCCCCTCTTTCTGACTCCGTCTCCGGAGATCTACCTGAAGCGGCTCCTCTCTCTCGGCGCGGGGAATCTCTTCTGCGTATCCCGGGCCTTCCGGAACGTCGAGCAGCTCGGCCCCTCCCATAACCCGGAGTTTACGATGCTCGAGTACTACACCGTCGGTGGGGACTACCGGGACTCTCTCCGGTTAACCGAAGCGCTCCTCTCGCACATCCTCGAGGGCGCCGGGGACGAGCTTCGGGCCTACCGGCGAGAGAAGGGCCGGGAGGAGTCGCCGGCTTGGTGGCGAAAGACCCGTATCCCCGGGGCCCCCTTGAAGGAGCTTTTCGCCCGGCACACGGGGCTGGATCTCGACCGGCTTATTTCTGAGCAAAAGGGTGTAGACGGTACGGGCGGTTTTGAGGTACTATTTCATAAAGCTTTATTGGAGAAAATTGAGCCTAACATCCCCCAGGACGGTCCCTACGTGCTCTGGGACTACCCAACAGCACTGCGCACGTTGGCGACCGAGACGGAAGACCCGCGTTACGCAGAGCGGTGGGAGCTCTATATCGAGGGCGTGGAAGTGGCCAACTGCTTTACCGAAGAGGTAGACCCGGAGGCCGTGGCCGCCTACTTCCGGGAGGAGGAGGCGCTTCTCCCGCGGAGCCGGGTACCCCGGCCGGTGGACCCCGAGTATCCGTCGATGTTCGAAACGGTTCCGGAGTGCAGCGGGGTGGCTCTGGGTATCGACCGCCTTGTGGCGGTCCTCTTAGGGGAGAAATCGATAAAACAGGTTATGTTTTCTGCAATTTCTGATATGATTGAGTAATACAGTGAGGTAGAGAATGATTAAGGCTGGTGCCGTAGACAAGGGCATGTGTCTTCTGATCAAGGGCGAGCCCCATCTGGTCGCCGACCGAGAGTTTGTGAATCCGGGGAAGGGATCCGCCTTCGTGCGCCTTAAGCTCAAGAACCTTCGGACGGGTCTCGTTCTTCGAGAGACGCTCAAGTCGAACGAGCAGGCGGAAGAGGCAGACGTCTTCGAGCGCCCCGCCCAGTTTCTCTACGCCGACGACAGTGGCTACCACTTTATGGACTCCGAATCCTACGAGCAGTTTACGGTCGAAAAGACGGGGCTCGAGGAGAAGGGACAGTACATGAAGGACGGGGATAGCTACACGATCGTCATGTGGGAGTCGACACCGATCGACATCAACATTCCCCTCAAGATGGTCTTTGCGGTTACGGTCGCCCCGGAAGCTCTCCGTGGAGATACCGTAACGGGTGCTACGAAAACCGTGGAGGTCGAGACGGGCCTCCAGGTAAAGGTGCCCATATTCATCAAAGAGGGCGAAAAGATTTTGGTTAACACCGAAAGCGGCGAGTACGTCGAACGGGTTAACGATTAGGAGAGTTGCGATGAGGATTACGACGAAAGGTCGCTATGCGCTCAGGGCCATGACGCGTTTGGCCCTCGAGACCGAGGGGAAGCCGATTCCCATCAAGAAAATAGCCGAGATCGAGGAGCTCTCTCCGGAGTTTCTCGAACAGATTTTTTTCCGGCTGAAGAAAGAAGGAATCGTCGATTCCGTCCGGGGTCCCGGGGGAGGCTTTATGCTCCGAAGAGACCCGGCCGACATCTCGACAAAGGAGATCTTCGACGCGGTAGGCGAAGGGGTAATGCTTACCCCCTGCACCAGCGAAGACGACGACTGCGCGCGGAAGGAAGACTGCCTGGTTCGCGAGATCTGGGAAGAAGCGTCGGAGCACATCGCCGCCTACTTCCAGGGACTCTCTCTCGCCGACGTAATGAAGAAAACCAACGGCACCCAAGCCGTCCTGAAGGGTGCGGGGGTCGGGGCTTAGTACCCCTCGGAGCCCTGTGCTCCGGTAACGATAGCAACACCGGAAGAGGCGCCGATTCTGCTGGCGCCTGCTTCCAGAACGGCGAGAGCCGAGGCGTAATCTCGGACACCGCCGCTAGCCTTTACACCAAGATCATCGCCAACGACACGACGCATAAGGGAAATGTCCTCCGGAGTGGCTCCCCCGCCGGCGAAGCCGGTGGAGGTCTTCACGTAGTCCGCACCGGCGTCCCGGACGAGCTCGCAGGCGAGGACTTTCTCGTCTTCGGTCAGTTTCGACGTCTCGATAATGACCTTCAGGATAATGCCGCTTCCGAGGGCTCCCCGGACGGCCTGAATGTCTCTTCTTACGTAGTCGGTATCTCTCGCTTTGAGATGTCCCACGTGCAGGACCATGTCGATCTCCGACGCACCCGAGGCGGCGGCTTCTTGCGCCTCGTAGGCTTTTGCCCGGGAAGCCATCGCACCGAGGGGGAATCCGACGACCGAACAGACGACGACACTGCTTCCTTTCAGCCGTCCGGCCACAAAGGGAACCCAGGAGCCGTTGACGCAGACGCTCTTAAAACCGTACTCGACGGCTTCCTGACAGACCTGTGCAACCTCCTCTTCCGTCGCCTCGGGCTTCAGGAGCGTATGGTCGATCAACGCGGCGAGCTCTTCTTTGGTTAGTCCGGACGGATCCAAAACGGGGCCGAAACCGCCTGACATCGTACTCATTCTATAGGATTGAACTTTTCTCTCCTCGACGTCAAGGCTATGATCAAGAGATGGAAAACTCCCTCGTAGTCGTATGGACCAGCGGCGACCGTGAGGTCGCGATGAACATGGTGTTTATGTACACCCTCAATGCCAAGAAGCGCGGGTGGTTCGAAGACGTTACCTTTGTGATGTGGGGCCCCTCGGACGAGCTCTTGGTCAAGGACAAGGAGCTGCAGGACATTCTCGCCGAGATGAAAGACCAGGGAGTCCACCTCCAAGCCTGCCTTCGGTGCGCCGAGCGCTACGGCGTGGTCGAGGAGCTCGAAGCCCTCGGGGTCGAGGTGATCCTGATGGGAGAGCCTCTCTCCGACTATCTAAAGGAAGGCCGGAAGGTTCTGACCTTTTAGCCGGTCGGCTCCCCGGGCCCGGCTTCGGGTTGGGTGCTGCTCCCGGGTTGGCTGCCGGGCCCGGCTTCGGGTCCGGCACCCGGCACCGTTGCTCCGGGGCTCCAGCTCCGGACGTGCACGTCCCGCTGCGGAAAGGGAATCTCGATGCCGGCTGCCTTGAAGGCCCGCCAGATCTCGAGATTGGTCCAGGAGAGGGCGAAGTTTTTCTCCCGGGCGTCCCGGATCTTGGTGCAGAGGGAGACGGTAATCCCGGAGTCGTCGAAGGACCGGAAGAATATCCGGGGGTCCCGGCCTGGGTAGGCGTATGGGCACTTGGCGGCCACTTCCTGAAGGACGAGCTCCACCTGGTCCAAATCCGAGGAGTAGGAGACCTGGACCGGGTTACAGATGATGATGCTGATGTCGTCGTAGGAGTAGTTGTAGACGTAGCTGTCGACGATCTGGGAGTTCGGCAGAATAATCGTCTCGTCGGTAATGGTATTGATAACCGTCGATATCAGCCGGATCTGATGGACGGTGCCTTCGTACTCGTTTACCAGGATCCGGTCGCCCTCCTTAATCGGTCGGGACAGAATAATGATGAGCCCCGCAAAAAAGTTGGCTACCGAGTTCTGCAGACCGAAGCCGATACCGACTCCGAGGACCCCGAGAAGCACCGCAAGGGACGAGAGGTTGATCCCGATAACCGAGAATCCGATCACCGCCACTATTGCCATCACCGCGTACCGGGCGAGGTTCGACACCGAAAAACGCTGCGCCGGGTCGATAGAGAGGCGCCGTAGGACGCGGCTGTCTAGGGCCACCCGAGCGGCCTTAGAGGTCCAGGAGGCCAGGTAGAGCACCGGAACGATGAGCAGGATGGTGATGATGGAGATCTCGGTGTTTCCCGAGGTGTAGATCGGCTCCCGGAGGAAGGAAAAGACCGTACCGAGAATCGCAAAGATTTCGGCGCCGAGAAGCCGGCCGACGACCAAGGTCAACAGGACCAAGAAACCGACGCGGTAGAGCCTCCGACCGCCTCTCAACACCCGTTCCTGGGTCTCCGGGGTAACCTCGCTCCCGGCAAAGAAACGCCGGATCAGGATTCGGACGATTAGACCGAGGAGCACGAAGAGAAAGAGCGGAAGGACAAAGCCGAGAAGGAGCTCCGCCGGGGAGACGGGAAGCTCGTAACCGCCGAGGGTTATTTGACGCCTTAGGAGATCGATACCCTGCTGAAGGAGTTCCACCAGGAAATCGAGGGTAGCACCGCCCCCCGGGGGTGTCAATGTGAGGGGTGTGGAAATCACTGGACATGGTAGAGTATTCTTTGGTGGAGCAGCT
>CAYPUT010000097.1:0-11821 GCA_964413945.1 uncultured Spirochaetaceae bacterium
GGGATCCGGATGCCCCGGGGGACGGCGGAGTCCCGCCGATCCCCGAGCGAGGGTTGAGTCTGATTATCGAGGCGGCCGAGACCGCCGAGGGGCTCTACCGGATCGTCCAGGCCTTTCCCGCTTTAACGCAAGAGGACTTCTTCCGTCGAAGCCGCCGGCTCTTTCTGGTAGCCGTGGCCTTCTTCGGCCTCCTGTTCCTCGGTGCCGTCGGCGGTATTCTGTCGGTCTCTTCCCTCCAGCGGGATATTCTGTCGCTCCAGACGGCGACACGGAGGATAAGCAGCGGGGACCTGGATTTTCAGATCGAGGCGCCGAGACACGCCCGGGGCCGGGCTCTGGGGGAGCATCCGAGCGAGATAGACCAGCTCGCGATGGATCTCGATACGATGCGCCGGCGCCTCAAGGAGGAACAGGCCCGGCGCTCGCGGTTTCTGATGGCCGTCTCTCACGACCTGGCGACACCGCTGACCACGATCCGGGGCTACATCGAAGCGATGCAGGACGGGCTTATTAGTACCGAGGAGCAGAAGCTCCGGAGCCTCGCCGCCATCCGGAACAAGACCGACCTCTTGGAGAGCCGGATCGTCGAGCTGATCGAGTTCGTCCGCCTGGAAACCGGCGAATGGCGCATGAAGAACGAGCCCATTGCCCTCAAGAGCTTCTTAGAGGAGCTTGCCTCAGGTTTCCGGCAGGATTCGGACGTGGCACGACGGCGCTTCTCCGCAGAGATAGCCGTAGACGAGGACCAGGTAGTCCGGGGCGACCGGAGTCTTCTCTTCCGGGTCTTCGAAAACCTCTTTCACAACGCCCTTCGCTTTACCGACGAGGGAGACGCCCTCTCGCTCCGGGCAAAGCGCGAGGCGACCGGGGGCATCGGAATAGAGTTCCGGGACACCGGGCCGGGGTTCGCAGAAGAGGCTCCGGACCAGCTCCTCGAACCCTTCGCCCGGGGCTCTCAGGCCCGGAACGAGCCGGGGTTCGGCTTGGGGCTCGCAACCGCAGCTTCGATCGTCCGGAGCCACGGCTGGGATATCCGGCTTGGCAACGCCTCCGACGGCGGGGCCGTGGTCTCGATTCTGGTGCCGAGGGCTATGTTGGGGGCCGATTCGTCGCCAGGTGACGGGCCCCGTCGACCGGCATCATCACCCCGCTAACCCACTCGCTGCCGTCCTGGGCAAAGAAGAGAGCCGCCTCGGCGATGTCTTTAGAACGACCGCTCCGTCCGAGGGGATGGAGGGGGCGCAGCTTCGCGTAGAACTCTTCCACCTTTTCTTCACCGAAGATCGGAAGGGCCAACTCGGTGTCTTCCACGAGCCCCGGAGAGATAATGTTTACCCGGACCTTGGCCCCGGCGTACTCCATCGCCGCGACCTGGCTCAGCATGATGACCGCCGCCTTGCTGGTGCAGTAGGCACCGGTGCCCGGGAAGGCCTTGTGACCGGCGATAGAAGAGAGGTTGATGATCGACCCGCCACCGGCTTCCTTCATTACCGGATAGACCTTGTTCATAACCTTCCAGACGCCCAAAACGTTGACCCGGAGGAGTGCCTCGAAGGTTTCTTCGTCGGTGTCGGCCAGGGCCCCGAAACGCATAAAGGCCGCGTTGTTCACGAGAATATCGATCCCGCCGGCCTTCTTTGCCGTATCTACAAGCCTGTTGATATCGTCGTCCTTGGTGACGTCGGCCACGACGTAGGATACCCCGGAACCGTCCGGAGAGATGGCCGGTAACGCCTCCTTGAGCACCTCTTCCCGGCGCCCGCAGATAACGACCGATGCCCCTTCCTCCCGAAATCGTTTCGCGATCGCCTTACCGATTCCGGTTCCCCCGCCGGTAACGACGGCGTGCTTGCCCTCGAGTACTCCCATCTATCTCTCCTTTTCTCTGGTGTGGTTGGTTCTCTTGTACTGTAGGGCATACTAAGGCGGGGGTTCAACGCGGACCCCTCTGTGGCGCGGTTGCGAGGCCGCGCCCTTTGCGGTATGAATTGCTCGGATGTCTCTCTTTAGGTTGCTATTGCAGTTCCTCGCCCTTACTGGGGGTACCGCCTCCATAACCGCTCTGGTCTTCGCCTATCGAGAGCAGCACCGGCGTCTGGCGGTAAGCTACTCTCTCTTTCTCGGATCGCTGTGGATTATCGTTTTTGCCTTCGGCGTCAACGAGTTGTCGCGACTTACGGCCGACGTCGAGCTTTTTCTGGTTGCAGCCCTGGGAAACAGCCTCGGAAGCATCGCGTACGTCTTTGTGGCTCCGAGCTTCTACCATGCTGTTCTCGGGACACCGATGACGAGCCGGCTCCGCCGGTGCTACGTCGCCTTCGACGCGCTGTTGGCTTGCTTTGTAATCGGGCTGGCCTGGGAGCGCTACCGAGGGCTCGCCGTTATTGTCCTCCACTCGATGCTCTTCGTCATGGTTCTCTACGGAATCGTCCTGATAGCCCTACGCTACCGGCACCTCGCCGAGACCTCCCTCAGAAGGGCCGTGCGGATTTTCGTGGTGCTCTCACTTCTGTTCTTTCCGCCGATGTATTGGGAAGCTCGTCCGGAGGCGATCGCGCCCTTGGCGCGAAACGATTGGCTGGACGGCGTCGCCCTCCCGGTTTACTACCTCCTGCTCTGCGCGCTGTCGCTGCCCTTCATCCTGCGGCGCGTCAACCGGCCTGCCTACTCAGAGAAAGGCGCGCCGACCCCCTTTTTCCTGGCCGAGTTCGGCATATCCGATCGGGAGGCGGACATCGTTGGACTTTTGACCGCGGGTTACTCGAACAAGGAAATCGGCGAGCGACTCCACATATCACCGAAGACCGTGGAGAATCATGTCTATCATATCTACCAGAAGACTCGGGTAGGCAACCGAGTCCAGTTGCTAAACCTCTTGCAGGCCAACCGATAGGCAGTCCCAAGCGACCGCGAGCCAGGATACGGAAATAGGGGATTCCACCCAGCGGCGACACCGGGTCCATTTTGAGGGATTCCCCGGATGTGGAACGGGGTCGATCGCGGGAGAATAGTAGCATGCAAAACAGACGGCTTCGACGGATCTTCCAGGGAGTATCCCTGGCAGCCTTTCCCGTCACCATTTTCTACTTCTCCCCGGCCATTCCCATTATGGGTCTTGCCCACGGTGTCGTCTCCGGCAGTCTCTTGGTTTTCGGGGTACTGTTCCTCACCTCGATCTTCTTCGGGCGCTCCTTTTGCAGCCACCTCTGCCCTATGGGTGCCTGGCAGGACGTTCTGGCGCAGGTCCGGGGGAACCCGGTCCGCCGGCGGTGGCCGATCTACCTCCGGTGGAGCCTCTGGGCCCTGTGGATCGGCACGATGGCCTGGACCCTCGTCGCCTACCGCCTCCGGACCCCCGGTGAGCCCCTCGAGGTGGCCCCCCTGTTCGCCACGGCGAACGGCGTTTCGGTCTACGACACCCACGGGGTAATTGTGTTGGTGGCAGTGGTTGCTCTCTTCTCTGCCGCCGCACTGCTGCTGGGGCGCCGGGGGGCCTGCAAGAGCATCTGCTGGATGGCGCCCTTCATGGTCCTGGGAAGCGAGCTCGGCCGACGGTTCGGACTGCCTCGGCGGCGCCTAGTCAGTGCCCCCGGCTCGTGTTTCAGCTGTCAGGCCTGTGCCCGACACTGCCCCATGAGCCTCAACCCGGAGGCGGTTGCACACGGTCACGTTCAGCAGGCCCGGGAGTGCATTCTCTGTGGAGAGTGTCTCCCCGCGTGCCCGGGGTCTCAGCTTCGAATAGAGGGGCCCGTGACCCGTAGCCGGCCGGTCAAAGCACTCTTAACCGGCATCGGTTTGCTACTCCTATTCGGCGGGCCCCTTCGCGCGGGCGCCCAGCCCCTCCACTACGGCCTTGGCGTGTCCGACAGCGCGCTCTCTGCCGCCTGGAGATTCGGCGGTGAATCGGCTCTCGAGGTCGGCTATGGACACGGCCTCACGGAGCGGCTGCGCCTTCAGTGGCGCGGCACCGCACCCCTTACAGACGACCGAGACGACTTCGCCCCGAACGTCACCTTTGGCGCTACCCTGACGTCTGCCGGACGGTGGGCTTCGGCGCGCGCTTTTGCCCCCTGGGGCTTCGCGGCATGGCTCGACGCCGGCGTTGCGGCCTTCGAAGGCCGGGCCCTTCTTCCGCTCTGGGTTCGTTCCGACGGTTCGGGGAACACCAACCCGCCGGCTGAAGAGTCCTGGCGCGCCCTCGGATGGGACACCCGTCTGCTCTGGGGCCACGGCGGCCCGGGGTCTCGCGAAGGCAAACTCCACCCGGTTCCGCGACTCTGGTGGTGGATCGGGGGCCGAAAGGAGCCCATGTTACTTCCTACAAACGAGGGGACGGGGCTGAGAGAGAGTTCGGTTCAGTTTCAGGCGGGAGTACTCTATCTACTTGAGGTTTCTTGACGGAGAGAGCTGTCAGGCGCGGGCGCGCGGCCCGCGCCGTTCGGCTCTTAACCGGTCTTCACTTCGATCCTACGAGGCTTGGCTTCCGCCTTCTTGGGAAGGGTCAGCGTCAGAATTCCGTTCTTCAGCTGGGCGTCGATGTTCTCCGCGTCCACGGTTTCCGGGAGCGGGACGGTTCGCTGGAAGCTCCCGGCGAAGCTTTCGCGCCGGTAGTACTTCTTCTCCTTCTCCTCGTGGTCGTAGCGCTTCTCGCCCTGAATAGAGAGAAGATTTCCACTGACGCTGATGTCGAGATCCTTCTTGTCGACACCGGGAACCTCGCAGGTAACGACGACGTCGTTCTCCCGTTCCTCCACGTCGACCCGAGGGGTAAATCCCCGGTCGAGAACTCCGCTTTCTCCGTCGGGCCAGTCCACATCGAAGAGACGGTTGATCTCTCGCTGCAGTTGGTCGAAGGTGGAAAGCCCGTAGTCCCGGTCTCCGTTTCTGCGTACCAAGTTCATGGCTATACCTCCTCAGATAGTGCTATACAATCAAATCAGCAAAAGGTGTGCCAAGCGGACCTTACTGAGTCGTACTTAAATTTATTCGATAAAACAACTTAGGAGACCTGCCCACCGTCCGCTGTGCCGGATCGATTCCACTTTTCGGGGCTTGTGAGCGATCGACTCACTCGGAGCAATTCCGGCGCCGCAGCTGTGTCCTTTTGCCACAGAAGTGTTTCGAAGACGACCAAGACCGGGTATGATATATCCATCAACGCGAGGAGATAACAATGGATGTAGCAGTACTCGGCGGCACAGGCGTCATAAGTCGTTGTATCGTGGAAGAGCTCGTGGCCAAGGGGCACAGGGTAACGGTCGTCAACCGGGGGACCCGAAAGGTTTCCTTACCCGAGGGCGTATCGACGATCGTTGCGGACAAGTCCGACGAAGAGGCCTTCGAACGGGCCATGGAAGGACACCGATTCGGTGCCGTCATCGACATGATAGCCTTTAATGAGTCCGACGCCCGGCACACCGTGGGAGTGTTTGCAGACAAGACGGACCAGCTCCTCTTCTGCTCCTCCATCGCGGCCTACAAGCGACCCCCGAAGAGCATGCCGATCAAGGAGCTGACCGAAGAGCTTTCCGACGATCCGGTGTTTCCCTACTCCTTTCAAAAGGCGAAGATGGAGCGCTACCTCGCGACCCTGCCGGGGTGGACGAAAGCCGCCAAAGACGGCTCACCGGCGATTACCATTTTCCGCCCCTCCCTGACATTCGGAGACGGTGCAAGAAACGTGGGCATCCTCCGGCAGAACTACAACATCGTCGAGCGGATTCGCCTCGGGAAGCCCTTGGTGATGTTCGGAGACGGCACCACCCCCTTTAGCTTCTCCTTCGCCCCGGACGTCGCCGTTGGAATCGTCGGCTTGGTCGGTAACTCCGCAGCCTACGGCGAGGCTTACCACATCTGCAGCGAAGAGAAGACCCTCTGGCAGGATCTCTATCTAAAGATGGGCGAGATTCTCGGAAAACCGGTCGACCTGGTCTACATTCCGGCAAAAACCCTCTACGAGGCCTTACCCGATATCTGCAACCATCTCTACTTCGAAAAGCGGTACCCCGGTATCTTCGACAACACCAAGATCCGGTCCGTCGTTCCGGAGTTCAAGCCGAAGCACACGCTTCGTTCCGGCCTCGAGCTCCTTCTCGACTCCTGGGAGCGGGACGGCCTGAAGGCGGACCCGGAGAAGGACTCCCTCGAGGACCGTCTTATCGAGGCGACGATTCTGTATCAGAACGGCCTAAAGTAGTCACCGGCCGGGAACGGGGCGCCTACTTCGGCAGCATCACCTCCTTCGGCACCATGCGGGGTGGGAGCGTCGACGATACCGCGGCCGGCACCGACGCCGACATCGTCGTCCCCCGGAACCTCAGAATTATTGAAAGTGGTGATATTGACAAGAATTACTGAATGATGGGAGAATCTGCCATCATGTCCGACGAAACATCGAGCCCCAAGGACTCGCAGTCCGTCCGTTTCGGGCTCTCCCTTCGAATTACGCTCGTAACCGTCGTGTCCCTGGTAATTGTTCTCGGGGTGATGGTAACGATGGCCGGCAGAATTATCATGGCTAACGTCCGGGCCACCCAAACGGAGGCCTTCCAGCGGCAGACCGAGTCGATGGCCGAGCTTTTGGACCTGCAGCTCTCCTTGGTTCGCCGTACCGTCACTGCCCACGCGATGAATCCCGACTACGCCGATCTCCTCGAAGCCGACAACGCGGAAGAGGCCATTCCCCTCTTGAGAACCCTCTACAACGAAGTCGGCGTCCTCGAGGACGTCTTGCTCGTCGACGCCGAGGGCACCATTCTCTCCTCGGTTCAGGGTACCCGTGGACCGGAGGACCTCAAAGGCGACCCGGTTGCGGCGGCGATCCGAGAGGGAGAGCGACTCTACCTCAACTCGATCCCCCGCCGCTCCCAGGCCTCCGGCAACCCGGTGCTCTACCTCGGCACCTCCATGAGGCGCTCCGGGACTGTCGTGGGAGGTATTGTGGCGGTTATCGACGTGGAGCGCTTCGGGAGAATCTACATCACCGACAAAAAGTTCGGCGGGACGGGCTACGCCTTTGTAATCGACACCGAAGGGACGGTAATTATCCACCACGACGACACTCTCGTAATGCAGGATTTCTCGGACGAGCCGGTCTTTCTCGGCCTCCAGGAAGCACTGTCCTCGGCGAGGGACCGCTTCGTCGTCGACTACGACTTCGGGGGGACGACCAAAACGATGGCGTTCCGGCCCCTTCGCACGGCCTCCTGGTATGTCGCGGTCACAATCGATCAGGACGAGCTCTTGGCCTCGGGACGAGCTACCCAACGGCTACTGATGCTACTCGGCCTCCTCGCGGTAATCCTACTTTCGTTTATCCTGATCTACCAGGTCCGGCGGGCGGTTATCTCGCGACTTCTCAGGCTGATCGCATCCATAGACCAGGCGGCCGGCGGCGATCTGAGCGCAAGAAGCAACCTGTCCGGAAGGGACGAGCTTGCCCACGCGGGTCGCCGCTTCAATCGCCTTATGGAATCCCTCGCCTCGGTCATCGCGGCCGTCATCGAGCGGATGCGGAGCCTCGAGCTTTCGGGGGAGAACCTTGTGACCAACGTCGATCAAACCGTCTCCTCGGCAACCGAAATCGACGCGAGCACCGATTCGACCCGAAAGCAGATCGAGAACCAGGTTGCGAACGTAACCGAGACCTCCGCAGCCGTCGAAGAGATGACGAAGAATATCGAGGCCCTCAACTCTTCCATCGAGCACCAGGCATCGAGCGTAACCGAGTCCGCCTCGGCGGTCGAAGAGATGGTGGCCAATATCCAGTCTATGGACTCGGTCACATCCGGCGCCGTCGAACAGGTTGAAGCTTTGGAGTCGGCGACCCAAGAGGGTCGGGGTCTGGTATTTCGGGTAAGCGACCTGCTCCGGAAGGTAAGCGAGCGGTCCGAGAGCTTGAGCGAGGCAAACGAGCTGATTGCCGGCATCGCGAGCCAAACGAACCTCTTGGCGATGAACGCCGCTATCGAAGCCGCCCACGCCGGTGCTTCGGGCGCGGGTTTCGCCGTCGTAGCCGACGAAATTCGAAACCTCGCCGAGCGCTCCTCGGAGCAGTCGAAGGAGGTCAATACAAACTTGCGAGAAGTGGTGGGGGCTATCGCCAATGTCTCAGAGGTCTCCCGGGAGACCGATACCGCCTTCGAGCGAATTCAAGCCTCCATAAACTCGGTCAACGACGTCTTTCGGGAGATCTCCGCGGCGATGCGGGAACAATCGACCGGGGGACAGGAGCTTCTGGCAACCCTGAATCAAATGAAGGAGATTACCGCGTCGGTCTCCAGCGGCTCCGGGGAGATGACCCAGGGAAGCGAGCAGATCTTAACGGCCATCACGAACCTCAACGGGATAACCCAGGAGATCCACGGGGCCATCGAAGAGATATCCCGGGGAAACCAGGAGATAACCAACGCCATGACGGGGATCGCAAACCTCGCTGAAGAGAACCGCAAAAACATCTCCGAGGTGCTCACGCAGACAGCCTACTTTTCGGTTTCCGGGGAACAGACAGATACCGAAGTTGGGGTAACCACCCTCGAGCGGTCCGATCTCGACGCGTAATGGTCTTTCGCCTCCTGGCCGGTGCGCTGTTGCTCCTTCTTCCGGAGCTCGGGATCGCGGAAACCGCCTTTCAACTCCCCGGGCGACAACCGGACGGCAACCGTAGTTACGACGGGCTCCTCTCTTTCTCGCGCAGGGCATCGGTACGCATCCCGGATACCCCTGCCTGGGCCCTTGGCTTCCAGGAAGAGGCCGGTGGCTATCGTTGGTACGTAGAAAGCTCCGAAGGGTTTCTCTTCGCCATCGATCTCCGGGGCCCCGGAGCCACCGGGGCAATAGGGGTAACCTCCTTAGGTGCAAGCGACGCCCCATCGTGGGCGCCCCCGGTACTCTTCTTCGAAGAATCGACCGAGCAACCGCGCATCGGCTCCCTCGCCGACCTGCTCTTGTCCCCGGATACGCTCGGAGACGTGCCCCTCCTCCTCGATGCCTTCCCGGCAGTAAGCTCCGAAGGGTGGACCGCGCTTTTAGGCAAGGGAACCACTTCATATCCCCATGGCGCGTTAGGAGACCTCACCGAAGCGGCCTCCATCGTGGTTCTTTTCCCCGGGGAAAAGCCCAGAGTAATCGATCTCGGAGACGACGTAGCCGAGGAAACCGGGGTCCTCCTCGCCGACATAAGCGGCGACAACCAGGACGAGATCGTAACGGTTCTCGCCAATGCCAGGGATGGCGCTCGGATAGTCGCCTATGCTCCCGACGGCAGCGTCGTCGCCGAAGGTCCGCCGATCGGACAGGGCTTTCGGTGGCGCCACATCGTCGGATCAGCCGTCCTTAGCCCGGAGACCGGCATCGAGATAGTCGTGGTTCGGACACCGCATATTGGGGGTGTCCTCGAGATATACCGGTACCGGAACGGACGCCTCGAGATCGTCTCCGAAACAGCCGGGTTCTCGAGCCACCGGTTGGGGTCCCCGAATCTTGGCCAAGGCGCGTTGATTGACACCACCGGCGACGGCTATCCCGAAATAGTAGTCCCGGATCAACGTCAAGAGAACCTGGTAATTCTCCAACGAACCGCCGGCGGCCTGCGAGAAATTGCGCGTTTGCCGTTACCGGGGCGGCTATCGGGTAACCTGTCGATTGCTCCTCCGAGGTCCCCAGGCGGTTCTCCGGCTCTTCTCGCCGGAACCGAGGACGGCACGATTACCGTCTGGTACTGAAAAGAGGCGGCCTCGACGGAAAAATCGGCTCGGTCTATACTGCGAGTAGTCACCGAGGAGAATCTATTATGGAGTTGATCCACAACGAAATCCCGTTGGAGTTCATCCGCCGGCTTCCCGAAGGGGTCAAACTGGTCGTCCGACACGGCAGGGAGTTCTTGGTTGTCGAGCGGGTCGAGAGCAGGAGCGGCGAATCGCTCATCGCCGACCACGTCTATATCCACGGCGAGCCGTCCATCCGGCTGGGCACCCGGATCGGCGACCAGGACGGCCTGCTCTTCGTCGACGCCTACTGGGGAAGCCACGCGAAGCTCTACAGCTTTATCCCGAACCTCGAGACGGGGGAGCAGTTTGTCGATGCCTATGTACCGGGAAGCAAAGAAAGCTTGATGATAGACTACGCCTGCGACGTCGACGGGTGTGGCTCCAAACGGGGAATCGAGCTCGTTCTCCCCGGGGGGGAGAACCGAGTTCTCGTCTGCGCGCGCCTCGGCTGTCCCGGACACCGACTGGAGCTCGCGAACCTCTCCAAGCCGGTGCAGGACAGCCTGAGCGGCATCAACTTTTTCGGCGCCGGCTCCCTCGACGACGGCTGGTTCGACTCGGTCTAGCTTTCCGAGGAGTCGACCGGCAGAACGGCAGCTCTTCGCCCTTAGACATCACTCGTCGGCGCCCCCAAGGGAATCCCCAATCGCCTGCATCGTCGAGCCCAGGGAGTCCAAAGACTGCCCCGCCCCGGAGAAGTTCCCCGCGGAAAGCTCCTCCTTGTAGCTGCGAAAGGCGTCGACGGCGTCTTGCATCCGGCCTCGGAGGGCCGACGAGACAACCGGTTGGCCTTCGGCCGCTGCCGTGGCGACGACCGCGTCTTCCTCCTGCCCGATGGGCCCGGTTGCAAGAAGCGTCTCCAAGGATGTCTCGAACTCCGGAGCCCAGACGACCTGCGTCTGGTCGGCGAGGACAACCCGTTTTATCTCCGGGAGTTGGGCACTCTCGGCCTGGAGGATGACCGGAACCATTATATTCGATACGTCTCGAATCGCCTGAAATAGCGCTTCCATGGTCGTTGAGGACCCGATCAGGCCATGGAAGGAAGCCTTTACGCTCATGGCGCTATTAGTCTCTATAGATCCTTCGAATACCACTGCGAGCAGTGTAGAATCATTCCTATGGATAAGGCTACTCGACAGAGGTTATTCGGAGCCTAAAATCGCAACGCCAGGCGGGGCTTTGACAGGGGCTTAGGCCCTCGGGTAGAGTCCTCGAATCGTGACAGACAACCACTCCAGTTACACCACCGCGTACCTTGCGGCATTCGCTGCTGTCATCCTCTGGGGCAGCTCCTTCGTGGCGACCAAGATGGTCCTGGCCAGCTTTTCCGCCGTCGCTTACATGGTCTTCCGCTTTACCGCGGCGAGCCTGGTTTTCGCGATTATTCTGCTCCGGAGCCGTCTGCCGCGTATTCCGCTACAGAGCCACCTCCGTTTAGCCTTGATGGCCCTCTTCGAGCCGGGCCTCTACTTTGTCTTTGAAACCACAGGCCTCCAGCGGACCACCGCCTCGAGCGCCTCGATTATTATCGCGTCGGTCCCGGTGGTCGTCGCGGTCCTCGCCGCACTAATTCTAAAGGAGCGCCTGCCGCTACGGGGCTGGTTGGGAGCCCTTCTTTCGATCGGGGGCATCGCTCTGCTCTCGCTCTGGGACGGATCCACGAGTCTGGGAGAGGGAAGCCCCCTGGGCAACCTTCTGGTCTTTCTGGCCGTCCTCTCGGCCTCGGGGTACATCATTCTCGCCCGGCATCTCTCGGCGTCCCTCTCAACCATCCAGATTACGGCCTTTCAGATTCTCTACGGGACGCTCTACTTCTTGCCCGGCTTTATCTGGCTCGGCGCTACGGGTCGGTGGCCCGAGCCGGATCTCGTCGCCGTCGGAGCGCTCCTCTTTCTTATTTTCGGGGCGACCCTCGGCGCTTTTCTCTCCTACAACTTCTCCCTCTCCCGCCTTGGGGCGGCGCGGTCGGCCGTCTTCTTGAACGGCATTCCGGTGGTCACCGTGGTCGTCGCGGCGCTTCTCTTAGGGGAGCGGATCTCCTACCACCACGG
>CAYPUT010000098.1:0-780 GCA_964413945.1 uncultured Spirochaetaceae bacterium
ACGCCGCCGGGCGGCCGCCGGCCAACGTCATCGATCTCGAGGCGGGGTATTGAGGGGGGCGCTTGCACTTTGCCCCGTGAAGCAGAAGGCTTGCACACCAGTTCTTTCTTGTGTCATCTTCGGCCGATGAAAACGCTCGACAACCGTGGAGCTCGTTTTCGAGTAGATGGCCGCGGTGCTATTTAATTCTCTCCATTTCCTTGCTTTTTTCCCGGTCGCCGTATGCGCATTTTTTCTCCTTCCTCCGAAACACCGGAACGTATTCTTGCTCCTTGCAAGCTACTACTTCTACATGGCGTGGAATCCCTTCTATATCTTTCTGATTCTCGCGTCCACGGCGGTCGACTATTTCGCCGCAATCGGCCTCGAGCAAAGCGATTCCCTGCGTCGGAAACGATTCCTTCTCTTGGTAAGCTTGTTTACGAACCTGGGGCTGCTCTTTACGTTCAAGTACTTC
Organism: uncultured Spirochaetaceae bacterium; assembly: GCA_964413945.1. GTDB lineage: Bacteria > Spirochaetota > Spirochaetia > DSM-27196 > PWMO01 > CAYPUT01. The sequence goes on from CAYPUT010000098.1 coordinate 458, forward strand.
AATTTCTTTGCAGGTTCTCTTCACGGGCTGTTTGCGATTCTTCGCCCTGAAGCCGGGATGAATCCGGTGCCGTATCTGAACGTCCTCCTGCCCGTCGGGATATCGTTCTACACGTTTCAAACCTTGAGCTACACCATCGACGTCTATCGGGGAAGCAAGAAGGCCGAGCGCAACATCATTAACTTTGCCCTCTACGTCAGCTTTTTTCCGCAACTAGTCGCGGGCCCGATCGAACGATCGACGCGGCTGTTGCCGCAATTCGAAGCAGATAAACGCTTCGATCTCGAGAGGGCCTTGGACGGTGCCAAGCTGATGCTTCTCGG
>CAYPUT010000098.1:790-11721 GCA_964413945.1 uncultured Spirochaetaceae bacterium
CCGGGCCGCGCTCCTCGTCAATACCGTGTACGGCAACCCGGAAGGCTTTTCCGGGCTTCAGCTTATCGTTGCGACGCTCTTTTTTGCGGTGCAGATCTATTGCGATTTCTCGGGCTACACAGATATCGCGATCGGTTCGGCCCGGATTCTAGGCTTCAATTTAATGGACAATTTTAGGCAGCCCTATTTTTCCAAGAGAACGAGCGAGTTCTGGAGCCGGTGGCACATATCGTTGTCGAGCTGGTTTCGAGATTACGTATACATTCCCCTCGGCGGAAACCGCCGCGGCGAGACCCGAACTCTCTTCAACATTGCGGTCGTCTTTGTGTTGAGTGGGCTCTGGCACGGGGCGAACTGGACATTCGCGGCGTGGGGTCTTCTCCACGCCGTCTACGTCGTCGGGGAACGACTGTTGGTTCGAGTTGGTCTCATCCGACAGGAGCCTAACGGGTTTCTCTCGAAAGCGGTCTCCGTCGTCGTAACCTTCGCCCTGGTGAACGTCGGATGGGTGTTCTTCCGCTCGGCTTCGATTCAAGAGGCTTTCTACGTTCTTGCTCATCTTTTCGTTGACCTCGATGCTCGTTCCCTTGTGACCGACTTTTCCGGCCTCGGCCTTACCAAATTCAATATGGCGTTGCTTCTCGGAAGCATGGCGATTCTGCTCGCGATCGACCTTGCAAGCTGGAATGGTGACCTTTTTGCGAGGGTCAAGCGGCTACCAATTCCCCTCAAATGGTCCTTTTACTATTTTCTCGTGGTCGCGCCCCTTCTCCTCGGAGTCTTCGGTGATGAAAGTCAGTTTATCTACTTCCAGTTCTAAGTCGAGAGGACAAGCCGGAGGGCCCACGACGGAAAGGCGGTGGAAGCTCTTCGGGGTAGCTTTCTTTCTCGCGCTTTCGGTAGCGAGCCTCTTTGTCCTCGGCGAGTGGATGGAAAACCGTTTCCAACGGGACGAAGAAAACAGCTTTGCCTTTATCTACGAAGAGCCCGACATCGACTTTTTCTTCGTCGGTTCTTCCCAGTTCTACTTTGCGGTGAACCCCTGGGTTCTCCACGAGGTGGCTGAGGTCAATCCCTTCGGGATTACGAGCTCCGGTCAGAAGTTCGATTCGGCATATTACCTTTTGGAAAATGCTCTGAAGGTTCATGACCCCGAGGTGGTGGTCATCGACGTCTACTGGCGACTTCTCGAACAGAAGTTTGATTTTAGCCAGGCGGACTTCAACCTGTCCCGGGTGGTCGACGAGCAGATTGCCCGGGATTTCTACCGAGACGGATTTCCCTTCTCCGCAAAGCTCCGCTATTCAATCAAGCTCCTGCGATACCGCGACAGCCTGTACACCCAAGGGGAGGCCGTCATGAACGACGTAATCGATCGCCTGAGTCTTCGCCCGACAGCAGACCCGCCCCCGGCGGCTGACCAGCCGGCTGCGTTGGAGGAGCCGGCCGCAGAACCCACGAACGAGTCTTCTTCGGCCTCCGAGGAGGCCATTGTTGCCTTCAATCGGCAGCGCGGTTTTCGCACTTCGGACAACGTGGTAAACCGAAAAGAGCTCGAGGAAGACAACAAGTTCGCCAATTACTACTTTCGTGGGTTTGCGGATCGGCAGGAGCAGTTCCTGGTGAGAATGCTCGAGCGCTGCCGGGAGGAGGGGATTACGGCGGTGATGGTCAGCACCCCGATACCTGAGGAATCCCTCGCCCACGTCGAAGACTATCCTCAAATCCATCGGTCTCTCGAGACCATCGCGGATGCCTACGACGCATACTTCTTCGACTTCAATGCACTCCCGGAATCCCGGCGGTCGTTTTCCCGAGAGCATTTCCAGGACGACAATCATCTCAATACTACCGGTTCGGTTCTCTTCACCCGGGAATTGATCCGCCTCCTCGAGGCGGAAGGCATCTTCTGAAAAGCAGGGGCCTGCATGGCTCCGACTGCCCACCCGGCCGTGGTACAATACCCGCCGGGAGATAACCATGATCGTTCGATTTGTAACTGTCCGGGTAAAACCAGGCTCCGAGGCGGACTTCGAGGCCGCAACCGTCGAGAACCACCACGGTTCGGTAGCCGAGCCGGGGTGTCTGCGCTTCGACGTCCTGAAGGATGCTTCGGCGGAGGGGCTCTACTACCTCTACGAGGTCTACCGCGACGAGGCGGCAACTGCCGCCCACAAAAAGACCGCCCACTATCAGAAGTGGCGGGACGCCGTGGCCCCAATGATGGCGGCCGACCGGGTGTCGGTTGCCGGGACACCGGTTATTCCTACCCATCCTGAGGCGTGGAAGAGCGGCTAACCGGCGGTCAGGGGTTCGGGCGACTCGACCATTTCCCTACGAAACATGGGTTTCAATATTGTTAATTAGCTCCATAAGTGATATTCATTGAGTCGTGGCCCCAAAACTGACCCGGCACTTCATCTATCTGTGCGTCGGGGTAGCCATTCTTATTGTTCTCGCCGGGTGCCGGATGGCGCCTTTCGACCTCGACGTGTCGATGAGCGCCATCGACGATGAGGCGCCCTCGGACCTCTTCCTTCTCACCTTCGACGGAAACGGAAACGACGGCGGCACTCCGCCGCCGGCCAACGACTATCCGGAGGGCCACGCGGTGACTCTTCCGGGAAATATCGGTTCTCTGACGAATACGACGCCTCCCGGGTACACCTTTATCGGGTGGAATACGCAAGCCGACGGGCTGGGAACAAGCTATTTGGTCGGGAGCGTCTTTGTCATGCCCCCGGCGCCCGTAAGGCTCTACGCCAACTGGACCGACTTGCCGACCTACAACGTATCCTACACCGCTCTCGGCGCCGACGGTGGGACACAGCCGAACGACCCGAACAACTATCTCGACGGACAAACGGTAACCGTCCGCGGTACCGGGACTCTCTTCCGTACCGGGTATAGTCTGACCGGCTGGGATGATGGATCGTTTACCTATCCCGTATCGACGGGAACTTTCTCGATTCCGGCCTCCGATGTCATCCTCGACCCGGTGTGGGTGCCGGTTGCGACTTACACCGTCACCTACGACGCGAACGCCGCCGATAGCGGCACGGCGCCGGGGAATCAGACCAAGACGGCGGGGATCGATCTGACGCTGGAAACAAACAGCGGCGTCCTTGCGAAAACGGGCTCCACCTTTGCCGGGTGGAACACACAACCTGACGGCCTCGGCGTGCACTACGCGGAAGGGGCGTTTTACACAGACGACGCGAATCTGAACCTCTACGCGGAGTGGGCTCCCATAACCTATACCCTTACCTACGATGGGAACGGCCATACCGCCGGCGCGGTCCCGGCGGCACCGACCGACTACACTGATGGAGACCTAATAACGGTACTCGCCCCCGGAAGTCTAGAGCGGGTACAGGACGGCATTCAACTCCGCTTCACGGGATGGGAAAAGATCGGCGGCGGAGGTGGAACGGTGCAGCCCTCCGACACCTTCGCGATGCCCGCTGAAGCGGTTACCCTGCGCGCCATCTGGGACGTCATCGGCGGAGTCGGGCCGGCGGGCGGACTGGTCTTCTACGACAAGGGCGTAACCTCGGACGGCTGGCGCTATCTGGAGGCGGCACCGCAGTCAACGGAGTGGACGCTTAAAGTCTGGGGCGGTCATGGAACGGAAGTAACCGGCGCGGATGGAACCGCTGTTGGAACGGGTAAACGCAATTCTATCGAGGTAGTCAACCAGTTCGGAGCGACGGAGCCGTTCGAGGGTAAACCCGACTATGCGGCGAAGCTAGCCGGTGATCTTTCGGAGGGCGGCTACGAGGACTGGTTTTTGCCTTCGAAGGATGAGTTGGATCTGATGTACACGGACTTACATAGCGCGAGTATTGGTAGTTTCGATGATGACTACTATTGGAGTTCCTCCGAGCCCGACGCACTCAAAGCGTGGATCCAGTACTTCCTCGATGGCTCCCAATACGGCACGGTAAGCAAGACCAACAGCTATCGGGTCCGGGCGGCCCGCGCTTTCAGCTCTGTGGCGCCCACCTATCTGGTTATCTACGCACCGAATGGCGCTGATTCCGGCGGTGTCCCGGTCGATGTCTACCACTACGCACCGGGAGATACGGTGACCGCCCTCAGCGGAGCGGGGACACTGGCCCTTACCGGACATACCTTCACCGGATGGAACACCGCCGCCGACGGCAGCGGTGTGGATTATCCGGTAGGGGCAACTCCCACGATGCCGAATGCGAACCTGGTGCTCTACGCACAGTGGGCGCCGCTCTTCGCCGGGGGAGACGGTTCATTCGGAAATCCATACAAGATAAACTCCCCTGAGGGCCTCGACGCGATTCGTCTCGACTTGGCGGCCGACTACGAGCTCGTTGCGGACATCGACCTCGGTGTGCCTCCCTGGAATTCCGGGGCGGGGTGGGAACCGATCTCGACCTTCTCCGGTACCCTCGAGGGAAATGACAAGATTATTCAGAATCTCTTCATTGACCGGACAACCGGCGTCGGTCTCTTCGACAATACCCAAGGCGCCACCATCCGGAACCTGATACTTGACAACGTCAATATCTTTGCCTCCTCCGGGTGGGCCGGGGCGATAGCCGGTAGAACCGACAGCGTCGGAGGCGGTACGACGATCGTCAATGTCAGTGCCGCCGGCACCGTAACCGGCGGACAGCAGTTAGGCGGTCTCGTGGGACTTGGACAGAACCTCACCCTTACTAATAGCTTTGCCGAAGTCGACGTTGTATCCAGCGCCGACAGCGTCGGGGGGCTCGTGGGGCGTTTTACTGGTACTGGGACGATTGAAAACTCGTACGCTCTCGGTTCGGTTAACGGGGTCGATTCGGTCGGCGGGTTGGTAGGACTTCTCGATGGGACCGTGACCAACACCTTCGCCGCAGGAACGGTGAGTGGTAGCTCTAACGTCGGCGGTCTCGTCGGTACCAACACGGGGACAGTTAATGATAGCTACTACGATCAAGATACCACCGGGCAAACTACGGGAGCCGGCACGGGCTACTCAACCACCCAAATGATGATTCAGGGCAACTACCCGGCCTGGGATTTCGCAGTGATCTGGGACATCGTTGGAGGCGTTACTTACCCCTTCCTCCGGTGATAGCCAGGGAGGACTACCGCGACGGTATCCCGGACTACCTCGACCCTGACTCCTGAGGGCGGAGATCCGGTCTAAGCAGTCCGTGTCTCCGGTCCCAAGACCAGCATAACGAGGGCCGAAAGACCGCCGAGGGCTCCCGCTGCCAGAAGCGAAGCGGGGAGGGTTAACGCCGCTGCAAGGGCACCCACGGCGAGGGGGCCGACCATGCTCCCGGTATCGCCGAAGAGGCGCCAGACGCCGAGGAAGGGGCCGACGGCGCCTTCGGGCGCGAAGTCGGTTCCAAAGGTCATTACGATACCGCTACCGAACCCGTTGCCGATCCCGATAACCAAGGCCACAACCAGGTAGCCGGAAAGACCGGCGGTAAGCGGTAAGGCGGCGACTCCCGCGGCCATCGTCCCTAGGCACACTGCCATCGTCGGGCGGCGTCCCACGTGGTCCATCAACCAGCCCGCAGGAATAAAGAGAAAGAGCTCGATGGCCGCCGAAGCGCTCATGATTGCCCCTATCGCCGAAACGCTCAGCCCGAGATGCTCCCCCCAGAGAGGAAAGATAATCTGACGAGCCTGCCGGAGGAACATCAGGGCAAACACAACCAACGCCACGACGGAAAGGTCCCGGCCCCGGCTTCGCAGGAGCTCTCGCAATACGCCGCTCTTCGCATCTCCGACGGCCGGCATTGCCGGCGGGGGAACCGGGGCTCCGCGGGCCGTTTCCGTCGAATCTCGGCCCGTCGACATCAGGAAAAGGGTAGAAACGACCATCAGTGCTCCCTGCAGGAGAAACACCGCGGGCATTCCGAGGTTTTCGGTCAGAAGACCACCGACCATCGGGCCGAGCAAGAATCCGAGCCGAAGGGAGCCGCCCACAAAGGCGAGGGAGCGGCCCCGGGCGGCGGTGGGTACAGTGTGGCGAACGAAGGTCATCATGCTCATGAGCATGGTCGAATGAGACAGCCCGACGACGGTTCTGAGCGCTCCAATTACACCCAGGTTTGCCGACGCCGCGATTCCTAAAGCAGCGACACTCGCCAGAGCCGAAGACATAATAATGAGCCGCCGGTCGCCGAAGCGCTCGATCAGAAACCCAGCGGGAAGGTCTGCCAGAATGTTACCGAGGCCGAGGAGGCTCACCATTACCCCTACCATGGTCAGCCCCGCCCCAAGCCCGGAGACGTATCCGGGAAAGCCGGGAAAAGACGCCGACAAGCCCGTCGCCAAGAGGAACATCGGAACGTATACCGGCCCGATCAGCTGCCGCAGGGGTACCGGAGGTGGGGCGTTCGGTTGACTCACGCCGGGAGTATACGCCGCTTGACGAAGCGCCGTAAATCATCTACTTTCTGCGCCGTTACGTCTCCTTCGTCTAGTGGTTAGGACACCGGGTTTTCATCCCGGCAACAGGGGTTCGACTCCCCTAGGAGATGCAGTTCATAAAGAGCCCGGCCCCGGACGCCGGGCTTTTTTTCTTTTCCGTTATAAATCGTTCTCGTTGAATTTCCGACCAACCGGCGCTACTCTCTATCACGTACTTATTATAAGGAAATCAAAGGAGCACTGAATGCGACGTATCACGGTCTTTGTTGTGGCGGCCCTTGTCCTTATGGTGATGGCGGGGCCCCTCTTCGGTCAATCCCTCAAGGGGATGTCCCTCAACGGTGCCACGGGCCTTTGGAGCATTCCTTCCGGCCGCATTGGCTGGGAGAGGACCGCGGACCTCGGCTTCGACCTGGGATATCATGCTATCATAGATGATGGAGAGACTTCGCATATTCCCAAGGCGAGTGTCAGCCTCTTCAAAATTGGCGAGGTTTCTTTTGCCTATGATTTGCAACCGGGAGACGATAACGAGGACCTGATTATCGGCGGTAAGATACAGCTTCCAATCGAGCAGCGCTCGGCGGTCGCCGTCGGCTTCAACGTGCAACAGCTGCAGAACGGCGGTGCGGAGGAAAACGCCCAGCAGATCTACCTTGCGGCGACCTACCCCGGGGACTTCTTTAACATGCCGGCGGAGACGACCTTTGTCGTCGGAAAGAGCTTCGGGGACATTATCGCCGACGAATGGATCGACTTCGGTATGGGGTTCGACCTTTTGCTTTTTCCGGACACCCTTCAGGGCTACGTCCACTGGATTACCGATTTTGCCAACTTTAGTTACAGCTGGGACGCCTTCGGTGCCAATGCCGTCAATCGCGGCGTCTTTAACACCGGCATCCGAATCGACATCGCGGCGAACCCGGCTCTCTCGAAATACAAGTTCGTCATCGACGTCCTCGCCACCGATCTTCTCGACGAGGCCCGGAGCCTCGGGTTGGGACTCGCCTTCGGAGCACCGATCCTCTAAAGCGACCGGGCACAAGGCTCCGGCGGGCATTGGCCCGTCGATCGGCATCACGGCCGCCGACGCTCCTTACCGGGCTACGGCGGCCTTTTCTTTGCCCTCGGTTGAGTGGGTCTGTGGCTTCAACTATAGTGTGAGCCATGGACCAAACCAGTAGTAACGTGATCCTGCACGCCTCCGACTTGGACGGCTACCTCTCGGAGTCCGACCGCGCTCACCTCGAGGCGATGGACGATCTCTACAACAAGGCACTCGAAGTGATGAAGGTCCTCGATAGCTCCCAGAACGAGGCCCGCCTGATAAAGGAAAAACAGGACCTGATCAACCTCTACAACGAGATGGGCGACCGCATGCAGGCGGTCACCAAGGGGGAGGCCGGTATACGGGTCTACTCCTTCGAGACCCCCCGGGAAGTCCACGGCGAGGCGTCCAGGCTTATCGCCAAGCTCCGGGATGTCCGGACGGGACACCAAGAGTTCATCTACTACATCCAGCGCGCGTACGAGCTCCTCTTTAACCTGGCCTACGCCGGCCCCGAGAAGACACAGAAGAACCACCTTATCGTCAAGACGCCGGTTGATACGCCGGTGCAGAACTACGCCGTTCATAAGATCCCCGATATCGATAAGGAGCTCGAAAACACGGTCATGTGCGTCATGCTCCGGGGGGCGTTGTTACCCTCCATGATTATGTCGAAGGAGATCCAGGAGTACAGCTCCACGGGGTATGTCACTCCCTTCGCCCTCTTCAACATTAAGCGGGACGATTCGAAGAAAGAGCGGAACATGGAGTACATCCTCGACTTGAAACGCAGCTACTTCCAGCTCGAAGACCTCGACGGTAAGGACCTTATCTTCGCCGATCCGATGAACGCCACCGGTGGAAGCCTGGTAACCATCATGCAGTACCTCGAAAAACAGGGGGTTAAGCCCCGGTCGGTCCGCTTCTTTAACGTTATCTCGGCGCTCAAAGGCACCCTGCGGATCGTCCGTGCCCTGGAGAACGCCAGCGTCTACACCCTCTGGATGGACCCGGCGCTCAACGACGCTGCGTACATTCTGCCGGGTCTCGGGGACGCCGGGGACCGGCTCAACGGTCGCGACTTCGAAGACCATCCCCGGGACATGATCCAGCTGGTCGCGGACTATGGCTCTACCATCGCCAATCTCTATCGGTCCCAACTTCGGGAAATCGAGGCAACAGTTCTTGGAAGGCGGCCCAAAAGTTAACCGCGTCCTCTGTGCGGCGCTTGGACTCTTGCTTCTCGCGGCCATGGGGTGCACCCGGTACGTCCGGATCGACGACCTCGCGGAGGAGTACTACAACCTGGGCAACGCGTTCTACGACCTCGAAGAATACGAGCACGCGGAGCGCTACTACCTAAGGGCCCTGGAATTGGATCCCGAGCTCGAGCGGGCCGGCTTCAACCTTGCACGGGCCCTCGCGGAACAGGAGCGGTACGCCGAGTCCCTGACGCTTCTGCAAGAGCTTCTCCTCTCGGATCCCGATAATCTGCGGATTCTGGAGGCCATCGCCTACGTCGAGTATCGCCGGGGAGACATCGATGCCGCCATCAGCGGATACGAACGAGTCCTCGATGCGTCTCCCTTCAGGCGGGACGCACTCTATAACCTCGGGGTGCTGCTCCTCGAAGACGGAGCCGAGCTGGAGGCCCGGGGCTACCTTGCCCAGGCCTACGATGTTTCACCGGAAGACCCTGATGTGCTCCACGCCTACGCGGAGGCCCTCTTTCGGACCGGCCGAAGCGAGGCAGGGCTCTCGGTCCTCGACGATCTTCGGGAGATCCCCGACCTGTCGAAGACGTATCTCCGGAACGCGGCAGGTCGTTACGCCGAAGCGGAGTTCTACGCGGACGCTCTGGTGCTCTACGACCGCCTCCTGGCAGACTCTCCTGAGGATCCGGAGGCGTTCTTTGCCAAAGCGCGAATACTCCTCACCGCCGCGGAAGAGGGGGACGCGGGGATCGCCGCCCTAGAGAACGCCCTAAAGGCGGGGTTCGCCGACACCGAAGCGGCGGGGCTCCTCTTGACCGAGCCGGCCCTCATTCGGGCCGAGGAGGTTCGGGAGTTGTTTGGCGAGTACGGGGTAGAGCCGGTAGCCGACCCCGGCGAGACCGATCCCACCGGGACGGATTCCACGGGGACGCCGCCGAGCGTCATGCCCCCGGCTTCGGAAAGCCTGGATTCCGAGAGCTAGGCGACGATTTCGGAGAGGGTCGAGAAAACCTCGTCCGGCGACGGACTCGCGTCGATTTCGACGAGCTTGCCCCTCTTCTCGTAGTAGTCGATGAGCGGCGCGGTTTGTTCGCGATAGACCGAAAGCCGGTTCTTGATCGCATCCTCCTTGTCGTCTTCTCTTTGTATCAGCTCTTCGCCGGTTAGGTCGTCCTTCCCGGCGACCTTCGGCGGGTTGAACTCGACGTGATAGGTTCGCCCGGAGGGTTTGTGGACCCGGCGTCCCGACAGCCGCTTTACGATTTCTTCGTCGTTTAGGCTAAAGAGAATTGCTTTCTCGATGGTGGCGAACTCGTCGAGAGCGTTCGCCTGGGGTATGGTTCGGGGAAACCCGTCGAGGATAAAACCCTTCTTGGTATCGTCCTGGGCGAGGCGATCTTTGACCAGCTCGATGGTCAACTCGTCGGGGACCAACGCTCCGGAATCGAGGATCGACTTTACCTTCTTTCCCAACTCGGTCTGGTTGTTGATGTTTGCACGGAAGATATCCCCGGTGGAGATATGGGGGATTCCCTTTTCTTCGGCTAAGCGCGACGCCATGGTGCCCTTTCCGGCACCTGGAGGACCCAGGAATACAAGGTTCATAACACATCCTTTTCTCGTGGTAGGTGGGGTAGTAGTTTAGAAGTGTGTTGAACATTCGTCAACGAAAGGAGTGACTATGGAATTATGGGATCGACTAGGGAACGCCCTCGACAAGGGCTTTCAGAGCTCCAAGGAGCTTTTCGAAAAGGCCGGGGAGCGCGCCCGGGACCTCGGGGAGCGAGGGGTGGTGCGCTTCGAGATTATGCAACTCGAATCCCAGGTGGAGAAGCTCATTGGGAAGCTCGGGGCCCGGGCCTACGAGCTGTTTATCAAAGAGGGGAAGGCCAGCGTTACCAAATCGAGTGCCGGCGTCAAGGATCTCCTGGAGCAGATCGCCGGGCTCGAGGCGCGGATTACCGAGAAGGAAAGTGTCCTCGCGAAGATGAAGTCTGCCGGGAACGGCCCTGAGAACGGCCCCGAAAACGGCCCAAAGGGACAAGAGTCGCCGAAAGAGTGACCGAAGATCGGCCAAAGGGTTGACCTACTAGGTCGATACTTGGTAGTTTCTCCTTCGCGCCTCAGAGATGGGGCGTGCATCTTGAAACAAGCGGAGCGTCCTTTAGGACGCCGAAAAACGCGTCTGTTGGGCGCGGGTGTATTGACATCGAAGTGCCGGACAGGGTAAGTTGTCGGTCCGCAGTTTTATGATCTTT
>CAYPUT010000099.1:0-5650 GCA_964413945.1 uncultured Spirochaetaceae bacterium
GCTCGGTCAGCTCCGGCACCCTTGGAGAGCCGCTCTGCTGCACCGCGTCCCGAACGATGCGGCGCCAGCGATCGAGCTTGCCGTCGAGGTGTCGAGGATCCCGGAACTTCGGAACCGAGTAGTCGCTTAAGACGGGGGTAATCCGCCGGACGCCTATTTCGGTGGCCCGCCGGACGATCTCGTCGAACTTGGTCCCCTTCGGAAGACATTGAAAGAGCGTCAGAGCGGTGGCGGCGTCCCCGGTTCCCCCTCCTTTCGGTTGGACTCGAAGACGGACACCCTCCTTGGTTACCCCGGTCAGGGTAAGGTGGTAGGTTGCCCCGCGGAGGTCCCGGCCTGGAAGGGAGTCCCCCTCCCGGAGCCGAAGGACGTTCTTGAGATAGTGAGCGTCTTCCGGCGGGAGGTCGAACTCCTCCTCGCCGTTGTAGTCTTCCGGCAGGACGAAGTGGCGCATTCGGTTACCGCCGGCTTAGCTCTCCCTGACGGAGAAGACGAACCGCCTCCTGGAGAACAACGTCGTACTCGAGGTCGTAGACGACGACCCGGTCGTTGCGGCGATTGACCTCGTCCCGGACGAGCTTTCGGAGCACCCTGTCCGGAAGCTCGACGCCCTCGGATTGTAGGTCGTCGATAAACCGCTCTATCTCCCGGTTGGTCGGGTTCTGGTTCCGGGTGACGAAGTTGCCGACCCGATCCTCTTGGATGAGGGCGGCGTAGTCTTCGAGCTCTTCTTCCGAGAGCTCGGGTTCCGATACCACCCGATCGGGGCTGATGCCCGTCTGGTCGATGTAGGCGCCGCTGGGGGTGTAGTACCGCGACATGGTAAGGCGGAATCCCCCCTCGCCGATTCGGCGGACCTGTTGGACCGATCCCTTCCCGTAGGTGGTTTCGCCGATAAGGGTGGCCCTGTTCCGGTCTTTCATCGCGCCGGCCATAATCTCCGCCGCCGAAGCGGAGCCTTCGTCGATAAGAACCACGATCGGGAGATCCTCCGAAACCCGCCGGCCGCTGTTGGCGGCGAACACTTCGTTCTCCCGGGGGTTTCGTCCCCGGGTCCCGACGATAACGCCCCCGTCAAAAAAGAGATCCGCCGTCTCGACGACCCCGTTGAGAAGGCCTCCGGGGTTGCGCCGGAGGTCGATGACCAGCGATTCGTACCCCGATTCGTCGAACTCGGCTATGGCGTCCCGGACCCGCTCGGCGGTGTACGGGGTAAACTGAATAATCCGTAGGAAGGCGATGTCCCCGGGGATCATGGCGGTGCGGACCGTCGGCACCTCGATAATGTCCCTCTGAAGGGTTACCGGGAAGATCTGCCGCTCGCCCCGGCGGACCGAGATGGTAACCGAGCTCCCGGGACGTCCTCGGAGCCGGTTGACGACCTCGTCGATGGAGAGGTCCTCGGTGGACTCCTCGTCGATCGCGAGAATGAGGTCCCCGGACCGGAGCCCCGCCCGGTCCGCCGGCGTCCCATCGATGGGCGTGACGATCTCGACGTAGGATGCCCGGTCATCATCCTCCCCCCGAACCTGCTTCGAGATGTACATGCCCACGCCCCCGAATTCGCCTTGGGTCGTGTCCGAGAGATCGCGCATCTCTTGGGCGGTCATGTAGTAGGAGTGGGGGTCCTCCAAGCTTTCGAAGAGCCCTTCCATCGCCCCCTCAAAGAGCGTCTCCGCATCCGTCACGTCTACATAGTTGTCTTCGACGAAACGAAATACCTGGCTAAAGAGCTGGAGGAGGCGGTCCGTTTCGTCCTGCTCCTCCTGGCCGAAGGCGTAGACCGGCGCCAAGAGGGCAAAAGAAAGCAGCACGATACCGAATCCCGCCGTTGTCCAGAACAGTCGTTCCCTATTCATACGCGTAAGCTCCTCCTCTAGAGGCGTGCCGGTCAAGTATATCCGTATCTTTCCCCGGGTTTCCACGACCACCGCGGCTCTATTGACCGCCCAAATTGATGGTCGTACACTCGGGATACCGTGAAACGCACCCGCCTACTCCTCAGCCTGATGGCTTCTTGGGAGGTTGTCCGGTTTAGCCTCTTCTTTTTTCTTCTCAGTTCCGGCCTCTCGGTGGACGGCGCAACCTCTCCGCCCTTTGTCCTTTGGTTCGGGGCACCCCAGCTGATGGTGGGCGTGGGTTTCGCCGCGGCAGCGGTTTTTCCCGGACGCTACGACGCGGTCCTTCCCTTAGGGCTCCTCGCAAAGGTCGTCTCGCTGGCTCTTGGTTTCTTGAGCATACTCACCGGGACCCTCCCGATATCGGGTTTCCAGACGGGTATTCTCCCCCTCGTGATTTCCCTCGGCCCCGTCGCAATCGTCGGGCTCGACGCCTTGGCCGTCCTCCTTCTGGTTGGAATGCGCCGGCCCCTTCCCCGGGGCGAGGGGACGTAAGCGCCATGCGGTTTCTTCCCATTGCCAGCGGCAAAGGGGGCGTCGGGAAGTCCCTCGTCGCGGCCAACTTAGCGATAGGCTTAAGCCGGATGGGGCACAAGACGATCCTCGTGGACCTGGACATGGGGGGCTCGAACCTCCACATGATTCTCGGCTTGAGGAATCTGCGAGGCGGCCTCGGGACCTTCTTGAGCGACAAGGGAAACGACTTCGGGAGCATCGTCGTATCTACCGACTACAGCGGCCTGCGGTTTGTCCCGGGGGACGCCGAAATCCCGGGCATGGCAAACCTCCAGGTGACTCAGAAGCGCTCTCTTATAAAACAGCTGCGGAACCTGGATGCCGACTACGTGGTTCTCGACCTCGGCGCCGGGACCCACCTGAACACCCTCGACTTCTTCCTCGTCTCGAACCGGGGTATCATCGTGACGACGCCGACTCCGACGGCGACGGTGAACGCCTATCTCTTTCTTAAGAACCTGATCTTTCGTCTGATTACCACCTCCACCAAGGCAAAGAGCTCGGCTCGTGGTTATCTCGACGAGCTGAAGCACAACAGTGGGACCCTTAGAAGCATCTATATTCCTCAGCTCGTGTCAAAGATCGGGGAGATCGATCCCGAGAGTCACGGGGCCGTGACGGAGGCCCTCGGGCGCCTTCGGCCTCGGATCGTTCTGAACATGCTCGAGGATCCGAAGGACGCGGAAAAGGCGCTCCGGCTGCGTCGTTCCTGCCAACAATACCTCGGTCTCGACTTGGAGCACCTCGGCATTATCTACCGGGACGAGCTGCAGGACACCGCCCTGGGCGCGGGGCTGCCGATCGTCGTCTACAAGCCGGATTCGCTCCTCTCCCAGGCGGTGTTCCGCATCGGAGACAAGGTCTTGGCGTCGCCGGAAGAGGAGGAAGCCGACGAGGGGCGGTGGGAAAGTGTCGCCGCCTCCTTCGAAGAGGCGGGAACCGAAGCGGAGGCAGATTTCGAGGCGAAAATGGACTACGTTGAAGAGTTGATGCATACCGGCGCCCTCTCGACGGGGGACCTGATCGAAACGATTAAACAGCAACAGCTGGAAATGAAGCATCTCCGCCGGGAGCTGGCACTCTACAAGTCGAAGCTGGTCAAGGCGATCAAGGCCGGCTTTCAACCGTAGGGAGACGTAGAACAGAAACATGGCAAAAACCGACGTCGAGGTTGCCGGCAGTGTAACGATCTCCGTAGACGATCAGGGCGTCGAAGCGAAGCTCCGTTTCGTCCGGGACCCGGAAGGACCGAAGTGGGATCTTCAAAGGATTCTCGACGAGCTCACCTCCCAGGGTATCAAGGAAGGGATCTCTCACGACGAGATCCGGGGACACCTCGACCAGATCGCCAAGAAGGGTCTAAAGGAGGTCAGCTTCGTGGTTGCCTCCGGTCTCCCGGTGGAACAGCCGGCGGCGGAGCAGCTTACCGTTTCGAACATCCCGGTTCCGGAAGAAATGAAAGCGGTCGCGGAGAGGATAGTCCGGAACGCCGGGGCACCGGAGATAACCGTCCAACGGACGGAGACCGTAAAGCGGCAGAAACAAGTTACCAAGAGGACCAAGCTCCCCTTCGGAAGGCCGAAGGTGGAAAGCGTCGAGGTAACCGAGAGCCGACCGGTAACCGAGAAGATCTACGTCGACCCTGCGGTCGAGGGGTACGGTTACGTTACCCCGGGACAAAAGGTCGGGGAGCTTACCGACGCGGTTTCGGGAAGCCCGGGAAGAACCGTCTACGGCGCGATACTCCACGCCCGGGTCCTCCCGGATGCCGTCTTCCATCTTGCCGGCGGCATCGAGAAGCGGGGATCTGAGGCCTACGCGACAACCGAGGGGATCCTCCGGTGGGGCAGGAACTGGGCCGACTTGATCCCCTTTTCCCGGCACGCCTGGAACGTGAGCCTCTCGCCGGACAAAGCCACCTGCCGGTTGACCCTCCACCCGGGAAACCCGGAGCTGCCGCCGCCGGAGGCGGAGGAGATTATCGCCGCAGCGGGAGAAATCGGTTATCCCGAAGAGTCGCTCCTCTCCAAGGAGGAAATAACCGCCACCCTCGCCGAGGCAATCGCCTCCGGGACACCCTTGGACGAGGCCCCGATTTCCGAAAGCCGGGACGCCTCCTTCGACATTTTCGTCTCGGAAGACAAGATGCAGGCCATTCTAAACATCGTTAAGGGGAAGGGTCGAGGGAAACATCTGGTTCTCAAGGAGGTGGGGAAGGCGATCAAGGAGAGCGGTTTCCGGGGAATGGACCTGAAGAAGGTGGGAGCCGACGTCAGCGAGTTCTACCGGGGACCGGATACGGAGCTGGTCGGCTACCTCCTGGCCGAAGGGAAGCCGTCGACGACGGGCCCCCCGGTGCACCCCGATTTTTCCCTCCGGTTTATGTTCGAAGCGGAACGGGAAGCCATCAAGACACGACTGACGGAGAACGCAGAGGCGGGGGCGGACATAGGGTCTTGGGAAGCCTTTCCCGTCGACGAAATCGACGAGATGGCAATCGTCGAGAAAGAGCAGCGCATCGTGGGATTCCCGGAGCCGATCGTCGGGGAGGCCGGGGTAACGGTCTACGGCGAGCCGGTTCCCGGCCTCCCGGGGGAGTCGCCGGAGCTGAAGCTCTTCGAGAACCTCGAGAAGAAGGGGATCGTGGTCATCGCGACCCACGCCGGTGTCCTCGACTTAAGCGACCGGGAGGGCGAAATCAAGGTGCGGGTCCGGCCCCACCGGGACGGCAGCGTCGCGGTTCGGGTTACGCCCGACAACCTACAGGCCACCCTGACGGCCCGGGACGGCGAAGGGAGCGGCCGGCGCGTCGGCCTCGATCAGATTCGGGGGGCCCTGGAGGCGGCGGGAGTCACCGAGGGAATCGACGCGGACGCCCTTCTCGACGCGGCGGAAACGATCAAGAGGGGCAAACGCGTAGAGAACATGGTGGTGGCCCGGGGACGCCCGCCGGTCGGCGCCGCGGGAAACCAGGTCGAGTACCTGATATCGGTCGCCTCGGGAGAGGAGGTAACGACCCGAAAAGACGGGAGCGTCGATTACCGGACCCACGATACCGTCACGACCGTCGCCGTCGGAACAAAGATACTTCGGATTATCCCGTCGGACGGGGTCTCCCACCCGGGCATCGACGTTTACGGCAAAGAGATACCTCCGGCCGATTCGCCGGCCCGAGAGATTACCCCGGGAAAGAACATCGAGACCGAAGTCGACGCCGAGGGGATAACCACCTACGT
>CAYPUT010000099.1:5750-11669 GCA_964413945.1 uncultured Spirochaetaceae bacterium
CCCCGGGAAAGAACATCGAGACCGAAGTCGACGCCGAGGGGATAACCACCTACGTGGCGACCAAGGCGGGGGAGCTCGAGCTAACCGACAAGGCCATCGACGTGCTTCCCCGGAAGACGATTAAGGGCAACGTCGACATGGCCGTCGGGAACGTCAAGTTCCCGGGGCCGGTGGAGATTACCGGCTCGGTCCTCTCGGGATTCTACGTGGTGAGCGCCGGAGACGTTTCGATCGGCGAAGGCGTCGAGGCGGCGCTTGTTTCCGCCGAGGGGGACGTTCTGATTCGACAGGGCGTCCGGGGGGCGGGAAAGGCCGTTGTACGTTCGAAGGGAAACATAGGCATCGGGTTTGCCGAACAAGCGACCCTGTTGTCGGTCAAGGATGTTACCGTAATATCCGGGGCCCTCCTGTGCACCATCAAGTGCAACGGAATCGTCACGCATAGGAAAGACAAGAATGGCGTGGTCGGTGGCCGGATCCGAGCCAGAAAGGGACTCGACGTCTTTAACCTCGGTTCTGCGAGCGGGGTAAAGACTTCGGTCTCCTTCGGTCAGGACTACCTGATCATGGACCAAATCGAGCGCGAGGAAGGGGAGATCGAAAAGATCAAACGTCTGGTAGCCCAGATAGACCTCGCGATGCGGGACTCGGAAGGCCTTCCGCGGGAGAAGCTCGACGAGTTCCGCAAGAAGAAGCGGCTGATGCTCAAGGCGATGGAGAAACGAAGCCTCCGGCTCTTTACCCTTCGAGAACGATTCGAGGAGCACTATCCATCGAGCGTAAAGGTCCGGGGGACTCTCTTCCCGGGCATCACTTTCGAGAGTCACGGACGGACCCTCGAGGTTTCTCAGGAGCGGAAATCGGTGGAGATCGTCTTCGACCCGGAGTCCGGCCGAATTATCGAGAAGCCGTTGGAGAAGGAAAAGAAATGACCCTCTACATACCCTATCCGGAATGGCTCCGCCCCGAGATATTCGAGGGCCTCCCCGTGCGGTGGTACGGCCTGATGTACCTCGTGGCATTCGGCCTTACCTATCTGCTCGTTCGCCGCCGGTCCCGAAAACTCGGAGTCGACGCCTCCGGGGAGGAGCTGTTGAACGTGCTGTTCTGGGGCATCGTGGGCATGTTTATCGGGGCCCGCCTGGCCGCCGTAACCCTCTACGCCCCGATCGAGGTCTTCCTCCGGCGACCGTGGATTCTTATCTGGCCCTTCGACGACGGGATGCGGTTTACCGGCCTCCAAGGGATGAGCTACCACGGCGGTCTCCTCGGCGCGACGGTAGGCATCGTTCTCTACTTACGCCACCGGAAGATGGATCTCTGGCTCTGGGCCGATATGATTACCGCCGCGGTGCCCCTGGGCTACACCTTCGGCCGCCTGGGCAACTTTATAAACGGGGAGCTCTACGGCCGGGTGACCGCGGCTCCCTGGGGCGTCGTCTTTCCCCAGGCGCCTCCCCTCCCCCTCTCGGTACCCTGGGTCCGAAACCTGGCGGAGCGGGTGGGCATGGAGATCTCGGAGGTCGGCTTCGTGAACCTTCCCCGTCACCCCTCCCAGCTCTACGAGGCGCTCCTCGAGGGGGTACTTCTCTGGGCCGTCCTCTGGTTCTGGGCCCGGCGGAAGGCCCGGTTCAAAGGCTTTGTTACCGCCTGCTACGCTATCGGATACGGCATCGCCAGGTTTCTGGTCGAGTACACCCGGCAACCGGACTACGGAATCGGCTACGTCTTCGGCCCGTCGGGGCCCCGGCCTCCGGTGGAGCGGTTTGTCTCGCCCCTCTATCTCTCGATGGGGCAGGTCTTAAGCCTCGGGATGATTCTGGTGGGCGTCGGTCTTCTTTTCCGGCTGAAGTACCAGGACGAACGGCGGCCCCAGGTGTCTACCTACGAGCGCGGGGAGAGTCAGACCGAATAGCGGGCCTTGCTCTTGCTGATGCGCTTTCGGGAAGCCCGGATCTCGTCTCCGTATTCGCGGAACACGTGCGCCAAAAGCTCGTCGAGTCGCTGGATGCCGAACTCCCGGCGGGCAACGTCAAAATTCTCGTCGACGATACGCTTCCGGTCTTCCGGATGGGTTAGGATGTAGCGCATCTCTTCGAGGGCCCGGTCGGGAATATCGAGAATTCCCTCGGGGGTGTAGCGGTCGCGAATCTCGATGTTCCGAAGCCCCGTGGTCATGATGTCGGTTTTGTAGACCAGATAGGTCGTCGTAACCACCGGCACCCGGGCGGCAATTGCCTCCAGGAGGGCGTTCCCAAAGCCCTCCCAGATCGGGAGGTAGGTCACCAGGTCGGCGTTCGCGAGAACGTCCCGGTTGGTGTAGAGCTTCTCCCCGGCGTCGTTGAGCTTCCGGACCGAGGCGACCCGCTCGGATATCAGGTAGAGCGGGATTCTCCAGTGATCCGCCCTTCTCCGGATCTCTTCGATGTAGTTCTGATTCGGCTCGTCACCCTGGTAGAGGGAGATGACGTAGTGCACCCTCGGCGCGAGATCCGGGTTCGCCGCGACGAAGCGTCCTACCAGCTCCACCGAGTCCTCGATGCGTTTCCGGGGAACGATCCGCGTCGGCTGGACGATCAGAATGTCGTCCTCGGCGAACCCGAGATCGCTTCGGAAGGTTCGATTGTAGTCGTCGAGGCTCACCGCGGCGTCGAAGTCTTCGCAGTTTGGAACAACGTGCGGCGTTACCCGCTTGAGGGCCCGGAGCACGTGGGCCGCGTAGGAGGATATGACGACGTGCTCGAGACCGAGATCCACCGGCGGCATGATCCGGTTGAGGAGCGACTCAATGTGGTTCTTGCTGAAGCGACTCCGTTCCCACCAGAAGTCGTGGTGATGGAAGATGGTCGCGACACGGTACTCGGTGGCGACCCGGTAGGTCGCGATGCCCCCGAGGATGGTCATTGGCATGGCGTTGGTGTTTTCCCCGACGAGGACGTCGATCTCGTGCTCCTGGACATACTCGAGGAGCGCCGTCGCGACTTCCTGTCCTTCCGCCTGCATTCCGTCGAGAAGAACGTGTATCTGCTGCTGGTTTACGTGGGGCGGCCGTCGGGTCAGGTGGGGAAACGCAAAACTCTCGTAGTGCTTCTGTTCCGGCGAATCGAAGCGGATTTTTTCCAGGAGGAGCTGCCGGTCGGCGGGGACGCCCCGGATAGGGTTGGCGTATTTTCCGGCGATCGAAAAGAGTTCGTGCCCCTGCCGGCGCAACACGTCGATCCACTTATCGACCTCGAGAGAGACGCCGTCGACGTCTCCGAGCTTTCCACACACGATGCCTATTCTGAAGCTGTCGCTCATTGATTGAGAAGCTACTTTAGTCCCCCGTTGTCGGCAAGGCCCCGGAACGGCCGGCCACGCGATCGGCCCCCTTGCAAATCCAAAAAAACTCGATAAAATACAAAATTAGGGGGAAACGGTGGCACACCTTGCGGTTCAGATTGAGCATCGGGATCTTGTACGGGTTCTCGAGATAGAGCGGGAATCCCAGGGGAGCCTCGATTTGACGACCATGCGCCGGGACCAGCGCAAGGCCGTTGTCGAGGTTTTTCTGGTCGACGGCCCCGACCAACGCATGGTTGCCTCGTTTGTAATCCCCTCCCTCCCCCACATCGAGGGACGAAAGCCGCTGATCCAGCTAAAGGGAGCCGTCGAGGGGAGAAAGGCGAGGCTCCGGCTCTTCGTCGAGAACCGCCTGGTGGACACTCAGGAAGTCGATGTCCGCAAGGCCCTCCGCGGACGGCGTATCCTCCCGGTGGTTGCCGGAGCGGTTATTCTTCTCTTTCTCGCCGGTGGCGCCTACCTCCTGTTCTTTCGGGACGCCGGGGGGCCCCCGCCTCCGGAGGAGAGCGTTCCCCGGGCCGAACGGCAGACAAGACAAGCGGCCCCGGCGCCGGAGCCGGCCCCGCGCCCCGATCCGCCGGCCGGCAGGTCTCCGTCCACCGAGTCCCGGACTCCCGAGCCGGCCGCGCCGGTACCGACCCCGGCGCCCGGGAACGCTGCACCCGAACCTCAGCCGGCCCCGGCTACTGATACCCCGGCGCTCCGGCCCCCCGCCCCGGCTCCCGAAACCCCGGCCCCGGCGAGTAGCGTCGCCCTCGAGCCACGCTACGTCGTCTACTTCCAGCCCGACAGCGCGGTGCTGACCCCGGCGGCCCAGGGGGAGCTTTCCCGGGTGCGCCGAGGCCTCGAAGTGGAGTCTGTCGAGGCGTTACGTATCGTCGGACACACGGCCCTCGCGGGCTCCGAGGCGGGTCGCGTCGAGCTGTCCTGGGATCGTGCCCGGGCGGTTCAGGCGTATCTTTCGGAGGCGGGACTGAAGGTCGTCGACCAGGCGCAGATTATCGGCCGAGGGGGAGCGGAGCCGGTGGTGCGGGAAAGAGAGCGCCAGCACCTGAACCGGCGGGTCGAAATCTACCTGGGACGTTAACTCTTCTGCGAGCCGGCAGGGGGCGTGTCGGCGGCATTCCCGCCGCCTCGCTTTCGGGCCCGGACGTAGGCCCGGCGACGACGCGCCATCTCCTTGAGAAAGCTTAGCCGGGCAACTTCGACACCCGGAAGTCTCTTCCTCTCGCGGTATCGCCGCGGCAGCTCGAAGAGCAGAAGTACCAGAAAGCCAACCCCGGCAACCTGGGGAAACCAGTCCCCCCACTTCGTGTAAACCGTAAACTCCTCCGGGGGAATCTCGACGTCCGCCAGGATAATATCCTCTTCATAGAAGGCGCCGGTCTCTAGAATTCGGCCGTAGCGGTCCACGCCGGCGGTCACGCCGCTCGCGGTCGCCCGGACGGTTGGCCGCCGGTTTTCGACCGAGCGGAAGAGACCCGCGACGAAGTGCTGTTGGGCGGCAACGTTGGTAAGGGACCAGTAGTCGTTGGAGATGTTCAGGATTACCTCGGCCCCGGACAGAACGAACTGCCGAACCTCGTTCGGAAAGGCGTCCTCGTAACAGATGGGTGTCGAGAAGGTGAACTTCGGATGGCGAAAGACGATTCTCCTCTCCCCGGGCTCCCAGAAGGTTACGTCGAACTCCATCAACAGGTCGTGCACCCAGGGGAGCTCTTCCTTGTACGGAAAGTGCTCGGTAAAGGGTACCAGCTTAATCTTTCGGTAGGTGTTCCGGCGCTGTCCCGCCGGGGAGAAGAGAACCGCGGCGTTGTAGTTGAGGCGATCGATTTCCTCTCCGTCGTCGTCCCGGACGACCTCGTAGTCGTCGTTTCCGGTCAGGAGCCAGGTGTCGATGGAACGCTGGTAGTCGAGAAACCGGTTGACCAGCCGAACGAGACGCGACCGGGGGGCATCCTCCTGACTCCAGCGCCGAATGTTCGGAACGAATGCGGTCTCCGACCAGGCTATCAGGTCCGGGTCGCTCTCGAGGGCCCGGTCGGTCAGGGATATCAGGGAATTGAGGGTTCGGGTGTAGTCGTGCTTCCGGGGGTCCGAGTTCTGCTGCACCAGAGCGATGCGAACCGTTTCGCCGGGGTCGCGATCGGCGTCCTGGGCGAGGACGACCAACCCGGCCAGGATGACCACCAGAACAACGAGACCCGCAAAGGCGGGCATAAGGAGAACCCGCCGGCGCCGGAGCAAGCGGCCCAGGATGGCCTGCGCTAAGGCGGCGTTTACCAGAACCACCAGAAAGCTGACACCCCAGACGCCGGATAGAGACGCGACCTGGATAAGGGGCAGCTGGGAGTAGAGGGCGTGGCCCTGGAGCCCCCAGGGGTAGCCGAGAAAGCCAATCGAGTGGAGATACTCGAAGAGGGTCCACCCAAGGGCTAGCAGAAACACCCTCCCGACGCGGATACTCCGGTACGCCGGGATGAGGACGGCGAAGAACAGCAGGTAGTTGAAAACAAAGACCGTGGTGGCGAACTGGAGGGAGACCAGGCTGAAGGTTCCGAGCCAGAAGTTGACCAG
>CAYPUT010000100.1:0-11649 GCA_964413945.1 uncultured Spirochaetaceae bacterium
GGTCGCGTCGTGCCCGGTAATCCGGACCTTTTCCCGGGCCCTCGGCGGCAGATGGTCGTCCAGCACCCGGTGGAGCCGGGCTCGCCTGGCAGCGGAGCGTTCGTTGGCCGTCAAAGAGGCCCCGGCCCCGGCTTCGGCCCCGGCAAGAGCGAGCCGGCGGGCGAGAACCAAAGTCTTCCCGCCGGGAGCGGCGCACATGTCGAGAACCGCGCCTCCGGAAGGGAGCGGAAGTAGCGAGGCGGCGACAACCGAGGCGATGTCGATGTAATAGGGCTGCAAAAGCCCGACGGAGAGAGGGAGGTGCGACGGGTCCTCCCTCATCGCCACGAGGAGTCGAGCCCAGCGCTCTCCGAATAGTTTTTGGTAGTAGGTATGGAACGCCTCTTCGCCTTTCACCTTTAGTCCCCGAGACCTACTCCTTGACGGCGCCACGGCGGCCGAGTACCGTCAACTTGTGTTAACCCGGGCAATTCTTTTCGACCTCGACGGCACCTTACTCGACACCATCGAAGATATTCAATCCGCCACGAACGCGGCCTTGGAGCCGGAGGGATTCGCCCCGATTACCTACGAAGAGACGCGGTCCCGGGTCGGGGGGGGTCCTCGGCGGCTGGTGGAGCAATCCGTCCCTTCGGGCACTCCGGAGGAGGTGGTCGATCGGGCCTTTGGGGAGCTTGTGCGGGTCTACCAAGCAGATCCCACTGCCAAAAGCCGCATCTACGAAGGCATCCCGGAGCTTCTCGACGCGCTGGTCGAAATGAGCATGCCGATGGCCATCCTCTCGAATAAGACCCACAGCATTACCGAGATCGTCGTGGCGAAGCTCTTCGGCCGGTGGCCCTTTGCCGTGGTTCACGGGGCAAAAGAGGGGGTTCCCCGGAAACCGGACCCTCGTTCGGCCCTGTCGATTTCCGAAGAGTTGGGCGTCCCCCCGGAGCGGATGATGTTTGCAGGGGATACCGGTGTAGATATGCAGACGGCGAAGAGTGCCGGAATGTTCCCCGTGGGGGTCTCCTGGGGGTTCCGCTCCCTCGACGAGCTCAGATCCAACGGAGCCGGAGCCACCGTCGACGATCCGGCGGAGCTCTTGGCGTTGATCCGTGAGGAGGAGGTAGTATGACCAACGAAGAAGTCCAGAAGCGTGCGGAAGCCTACGTAAACAGGGAGAAGGATGAAGTCTTTCGAAAGGAAGTCGAAGAGCTCCTCGAAAAGAAGGATTGGGAAGAGCTGAGCGACCGATTCTACACCGACCTTGCCTTCGGTACCGGGGGACTCCGGGGGGTAATCGGCGGCGGCTTCAACCGGATGAACAGCCTGACGGTGCAACGTGCGACTCAAGGGTTGGCAAATTACGTCCTTGCCGAAGGTCGCCGGGGCCCCGAAGGTATCCCGAGCGCGGTAATCGCTCACGACTCCCGCCGCTATTCCGAGCACTTTGCCCTGCAGACGGCCCTGGTGTTCGCCGCAAACGGAATCCGGGCCTATCTCTTTCCCGAATTGCGTCCGACCCCGGAGCTTTCTTTCGCCGTCCGGTTTCTCAAGGCGTCGACGGGTATCGTGATAACCGCGAGCCATAACCCTCCGGAGTACAACGGCTATAAGGTCTACTGGGACGACGGCGCTCAGATTGTCCCGCCCCACGACTCGGCCATCATCGACGAGGTACGACAGGTAAAGGACGACATCAAGCGGACGACGAAGGAAGAAGCCCTCGGAGAGGAGATGTTGGTCTACCTCGACAAGGGAATGGACGACCGCTACCTCGAAGCCGTCAAGCGCGCCGCCTGCCGGTACGACCTCCTCGAGAAACAGGGCAAGACGCTTTCGGTGGTCTATTCGCCCCTCCATGGCACCGGCGCGATGATGGTCGAACGCGTCTTCCGGGAGCTCGGGGTCTCGGTCACGACGGTGCCGGAGCAGCGGGAGCCCGACGGGGAGTTCCCGACGGTCGAGTTTCCGAACCCCGAGGAAGAGGCCGCCCTCAAGATGGCGATCGCCCTCGGGAAGAAGGAGAAGGCCGACCTGGTAATGGCGACGGACCCCGACGCCGACCGCCTCGGCATAGCCGTTCCGGAGGGGGACGAGTTTCGCCTGATAACCGGCAACCAGCTCGGGACCCTCCTCGTCGACTACATTCTGTCGGCCCGGAAAGAGCTCGGTACCCTGCCGGAGGAACCGGCCTTCGTCAAAACCATCGTCACCACCGAGCTTCAGAGACGGGTAGCCGAGCACTACGGCGCGATTGTCTACGACACCCTGACCGGCTTTAAGTGGATCGCCTCGGTCATGCGGGACCTCGAGTCGGAGGGGGGGCCGACCTATGTTCTCGGGGGAGAGGAGAGTTACGGCTATCTGATCGGGACCGAAGTCCGGGATAAAGACGCGGTCTCCGCGGCCCTCCTTACCGCCGAGATGGCCCTCTATCACGTAAGCCAAGGAAAGACGGTCCTCGGCCGCCTCAACGAGATATACGAGGAGTTCGGCTACTTCGAGGAGAGGACCATATCGACCTACTTTCGGGGTCAGTCCGGGGCCAAGGTGATGGAGGAGATGATGGAAGGTTTACGGGACAACCCGCCCAAAGCCCTCGGGGGTATCGACGTCGAGCGCCTCCGGGACGTTCGCACCGGTAAGACCCGTAAGATTCCCGAAGGGACTCCGGTGGACGACATCGAGCTGCCGAAATCGAACGTCTTGCAGTTCTTTCTTGCCGACGGAACGGTGGTAAGCGCCCGGCCCTCGGGAACCGAGCCGAAGATCAAGTTCTACATATCGGTACCCGGCGACCCCGGGACGCCTCTCGGGAAATCCAAACCCGGCGTCCGGGATCGGCTCCGGAGAATCGAAGAAGATATTCACAGCTGGATTCCGAAGGAGTAGTCCTCGGAGCAGTTATCGGCGGCGAGATATTCGGGAAGCGCGTATCTCTTCCATAAGAAGATGGATCTTCTCCTCGTCGATCCTGCCGGCGTCGAGATCCTCCTGGGTACGCTTTAGGAGCTCCTCCTCCATGTTGTGGAGCTCGCTCTCCAGGGTCCCGGACCAGATCAGACGGGCAAGCTCGACCGGCTCTTCGGCGTAGGTCAAGAGCCGTCCGGCCTCGGCGAGGCTCAGATGCCACCGAACGTCGTCGATGGAGATGTCGTACTCGTCCAAATAGTCGGTCAGCCGCATGCCCTGCTCCTCCTCGAAGGGAAACCCTAGCGTCCCGCCGGGGCTCTGTCAATCGCGCCTCCCAACCGGATCCCCAAGGCAGTTCCGGGCTTTACAGGGACGTCACGGTGTGGTAGTTCTGGGCACCATGGACCCAGGGGTATCAGTGCACGAGGTAACCTTCGTTGCCTTGGATTTCGAGACGACGGGCCTCTATCCCGAGCGGGACTCGATTATCGAGTTCGGCGCCGTCCGGTTCAAGGGCCGGGGGCTCCTCGGGACCTTCGAGGCCCTGGTAACGCCGGCGACGGAGTACACGCCGGAGGCAATGGCAATTAGCGGGATTTCCGCCGAAATGCTTCTCGGAAAGCCCGCGATCGACGCCGTTATGCCGGACTTCGTTTCGTTTCTCGGAGACGCCGTCCTGGTCGCCCACAACGCCCCCTTCGACATCGGTTTCCTGCGGGCCACCTGTCAGCGGTTGACGATTCCGGCCCTCGGCAACAGGATTGTAGACACCCAGACCTTGGCCCAGAAGGCGCTTCCCCGGCAGAAGAGCTACTCCCTGCAGAACCTGGCGGCGGGCCTGGGAATCGAGGCCGGAAACGCCCACCGGGCCCTCGACGACGCCCAGACCTGCATGCGGCTCTTCTGGGCCTGCGTCGACTCGATGAGCTTCATGGGAGAGTTGACCTTATCGGAGGTCCTCTCCTAACTCATTCTTGATTATTATCGTTAGTCTGATACACTTAACTCCAAGCCGAAAGGCCGCCGCCCCGTTGGGGCGGCAACCCAAGATAAGGAGACCTCTCCATGTCAGACCTAGTCGAAAAAGAAAGTGTGACAGGCAAAACCGTCATTCTCGGTTTGCAGCACACCTTCGTCATGTTTGGCGCTACGGTGCTTGTCCCGATTATCACGGGGCTCGACGTCGGTGTTACGCTCTTTGCCGCCGGTATCGGTACCTGGATCTTCCACATCGTAACGAAGTTCAAGGTACCGGTGTTCCTGGGAAGCTCGTTCGCGTTCATTCCCGCACTGGTGGTAATCGGGCAGAACCAGGGCCTACCGTACGCCTTGGGTGGTATCGTTATCGCGGGTCTCATGTACATCGTGGTATCGATCATCTTTACCTTCGTATCCACGGATGTGCTCCACCGGATTCTGCCGCCCCACGTAACCGGGCCGGTCATCATTTTGATTGGTATAATCCTGGCGCCGGTCGCCATCCTGAACGCAACCGATGGTTACGTCGGTAACGTTGCGGCGCAGATTGGCGTTCTCGGCTGTTGGGCGGTCGCCTTCTTTACCTTCGCGGCGGGTATCTTCGTAAAGGTCGTCTTTCCACGGTGGAAGCTGGACTTTCTGTCGCTCCTGCCGGTTCTTCTGGCTATTGTCGCGGGTTACGTGCTGTCGATCATCATCGGCATCGTCGACTTCTCGTCGGTTGCCGGCGCGGCGTGGTTCGGTATTCCGAACTTTTCTCTCCCGAAGTTCTCCGCCTCGGCGATTAGCTTTACGGTTCCGATTGCCGTCGTCACCATGGTCGAGCACTTCGGCGACGTGTTGGCGATCGGCAACGTCGCCAAGAAGGATTTTCTCAAGGACCCGGGCATTAACCGCACCCTCCTCGGTGACGGTATCGCGACCTCCATCTCGGCCCTTATCGGTGGCCCGGCGAATACAACCTACAGCGAGAACACCGGGGCCGTCGCCCTTACCGGCGTCACCAACCCCTGGGTCATGAGGATTGCCGCGATCTTCGCGATTCTCCTCTCCCTGGTGCCCAAGTTCACCGCGCTTATCGGGACGATTCCCGCACCGGTTATCGGCGGTATCTCGATTCTGCTCTTCGGCATGATCTCGTCGATCGGCGTCAAGAACATGGTCGACGCAAAGGTCGACCTGAACGACCCGAAGAAGCTGATGGTTGTTGCCGCGATGCTCGTCCTCGGTCTCGGAACCGCTGCCGCGGAAGTCAACCTGGCTTTCGGCGACTTCTCCTTTGGTGGCCTCGGGCTTGCCGCGATCGTCGGCGTTATCCTCAACCTGCTTATCAACTACCGGGAGGCCAAGCCGTAACGCCTTGGACCCCAGCAGCGTTGTAGAAAGATCGACGGGCCTTCTCCTTCCGGGGAAGGCCCTTTTTCGGTAACCATGAGTAACAAACGGCTGTCGGGGCCGCTGCCCCCGGACGTAGTTCCCGCCCGGCACGTCGGGGCCTTGGTGCCGGACCCCTTTACCGCGAAAGTAATGAGCGTCCATTCCCGGGTCGTCAACCTTTTGCTGCCCGAGGGTTTTCTCGTGTCCCTCGTTCGGGACCCCGGCGACATGACCGCTTTGGCGATCGAGGTCCCGGATCTGCCGAAAAGCGATTTTGATTCTCGTTTGTTTAGCCGGAGGGGCGCGGTTGTTCGCTCACGGCTTTCAACCTTCGGATCCCGGGGAGAGCTTATCATCGCGCTCGGCTTCGGTCGGACGTTTACCGGCGGGCCCCTGCGCGGGAGTCTTTCCGAAGGTCTCGGGGAGGCGCTTTGCTCGGCGGTACTCGGTTTCTCCGGGGACGATGGTTTCGCGTCGCTTCTCGCAGAACCGCGAAACATCTTCGCCCGGCGGGCCGCAGATCTCCTCGCCCAGGGGGGTGAGGAGCTTTCGAAGCTTGTGGGGCTGGGGATCGGGTTTACCCCGTCGGGGGACGACTTTCTGACCGGCTATCTGATGGCTTCGGATCTTTGGTGCGCTTCCCGGGGAAGCTCCGCGGCCGAAGAGGCTTCCACCGCGTCCCTCCGGAGGGGCATCCACGACCGCCTATCCGAGACGACTCCCGGCGGCAGGACGCTTCTCTACCTTGCGCTTCGGAAGAGCTACCCCTGTTACCTCCTGCGGTTCTGGCGGAGCATTCGGGCGAGTAACGGCGGCCGGCTTGCCGAGGACCGGGTCGCGGCGGCGGCCCGGAGAGCTACCGACCACGGCGAGACTTCGGGCCTCGATGCCCTCACCGGGTTCGCCTGGTTCCTTTTGACAAGGAAGGGGTCGGTGCTATAATGCACTGCGCTACCTCGTAAATAGCCTACCTTACAGGAGAGATATCTTGAAAAGAATCGTCGTTGAGAAGGATTCGTACTACGACTCGGTCTTTCTCATGCTTATCAATAAGGATGTGAAGTCCTCCCCGGGCGTCAGCGAAGCGGTCGTGACGATGGGGACCGAAATGAACCGCGATCTCCTCGCCGGTATGGGTCTTTCCAACGACCAGGTGGCAGCCTCCACGGCGAACGACCTGATTATCGCCTTAGACGGGGAGAGCACCGAGGCCTTGGACGGCGCGGAAGCCACCGCCCGGCGGCTTCTTACCCAGAAGAGCGCCTCGGCAAAGGGAGACGCGTACCGGCCGGCGACTCTCGACGCGGCGATCCGGGCACTTCCCGAGGCGAACATCGCGGTCGTCTCGCTTCCGGGACCCTTCGCCGGCCGGGAAGTCAGAAAGGCTCTCGAGAGCGGCCTCCACGTCATGCTCTTTTCGGACAACGTTTCGGTGGAAACCGAAATCGAGCTCAAGAAATTGGCCAAAGAGAAGGGGCTTCTTATGATGGGGCCCGACTGCGGTACCGCTATCGTCAACGGGAAGCCCCTCTGCTTCGCCAACGTCGTCCGGGAAGGCAATATCGGATGCGTCGCCGCCGCCGGTACGGGCATTCAGGAGGTAACCTCTAGTATCCACAATGCCGGGGGAGGCGTTAGCCAAGCTCTCGGCACCGGTGGCCGGGACCTCAAGAACGAAAAGATCGGCGGAACCATGATGCTGATGGGGATCGAAGCCCTTAAACACGATCCCAAAACCAAGGTCATCGCGGTGTTTTCGAAGCCTCCTGCGGCGAGTGTCGCCAAGAAGGTAATCCAGGCGCTCAAAGACTCAGGCAAACCGGGTGTCGTGCACTTTATCGGGATGGAGAAGGGCGCCGACGACCGAAACATCCACTACGCCGGGAGCTTGGAGGAGACCGCGCTGATGTCCGTCGCGCTCTCGAAGGGAGAGGCGTACAAGCCGCAGCTCTTCTCGGCGCCGGACTCGGAAATCGAGAAGATCGTAGCGGCACAGACGCAAGGCATGTCCCCGGATCAGCGTTACATCCGGGGGCTCTTTACCGGTGGAACCCTGGCCGACGAGGCGTTAATCCTCCTCGACGACCTCCTCGGGGGCGTCTATTCGAATAACCAGACGAAGGAGGCCTGGCTCCTCGCGGACCCCCACACCTCCCAGGAGCACACTATCGTAGATCTCGGGGACGACATGTTTACCGTCGGTCGCCCCCACCCGATGATCGACCCCTCCACCCGGGAAGAACGGATCGTCGCCGAAATGGAGGACCCGGAGATGGCGGTGATGATGCTCGATATGGTTCTCGGGTACGGCTCCCATCCGGATCCTACCGGCGCCATCCTCGGGAGTCTCGAAAAGGCAAAGGAAATGGCGGCGGCCAGGGGGGGCTACCTCTCTATTATCGCGTCGATAACCGGGACCGACGGCGACTTCCAGAACGTAGAGTCTCAGCGGCGGCAGTTCGAGTCGATCGGCTGCGTGGTAATGCCGTCGAACTATCAGGCGTCGATGCTTGCGGTCCGGATTATGGAGAAGGTGGCACAACGATGAATGTCGAGAAGATAAACGCACTATTCGAAGGCGACCTGAAGGTCGTCAATATGGGCCTCGAAGGCTTCGCCGAGGACCTTGCCGATCAGGGTGTCGATGTGGTCCACGTCGAGTGGCGCCCTCCCGCAGGGGGAGACAGCAAGATGGCGGCGCTTCTCGAGCGCCTCGACGCCTCGACCAAAGTCGACCGGAATGCGGCGAACGGCGAAGCGGTCTCTCGGCTCCAAAAAAGCCGCCCGACGCTGATGGACATCGGCGTGGCGGAAAGGGACATACCGGGGATGCGGAAGAACCTGATTCTCCACGCCGGTCCACCCGTCAAGTGGGAGGACATGGCCGGGCCGCTCCGGGGCGCTGTAATCGGGGGGCTTATCTACGAAGGGCTCGCCGAAACTACGGAGCAGGCGGAAAAGCTCGCCGCCTCCGGAGAGATCGACTTCGAGCCCTGCCACCATCACAACGCGGCGGGCCCGATGGCCGGTGTGGTAACGGCGAGCATGCCGGTCTGGATCGTCGAGAACACGGCCTTCGGGAACAAAGCCTACTGCACCCTCAACGAAGGCCTCGGAAAGGTGCTCCGGTACGGGGCGAACGGCCCCGAGGTTATCGAAAAGCTGCGATGGATGGAGAAGGAGCTCGCCCCGATTCTGAAGGCGGCGATGAAGCTCCGGGGACCGATTGACATGAAGAACCTTATCGCCCAGGTCCTGCAGATGGGGGACGAGGGACACAACCGGAACCGAGCCGGTACCTCGCTCTTTATCCGGGAGCTCGCCCCGTATTTGGTCCAACTCGACGAGCCGAAGGAGAAGCTTTCGAAGGTCTTTACCTTTATGCACGAGAACGACCACTTCTTTCTGAACCTGACGATGCCGTCGGCGAAGGCGACGGTGGACGCCTGCAAAGACATCGAAGGCAGCTCGATGATCGTTACCATGGCCCGGAACGGAACGGATTTCGGTATCCGGATCAGCGGCCTCGGGGAAGAGTGGTTTACGGCTCCGGCGAGCGTTGTCGACGGGCTCTATCTTCCGGGGTACACCGCGGACGACGCTGCCCGGGACATCGGGGACTCGGTTATCACAGAAACCATCGGAATCGGCGGTTTCGCCATGGCGGCGGCCCCGGCGATCGTCAAGTTCGTCGGCGGAACCCCTCAAGACGCGGTCAACTTTACCACCCAGATGTACGAGATAACCCTCGAGGAGAACCAGACCTACCAGATTCCTGCCCTCGACTTCCGGGGAACCCCAACCGGTATCGACGTGGTAAAGATTATCGAAACGGGAATTCTTCCGGCGATCAACACCGGAATCGCCCATAAGGACCCGGGTGTCGGCATGGTTGGAGCGGGGCTGGTGAAGCCGCCGCAAAAGTGTTTTGACGACGCATTCAAGGCCTTCGTAGAACGCTACGGAGCATAGAAAAGAAAACAAAGATACGAGGAGAACGAAATGAAGTTTATCGACCTTACTATTCCCTTTGGTGTAGGTACCCCTCCGTGGCCGACCTACGTAGCCCTTCAAGTGCAGTATTTCAAGCGTTTGGCCCCGAACGGCGCCAACGGGCAGGTGGTTACCCACTCGAACCACGTCGGGACTCACCTCGACGGCGAGATCCACTTCCATACCCCGGGGAAGGACATTGCCTCTCTCGATATGGACTTTCTCGTTCACGAGGGTGTCGTCGTCGACCTCTCGGATGCCGTGGAGGACTACAGCATCTACACCTCGAAAATGGTCGAAGACCGGGTCGAGGTAAAAGAGGGTGACATCCTTATTATCAACACCGGGTACCACCGGTACGGATGGGACCAGCCCGGAGCGGACGAAGTTCGATACATGGTAAAGCACCCGGGGCCGGACCGGGAGTTCGCCGAATGGGCCAAGAAAAAGAAGCTCCGGTGGATTGGCGTCGACTGCGGGAGCGCCGACCATCCGATGAACACCAAGATCCGGGATTGGATGCCGGATCATGCGGTGGAGTGCGACGCCTACTTCCAGAAGAAGTACGGCAAAAAATTGGAAGAGGTGTTTACCAAGGACAAGTATCAGCTGATGCACCTCGAGATGTTCAACGTCGGTATTATCCACTCCGAGTGCGTCGGGGGAGACATCGACCTTCTTTCGAACCAGCGGGCGACCATCGGTTTCTTCCCCTGGCGCTTCGTCGACGGCGAGTCGAGCATCGGACGCTGCGTGGCAATGGTGGAAGACGACCGGTACGAGAAGTTGATGGCCGTAAAGGCCAAGTCGGCCCTCACCAAGTTCGGTGACGTTTCCATCGCCGACAACCCGGGGCTCGCCGACCAGATCAAGAAGGCCTAAGAAGGTGGCCCTGCCGTTGGAGGGGATCCGGGTATTGGATCTAACCCGGGTCCTCGCGGGGCCCTACTGCACCATGGTTCTCTCGGACCTCGGGGCAGAGGTTGTAAAGGTCGAGCAACCGGGAAAAGGGGACGATTCCCGGCATTTCGGTCCCTTTAAGAACGACGAGAGCCTCTACTTCGTCAGCATCAACCGGGAAAAGAAGAGCATCTCCCTCAACCTCAAGACGGAAAAAGGGAAAGAGCTTTTTCGGAAACTGGTCCCGGAGTTCGACATTCTCGTCGAGAACTTTCGTCCCGGGGTTATGGACAAGCTCGGGCTCGGCTTTGAGGATCTCGAGAAGCTAAACCCCCTACTTATCTACGCCGCCTCGAGCGGTTTCGGACACTCGGGTCCCGACTCGCTCAAGCCGGCATACGACATCCTGGTCCAGGCGATGGGGGGCATTATGAGCATTACCGGGTGGCCCGACTCGCCACCGACCCGGGTCGGCGCCTCGATAGGAGACATTACCGCCGCCCTGTTTACGACCATCGGAGTTATCGCGGCGCTCCACCAACGGAACTCCACCGGAAAGGGACAAAAGATAGACGTCGCGATGCTAGACTGCCAGGTGGCCATTCTGGAGAACGCCCTGGCGCGTTTCCAGGTAACCCGGGAGAATCCGAAACCCCTCGGCAACCGTCACCCGACCATCACTCCCTTCCAGGTCTACTCGACCGCGGACGATTACGTGGTAGTCGCTATGGGCAACGACGGTCTCTGGAAGACCTTCTGCCTGACGGTGGAGCGGGAAGACCTGCTCAACGACCCGCGATTCGCCACCAACGGTTCCCGGACGGAGAGCTTGGAGGCGTTGAACGCCGAGCTCTACCCGCTCTTCGCCGGGAAGACGACCGAAGAGTGGCTCGATATTCTCGAGAACGCCGGGATACCCCACGCCCGTATCAACGGGATGGACGAGGTAATGCATCATCCCCAGGTGCTCGCCCGGCAGATGATCGTCGATCTCGAAGACCGAAACCTCCCGGAGGTGAAGCTCGCGGGGAATCCGATAAAGATGGACAGCGTCCCGGAACGCTCTTCCCGGCGGAAGGCCCCGGCAATCGGGGAAGACAACGAGGAGATCTTCGGGCTATCCCGGGAGGAGCTAAAGAAACTCGCCGATGAGGGGGTTGTATGACCGCCGGGGCCGGATTGCGACCATCTGATCTCCCGCTAGAGGAGTTGCTTCCCAATCTCCGGGAGGACCGCGTAAGCCTCGAAGAGTACTTCGAAGACGTTCTCCTCCGGATAGAGGAGAGAGAGCCGGTTCTCCAGGCGCTCCTCCCGGAGGAAAACCGACGGGAACGGCTTTTTGCCGCCGGAAAGAGTCTCCGGACCCGCTTTCCCGAAGGCCGGCGTCCCCCGCTCTACGGCGCGCTCTTCGGTGTAAAGGACATCTTCAAGGTCGACGGCTTCCCGATGCGTGCCGGTTCCCGGCTCCCGGAGGACGCTTTCGAAGGCCCCCAATCGGAG
>CAYPUT010000101.1:0-3436 GCA_964413945.1 uncultured Spirochaetaceae bacterium
GGATAAGGGTCGCGTCGGTCTGGATTTCCCGGGTTCTAAGGCGGGGGTCCCCGGGGACGATCTCCGCCCGGAGGGACATTTCGAAATCGGTCGGCTGCTCCCGGTCCGACTCGCCGGGCTGGTAGACAAAGTCGAAACCGTAGATCATCCCGGCGACGATGTAGGCCGCCTCCGACAGGAGTTGGCGCCCTAACTCCTCCTGCTCGAGGTGCCGGGGAACCGCGTCGAAGCCGAGGGGGTTCCGCTCGATGGTCAGGGAGATGTCGAGGTACTCCAGGTCGGCCTGGGGAGTGGTGAGGGCGGCGAGGTAGAACAGGAGGGGCGCGACGGTCATGGTGTCTAGAGTATCGGCCGGGGTCGCCGGGCCCCTGAGCGGCGGCTACCGCAGCTCGTCGAGGAAGACCCGGATCGGGTTTGTCTCCAACCGAAGGGTAAAGTAGAGGAACCCGAAGAGGAAGCCGGCGAGGTGGGTCAGGTGGGCGACACCGCTATTGGCCCCCCGCATCTGGGAGAAGAGCTCGATGGCCGTATACCCAAGGACAAGGATCGGCGCCCGGATCGGGATTATGCCGAAGAGGTAGATCATCGCCGTCGGAAAGAGGGTCGCGAAGGCGAGGAGAACCGCAAACACGGCTCCCGAGGCACCGAGGAGAAAGACCATCATGTTCCCGGTAAGGATATAGAAGGCCAGGGAGAAGAGGCCGGCGAGGAGGCCGGTAAGGAGGTAGTAGAGGAGAAACTCGTTGCTTCCCCAGCGGCGCTCGACCTGAGTACCGAAGAAGAAGAGGCCCAGCATGTTAAAAAAGAGGTGAGACGCCCCGGCGTGGGCGAACATGTAGGTGAAGGGCTGCCACCAATAGTTGGCCTCTGTAACCAAACGGGGGTTCATCGCAAGGTATGCGGTACTCTGAGGAGCTGCCCGCCCGAGAAGAAAGACCAAGACGTTTATTCCGATCAAGAAGAAGGCTGCATTGTATTGCCGATAGGGCAACGGCCGCTTGATTAATGAACGATTATCCACCGCTTCAAGGTACGGGACCGGGTAATCCCGGTCAAGCTTGCCGCGTTCGTCGTATCGAACTATCCTAAGGGACAATGCAGGATCTAATCGCGTACCGTGACGCCGGGCCGAAAAAGGCGCCGAGTGTCGTCTTTCTCCACGGACTCTTCTTCGATTCTTTCATGTGGGCTCCCCACATCGAAACCCTGAGCCACGACTACTACTGCGTGGCGATGGATCTCGAAGCGCCGGGGCCCGACGGGAGGCACCGACCCTTTACGGTGGAGACCTTAGTAGACCGTCTCGAGAGTGCCGTTAAGAAGAGCAAGGCGAAGAAGCCGGTACTCTGCGGTCACGGCCTCGGGGGATACGTCGCCCTCCGGGCCCTGGAGCGCAAGCCGGAAGGGTACTCCGGGATTATTCTCTGCGACGCCCACCCCGGTGCGCCGTCGAATCCCGAGCTTCTCTACTGGGCCGGGGTTCTCGATCGGCTCTACGAAGGGGATGCGGAGGCGGTTGTCAAGCAGCTCTTTACCGACCTCTTTGCCGAGTCCTCCCGGGAGGAAGACGGCTCCCCCTTCGAAGACCTTCTGGCGAAGGCCGTCGCCCGGGATACCGCGCTGGCGGCGGGTCAGATAGTGGCGACCATGAGCCGCACCGACACCAGCGAATCCCTCGAAGAGTCCCGCCTTCCCAAGCTTCTGCTAACGGGACACGAGGACAGGTTCGCCCCCCCGGAGGCTATGATCGATCTGGGCTTGCGAATTTCCGGGACCCAGTTCGTTCGGGTCGCGGATACCGGCCACGCCGCCCCGGTCGAGCATCCTACGCTGGTGTTGAAGGCCTTCAACCGCTTCCTGGGCGAGGGCTAGAACACCCGGCCGGCGTGACCATGGCGAAGTCTCGACAGAGCTCCCGGAGCCGGCCGGATCACTACAGCGACGCCGCCCGAAAGGAGGGCTACGCCGCCCGGTCGGTGTACAAGCTCTCCGAGCTCGACGGCAAGCACCACATCTTGCGGCCCGGGGCCCGGGTTCTGGACCTTGGGGCGGCGCCGGGAAGCTGGAGCCAGTACGCATCCCGGGCCGTCGGTCCCCGGGGCCTCGTGGTCGCCGTGGATTTTGACCGTTTGGAGGCCCTCGCCCCGCTCGAAAACGTCGTCGCCGTCGAAGGAGACTTTACAGAAGGAACCACGGTCGGCGCCCTCAAGGAGTACGCCCCCTTCGACGTCGTCTTAAGCGATGCCGCCCCCTCGACCACGGGGAACCGGACCGTCGATACCGCCCGGTCCGCCGCCTTGGTGGAGTCGATTATCGCTTCCCTCCCGGTCTTCCTGCGCCCCGGAGGGATCGTTCTGGCCAAGGTGTTCCAAGGGGGAGAGGAACAGACTCTTCTTTTCGCCCTGAAAGAGCGATTCGAAGCCGCGAAGATGCCAAAGCCGAAGGCGAGCCGGGGGCAGTCGTTCGAAACCTACCTCTTGGGAATTGGATACCGTTCCGATAATGTATAGTAGATGCCAAAGGAGCGCGGTATACTCTTGGTTATGGTTCGAACGCCCCGGTGGCGCTTTCTGCTTCTGGCAGCGGCGTCCCTTGTTGTTGTTGCCTGCGAGAGCATTCCATCCGCCTACTTCACCGACGACTCCCCGGCGCTGAACCCGGAAGGCGCCGTTATCGACGCCGAGGGGACCCAAGGCAGGATTGTCGCCTCCGCGCTCCACGCGGTAAACACCCAGAGCGTCGCGATCGGTTCCAAGCGGTTCAACTACGACTGCAGCGGGACCATTCTGTCGATCTACTACCGGGCGGGTATCGACCTGACTCCGGCGTTCAACCAGGCCCGGGGAAACGGGGTCGCCCGGCTCTACCAGGTCGGCGAGGTGAACCAGCTACTCTACGACGTGCCGGTCCCCCAGCCGGGAGATCTGGTGTTCTGGGATAACACCTACGACCGGAACGGCGACGGCAAGTTCAACGACCCCTTGACCCACGCGGGCATCGTTATCTCCTCGGCGTCCGACGGCACCATCGAGTACGTGCATCACAACTACTCGAAGGGGATTGTCGTGGAACGGATGAATTTGCACCGGCCGGACGCGTATCAGGATGCCGACGGGCGCATGGTCAACTCGCCGATGCGGATGAGCAGCCACCGGCATATCGGGCCGGATCTCTGGCTCTCGGGGCAGCTCTACCGGGTGTTCGGCATGTACTACCGCCTCGCCGACGCTTAGTCTTAGAAGGCCCTCGACGTCAGATCGGTGATAACCCGCTCGAGAACCCCCCGGGCGGGAGTTGCCGAAACGCGGCCCACCTCGGCTATCGCGCGGTTGGAGTAGGCGATGGCCCGGCATCATAGACGGTGTCGGAGGCGTCCTGGGCTTCACGCCGTTGATTCTGATCATGTTCGCGTTGCTGGTCTTTCTCGAAGACCTTG
>CAYPUT010000101.1:3446-10645 GCA_964413945.1 uncultured Spirochaetaceae bacterium
CTCCACCGTTCGCGGTAACCTGCTCGGCGACCCCTTCGGGGCCCCGGGCTCCGGTCAGAACGGCGTGAACGTCCTCCCGAAGCCGCCCCGAAGCGTCGTTTTGCATCGCAAGGACCACCGGGAGGGTTACGACGCCCTGCATTAGGTCGCTGCCGGCACTCTTCCCGAGATCCTTCGTGTTTCCCGTCAGATCGAGTATATCGTCCATGATCTGGAAGGCGACGCCGACGTTGTACCCCGCCCGGCGGAACGCCTGGACCTGCTGTTGCCCCGCACCGGCCTCGTCGGCTCCGACCTGAAAGCTCAAGGCGAAGAGAAGGGCCGTCTTGGCCACGACCCGGCGAATGTAGCGCCGGGTACTCGGGATTACCCCACGGTCGTCGATCGACTCCGCCACCTCACCGTCGCAGATCCGAGAGACCGCCGCGGCCATCGCCTGGGCGTTCTTCATCGTGGCGTGGTTCGCGACGATCGCGAAGCAGCGGGCGAAGAGAAGGTCGCCGATGAGCACCGCGTGGCGCTCCCCATGGAGGGCGTTTAGGGTCGGCTCTCCCCGCCGCTTGTCCGACCGGTCGACGACATCGTCGTGAACGAGGGTGGCGAGGTGGAGGAGCTCCACCGCCGCGGCGAGATGGTAGAAGCGGTCCTCTAAGGGACCCTCGAGACGCCCACCGCCGGCGGAACGCCGGCGCATCTTGGCGAAGCTCCGGGGGTTGCACCGGGCCGACAGAAGGAGAAACGCCGGCCGGAGCATCTTTCCGTTTCGGCTTGCGAAGTCTTGCAGGGCTTCGTCGAGGCGGCTGCTGCCGCTTCGCGCCTGCTCTGCAACAATCTGTCGTACCCGGTCCAGATCCGCCTGGACCGCCGGAAAGGGTGCCCAGAGGTCTCCCCGACCGAGGGCGTTCTTAGTTCCTAATTCTTGGTTCACCGGTATACAGCTTCGTCTTATGTGCAATTGTCCGCCGGTTCCACCATCGCCTGAGCGCAGGCATAAGCCAGTGGTCGAGACCGAAGCCCCGTCCGGCTCCGCCGAGCATTGCGATAGCCGCAGCGATGTACCAGAGTAACTCAGGGTTTCCCCAGCCGGATGCGATAAACATGATCCCCATGCCAATGGACGCAACCGAAGCGAGGAAGGTGAAACAGCCGCCGATAAGCGCGAGACCGATACCAA
The DNA here is from genome assembly GCA_964413945.1 of uncultured Spirochaetaceae bacterium. Taxonomy (GTDB): domain Bacteria; phylum Spirochaetota; class Spirochaetia; order DSM-27196; family PWMO01; genus CAYPUT01. The sequence goes on from CAYPUT010000101.1 coordinate 4,621, forward strand.
TCTGGGCCAGGACAACCGCCGATTGGAGAAGGAAGGCCAGAAGCGGCGAGGCGCTTAAGACGTTCTCGGCGAACCAGGTGTAGGCACCGAGGGCTTCGATGAGCGCTTCCCCGTACGCGTCGGCTCCGTTGGCTCCCGGCGTAGCCGAAGACGCGGCTTCGGTCGCCGAGGCTGCGGCATCCGCGAAGGTTACCCCGGGAAGACGGATAGCACCGGTCCAGACGTTTGCCAGCCCTTCGGCCCCGGGATTAAGCCACCCTTCGGAAACCTTCTTGATCCCTTCGGCAAGCCACTTGCCCCCGAGGAAGAGCCGGAGGGGCAGGGCCCAATAGACCGGAATCTTCCAGGCGAAGTGCCCTCCGACGAAGGAACGTTGGTGCTTAATCGTAAGAAACTCGTGCCGGATATAGCCCCAGACGGCGTTGATACCGGCAAGGCCGAAGAGGTAGTGAAGGTTAATGAGATGCTTCGACCCCATGGCAAAGAACCCCGTCAGGGGGATGCCGAGGACGTAGGCGACGCCCCAGCGTCCGCCGAGGGAAACCATGAAGCCATGGTACTTCGGGTTGAAGCTCTCGTGCTCCTTCTCTTCTATGTCTGCGATGACGTTGCGGGCCGCGATCTCGGCGCTTTGAAGTGCCGTCTCGACGATCTGGGGCACGCCCTTGTCGTTGATCGTGTACCAGATCATGTCCCCGCAGAGGTAGACGTTCGGGAAGTCGACCGACCGCATCTGGTCGTCGACGGCAATCCGTCCCCGCTCACCCACGACGTAGCGCTCGTCGTCCTCGAAGTGGCACCCGGCCATTCCGTGTATACCCTCGATCGACGCTTCGGCGTCTTCGCCCCGGGCACACTGTCCCTTGGTAAGGTCGATCTTAGAGGTAAACTCGGAGCCGTGTATCCCGGCGGTCCAGATAAAGGTGTCGGTCGAGATGGTCTCTTCGTCGGCGATAACGATCTTCCCGGGCTCCGCCTTGGTTATCGGCGCGTTGAGCATGAGCTCGGCACCCTTCTTCCGAAGGTAGTCGCTCGCCTTCTTTCGAAGTCTGGGTGGGAAAATCGGCAGAATGCTGTCCATCATCTCGATGATGATTACCCGCACCTCGTTCGAATCGATGTGGTACTTGGGACAGAGAACGTCCTTCCACTCGAGAAGCTCCCCGGCGAGCTCGACGCCGGTAAAGCCGCCCCCGGCAATCGCGAAGGTCAAAAGGGAGCGCCGCCGCTGGGCGTCCGGCTCCTTTGCCGCTTCCCGGAACATCTCCTCCACGTGGGTCCGAATCCGGATGGCGTCCTCCAGGGACCAACAGGTAAACGAGTTCTGCTGTACCCCGGGAATATCGAAGAACTCCGGCTCGCCGCCGGCCCCGATGACCAGGTAGTCGTAGGGGTACTCGCCTACCTTGGAAACCGCCTTGTTTTCCTGAAAGTTGATCGTTTGAATTTCGTCGACGACAACCCGCACCGAGGTCCCGCCGAATATCTTGGCGAAGCTAACCTGAACGGACTCCGGCTCCGTTCGGTGTCCCGCGACCTCGTGGAGCTCGGTCATGAGCGTGTGGTACGGATTCTTGTCGATCAGGGTAATCTCGACGTCGTCGCGCTTCTTGTAGCGCTTGTATAGATCTTGGGTAGCCTTTACGCCTCCGTAACCGCCACCCATAACCAAAATCTTCGTTGTCTCGGCCATGGTTACTCCTTAAGTCGACATTCTACGATATTCGAAGCGAATCGGTAAAGGTTTCTCGATTGAACTTTTTGGTCTCATTCGTTAGTAATCTGTGGTAGTGAAACTACCGAAACGGTACCCGGCTCTGATCGGGGCCCTCTGTACAATAATACTTCTAATCATAGTGGGATGTCGCTCCTCCGAGGGCGATTCGACCACCGAAACCGAGCTTCTCCTGGGAACGACGATTAGCGTGACCGTATACGAGCCCGCTTCCGACGCCGTGGCCGAAGTCTTCGCCCGGGTCCGGGAAATCGAAGAGAAGATGAGCACCTCGGAGGACGACTACGATACCACCGAGCTCCTGCAGGTCAACCGAATGGCCGACGAGGCGCCGGTCGCGGTATCCGACGACACCTTCTTTGTTATCGAGGCGGCCAAGGACTACTCCGAGATCTCCTTCGGCGCCTTCGATCTGTCGATCTGGCCCTTGGTCCGTCTCTGGGGCTTCGGGACCGCCGACGCGTCGATTCCTCCGCAACGGCGAATCGATAAAACCCGGGCCCTCGTCGACCACCGGAAGGTGCACCTGGATCCGGAAACCCGGAGCATCTCCCTCGCGGAGGAGGGAATGGGCGTCGACGTCGGGGGTATCGCCAAGGGCTACGCCGCCGACGAGGCCCGGCGCATCCTCCGGGAGCACGGCGTCCAACGGGCGCTCCTGGATTTCGGGGGCAATATTCTAACCATCGGGGAAAAGCCCGACGGCAGCCTCTGGCGGATCGGAATCCAGAATCCCGACTCCCGGCGGGGTCAGTTTCTCGGGATCGTGGAAACAGGCCCCGGGGCCGTGGTGACTTCAGGCGACTACGAGCGGTTCTTCGAGGTCGAGGGGGTCCGGTACCACCACATAATCGACCCGGAGACCGGGTATCCGACGCGAAACGGGCTCCGGAGCGTCACCATCCTCGCGGAAGACTCGATCGACGCGGACGCCCTGTCGACCGCGGTCTTCGTCCTCGGCGTCGAGGAGGGAACCCGGCTTATCGAGACCCTGCCCACCGTCGAAGGCGCCTTCGTCACCGAAGACACCGTCTACCTGACCTCCGGAATGACCATCGACATCGTGGACGACAGCTACGAGGTTATCCGGGCCCCCGCGGGGTCCTAGGCCGGGTCTTAAAAGGTCTGGGCGTCGACGCCGGTATCCTCCCCACCTTCGACCCGGAGGAATACCCGGTTCGGGAGGCAGGCGATCCACTCCCCGGATTGGGAGACCCACCCTGCGGCGATGCAGATCTTCTCCCGGCAGGGAGACGCGGTTACCCGGACCTGCCCGTCTTGAATCTCCACGTGGGTAATTCCTAAAGGGCCTTCAACCTCGAGATCTATGTTTCCGTCCAAAGGATAGACGAACTCGTTGGTTGCCGTTTGAATCCGAACCTGGCTCCCGGCCTCGGATTCCGAATACGCCCGGAGGGAGAAGCCTCCGACGACAAGAACGGCCACCAGGATGGCCAGGTAATCAAAGGGTTTCATTCCCTAACCACGACAGGTACGCTTCGCTCCCGGCGGTTATCGGGACGAAGACGCACTCGGGAACGTCGTAGGGATGATGCTTATCCAGGTACGAGGCGATCGCAGCGACCAGGGACCGGGCCAGCGGGGCGGCTTGGTCCGGAGGCGTGGTGACAAAGACGACGCCGGGTTCCAGGATATCGCCCATGGCCTATTCCTCCCCCCGGAGCTTTGCCAGAAGACGGTCTGTCTCCTTCGTCGTCAGCCCGGCGGCTTCCGCGGCCCGCGAGACCCCCGCTTCTCGCTCTTCCGAAGCGCCGAGGGCCCCCCGGAGCACCGCGAGCTCCTTCGCCGAGAGCGCGAGGCCGCCGCGGATATGCTCCTCGAAGGCGTCTACCGCAACGGGGCAGACCTTCTGCGCCAGGGAGAGCATGACCTCCGCGTAGGCACGAATTTCCATCTGAGCGTGGGCGTCGAGGCGAAGCTTGAGAAAGTGGAAGAGGTTGTGAAGGTCGATCTGCCAATACCACTCGGTGTAGATGCTTACCGGTAGGTTGATCCGGGCAAGCTCCCGGGCAAGACCGTCGTCGATCAGGCGGGTGTAGGACTCGTAGGCCCGGCGCTGTTCTTCCTCGAGGACCCGGCGAATCGCCTCCTGGGTCTCCGGGGGAACCGGCTCGTCGATACGCCCCTGCTTGTTGTCGCCGCTCTGGAAGGCGATCGCCTCCCCGGCAGGGAGATAGAACTCCTCTTTGAGAATGCTGTACCGACCGGATATCTCGTTGAGCCGGGCGGTCCGGTGCCGGACCCACTGCCGCGCCACGAAGATGGGCATCTTGGTATGGAAGGTAAACACCACCTGCTCGAAGGGTGAGGTATGCGCGTTCCGCAAGAGGTAGTGGATAAGCCCCCGGTCCTGCCGAAAGCTCTTGGTACCCTCTCCGTAGGAAACTCGCGCCGACTGAACGATCCGTTGGTCCGACCCGAGGTAGTCGACCAGCCGGACGAACCCCTTGTCGAGGACGGGAAACTCCTTGTCGAGGATCTCCTCGGCTTCCGGGACAATACAATGTGCCATCGCCTCAAGAGCATAGCAACACGGCGGCGGTTAGAACAGGCGATGGGCCGGGGTTTGGCTGCCGGCCGGAACCGGGGTTCTGAGGGCCGGGGGTCCGGCCCCGGCTACTCTACCCTCATCTGCCCCCCCGGGGGATAGGGGCCCACGGCCCGGCCCCGGAAGTAGAAGAAGCGCCGCCACGCTTGTTCCGGGTGGTCGGCGGCTACCCCCGGTAGCGACCGGACGACGGGTCCGGTCACCCGGTCGTTTACCGTGGTAACCAGATGCGGAGCGACCTCCAAGACGGTGGACCGCTTGGCGTCGGCGTGGAGCCGGACCCGCACCACGGCGGTGTCCCCGGTAAAGGCCCGGCGCCGCCGGTAGTCTCCGGCCGAGAGGCGCCACGTCTGACCGGAGATAAGGTTTCCCAGCGAATAGAGCACCAGCTTGTCTCCCCCGTCGGGCCCGGCGACCAGCTCCCAAGGCTGCAGGACGTGGGGGTGATGAGCCCAAACCACTTCGGCACCGGCGCCTACCAACTCCCGGAGGAAGGCCGCCTTTCCGGGGTCCGGATCGACGACATACTCGACTCCGGCGTGGTAGGAGACGATCAATACGTCGCACTCGGCATCCCAGGCTTCGACGGCCTGAAGGAGGGCCGCCCGTGACGCGGCCACCCGGTAGTCGGCGAGGTAGACCAGCTCCGCACCGTTCCAGGGGTCGTTGAGAAAGCCGGTGAAGGCAACGAATCCGACCCGGACCCCCTCGATCTCGAGGATTTCGAGCTCCCAGAGAGCTCCGGCGTCCCGCCGGAGGCCGGAGAAGCGGACACCGTAGGCCTCGGTTAGTGCATCCGCCGCGTCGAGGGTTTCCAAGACCCCCGGGGCGAAGCGGTCGGTCGAATGGTTGTTCGCCAGGGAAAAGACGTCGAAGCCTCCCCGGATTGCCGCCTCGACGTAGGGGCGGTGGACGTTAAACCGGGGATAAGTCGCGTAGGGGGCGCTTTCGTCGATGGGAAACTCGAGGTTGGCGAAGCTCGCATGGTCCTGTGACAGGAGATCCCGGAGGTTATCGTAGATGCGGTCGTAGTCCGGCATTTCGAAGTTGACCGAGTGGGCCATGATGTCCCCGGCAAATGAGAAGGTAAGAACTTCCCCGGAGCTTGCCCCGGGAAGGACAAGAACCGAGAGCAGGAAACCGAGGAGAAACCGGCCAACACGCGGGCGACTCATGATAAGAGAGAATACAACAGAGCGAATTGGATGGAAAAGCCGACGGTTCCCTTGTATGCTCTTAGGCGATGAAGCGTTTTGTACTCTTTCTTCTTCTTACCGGCCTCCTGGTTATTCCGGCCTTCGGCCAGGATCAGGACCAAGAGCTGGTACGAATTCGCAGCGAGCAAACCGACGAGGGGGGATTCCGCCTCCTCGTCGACAGCGATCATATCATCCCCGTCTACGTACACCTCGCCTTCGATCGGCTGGTCAATCTGGAAGTCCGGGAGTCGCAGCCGGTAGCCCGGCTTATCAGCCCCGGTGCCACCGGCGTAACCGTCGCGACCTTGGTCCCGACCTCCCGGACCGGACGCCGGGGTTTCGACCTCTCTTTCGCCTATGCCCGGGGGAACCCGGAAACGGCCCGGCACGACGACGATTACCTCTATCTCTTTCCCTATGCCCACGGGAACAAGCACCAGGTTACCCAGGGGTTCAACGGCACCTTTACCCACTTCGGGGAGAACCAATACGCCGTCGACTTCGATCTCGACGAAGGGACCG
>CAYPUT010000101.1:10655-11617 GCA_964413945.1 uncultured Spirochaetaceae bacterium
TCTTCGCCGCCCGGGCGGGACGTGTTGTCGAGATCAAGGAAGACTCGACTATAGGTGGCCCCAACGTTCAGTACGGGCAACACGCCAACTACATCCTGATCCATCACGCCGACGGGTCTTTCGGCAACTACGTCCATCTGTCGTTTGACGGCGCCTTGGTCGACGTTGGAGACTCTGTCTCGCCGGGACAACTGATTGGGTACAGCGGCAACACCGGCCGGTCCTCAGGCCCTCACCTCCACTTCGACGTGCGCCTCCCGACGGAAGACGGCCGCATGCGGTCGATCCCGATGCGCTTCCGGGGCCTCGACGGCGAAGCGGTCGATCCCGACGAGGGGCGCTACTACTACGCCTTTCACCCCGGGGGAGAGCCCTTCGAGGTCGCCTTCGGAAGCTCCCTTTCGAACCGGGACTTCTCCGCGTATCGCCGGGAGCTCGAAGTGAGCAACCAGCTCGATATCCGAACCGAGCAGGTCGACTCGACCTTCGTGGTCTACCTTGCCAACGGCTACAGCGAGGACGTGGAGGTGGAAGTGAGCTTCGACCTTCGGGGGATGGAAACCTCCGGGGACTTTCCCCAGTCCTTCGTCGCACCCGCCAAGACCGAGATTTTTCTAACCCTGGTCCGTCCGGTTTCCGGCTCCCGTCGGAGCGAGTTCGCCCCCCGGGTGCGTTACAGACCGCCCCGGTAGCCCGGCAAGGTTTAGCCCGGGTCCCACAGCCTCGCCGGAGACACCCCGAAGCGCTCTTCGAGGATCCACCGGGGAAGATCGATCACCGGGAGCCTCGAACGGTCGATAACCTCCGAATCGGAGGTTGCGAGAAACCCCTCGTCGGCTGCGGCGAGCTCGGCGTCCGCCCCGGGTGAGAGACGGACCTCCAGGCGCGGCACCCGCTTCGCCGCCTCGACCCAGACCGACCGGAGAACACCGGCGTGGTCCCGGCTGTGGGACATCGCTTCG
>CAYPUT010000102.1:0-11593 GCA_964413945.1 uncultured Spirochaetaceae bacterium
CCAGCACGGAGAAGAACGCGAAGTGATCGAGCACCGGAAGATCGGCGACGATGAGTCGACCAAGGCAATCTCCCCCATTCGGCGCGTTCCATCATCCAGGGCGATAAAGGTTTCCAGGGTTTCGGCCTTCTTCTTCGCGGTCCCGGAAACCACCTCGCCCTTCTCGAAGGTAAGAACCGCGTCCTCCACCACCTGCCCGAGAACCAGGGCCGGCCGCGAGAGGACGACCCTGCCCTCGGCTCCGTTGACCGCGCCGCCGGGGACTCCGGGCGGGACGCCGGCTTCCGCGCGTCCGGAGAAGGGGGTCGTGAAGGCCTCTTCCGTCGGAAGGTTCGGGCTAAAGTGCCGGCCCTTAGCGCTTGTCGCGCCACCTCCCATCCAGTTGTGGCTCCGGTTCATTGGGACGGTAAGGTCGGTTCCGCCCCCGGAGAAGTGGAGCGACACCGCCTGAAGCTCCGTAAGGAGCTTGGCGCGGCGCACCAGGGTTTCCTGATGCTCCCACCAGGCGGCTACCGGGTCCTCCCTGTCCAGTCGGAGAATGGGCTTGAGGATCTCCCAGAGGGCCTCCGGAGTGCCTTCGGGTCCGAGCACCTTCTTCGACCAGCCGACCGTCGGTGCGGCACAGACGACCCAGTTCAATTGATCCCGCCGCAGGGCGTCTCGAAAGGGCTTCCGGGCCCGGCCATCTCCCTCGGTGATAATGCCGAGATGCCCCGAATCGACCGTAGAGAGGGCGTCCGGGTCTTCTGCGCCTCGAACGCTTATGACCGCCCACTCCTCGTCTACGAGGCTTTTCCAGTAACGCATCCGAGATGCGGGCTGATACGCCAGGTAGCTCTCCCGGGAGTGGAGGGCCCGAACCCGGGTCAAGGCCCCCGGGGCGCTTTGGACGTCGACGTATCGAATACCGGAATCGTAGGCCACCTCGGCAACCGCCAAGAGAAGGGGCCAGTGTTCCGGCTCCCCCGAGAGAAGCAGATTCTGCCCCGGCCGGGGGTTACAGGCGGCGAAGAGGAGCTCCGCGTAGGCGCGTCTATCACCATCGGTCATGCCCCGGACTATACGAAAGTCACCGCCGGCTCAGCAAGGCCCCGCGAAGCGCGGGAAGGCGCTCGCCGGGTCAACCGGTGCGCTAGTACCTTTCTTTTGTGACCTACAAAGTCGGCATTCATCAGAGCATTTCGGAGATCGACCGGGAGGAGTGGAATCGGTTGACCGTCGAGATGGCCACGCCGCTCCTCGACTGGGAATGGCTCTACTGCCTCGAGGCTTCCGGAAGCGTCAGCCGGAAAACAGGGTGGCTCCCGGTCCACATGACGGTCCGAAGGGACGACACCCTCGTGGCGGCGGCGCCCCTCTACGTCCGGAATCACAGCATCGGGGAGTTTGTCTTCGACTACATGTGGGCCGACGTCGCCGGCCGGATCGAGTACGACTACTACCCGAAACTGATCGGGATGAGCCCGGCAACCCCTTCGACGGCGTACCGCCCCCTGGTCGCCCCGGAGGAGGATAGAGAAACCATCTACCGCCTGCTTCTGGATCAGATTCTCCGGTTCTCCGAAGGAAACACCCTGAACACGGTCGCCTTCAACTACGTCGAAGACGACTGGCGGGAACACCTCGGGGCCAACGGCTTTAGTCTCTGGAAACACCAGAGCTACGAGTGGCGGAACCCCGGCTTCGCGGACTTCGACGACTACCTTGCCGAGTTTACCAAGAATCAGCGGCGGAATATCCGGCGGGAGCGGAAGGCGGTCAGCAATGCCGGCATTCGGGTAGAGGTGATCCCCGGCCCCGATGCGCCGGCGTCCTACTTTCCCCGGATGTACCGCCTCTACGAAGAGACGAACGACCAGTTCGGTCCCTGGGCGGCAAAGTACCTAAACCGGGAATTCTTTCTGCTCTTGGAGCAGCAGGCTCGACATCGGGTCGTTTTTGTCGCGGCGACGGAGGCCGACGCCCCGGAGGAGACATCCCCCTTGGCGATGGCCATGCTCCTCCGGAAGGACAAGACGGTCTTGGGGCGTTACTGGGGAACCGACGAGTTCGTCGACAGCCTCCATTTCGATGTCTGCTACTACGCCCCGATCGAGTGGGCCATAAAAAACGGCGTCGAGGTATTCGATCCGGGGATGGGGTCCCACCACAAGGTGCGCCGGGGATTCCGGGCTATCCCCAACTACAGCGCACATCGTTTCTCAGACCCCAGGATGCAGGCGATCTTCGAAGCCAACCTCCCTAAGTTCAACGAGATGGAGAGCGATAACATCGAGGCGCTCAACGAGGCCCGCCCGGTTAAGAGCAACCGATAGCGGAACTCGGGTGCTCAACGTGCTCGTCGGATTCGCTCAGACGAGCGTCAAGATTCTAGGCGGATTTTTGTTTGAGTTTTGCCAACTGCGACTCTGCAAGATGGCGGAGCTCTTCGGGAGCCGACGACTCGGCTAAGGACTGGAGCATCGCACCGGCCTTGTCGACTTCCCCGGCGTTCAGGTAGGCGAAGGAAAGGGCGTACTGGGTAAGGTAGTCATCTGGGTTGAGGGCGTAGGACCGCCGGAGGGTCTCGTAACTTTTCCGGTGGAGCCCGGTCTGGCTGTAGAGAACGCTGAGATTCCGAAGAATAGAGGCGTTTTCAGGCTCCAGCTCGAGAGCCCGCTCGAGGTGCCGGCCGCTTTCGGCGTACCGGTCCTTCCGGAGATACGCACACCCGATGGCTTCGTGGGCCTCGGCGTTCTCCTCCTGAAGCTTTAGGGCAAAGGTGAGGGCGACAATAGATTCGTCGTTTTGACCGTTCTCGGTAAATGCCACCCCGATAAGCGTAAGAGCCTCGGTGTCGTCCGGTTCCTCCGCAAGAAACAGGTTGAGCCGCTTAATCGCGGCATCGTAGTTCCCGTCGTGAATCTGGCTCTTCGCATCGTCGATAAGATAGTCCATCAATCCCCTCCAAGGCAGATGTACCTGAGTAAGATAATCATCTTGCCGCAAGAATCAAGCTTGACCTTGCCTTCTCTTAGCCGCTATAACGCACCGGAGTCCCTATGCTTTCGCTACTCGTTATCGGAGATGAAATTCTTACCGGCCGCGTCGTCGAGGAGAATCTCTCCTACATGATTCGCCGTTTTTCCGCCGCGGGATACGCCCCGGAAGAGGCACGGGTTATCCGGGATAGGGTAGAAGAGATCGCCCGGGCGGTTTCGGCCTTGTCGGAGCGTTACGACTACCTCGTAACGACCGGGGGCGTCGGTCCGACCCACGACGACGTTACCTACGAGGGCGTCGCCGCCGCCTTTGGTCTGCCCCTCGAACGGAACCCGGACATGGTCCGGTTTCTCGGCCGGCGCCACGGCGGCACCCTGGAGCCCGGAATCGAACGGATGGCCCGCCTCCCGGAAGGGGCGCAGGTTATCGAAAACCCCGACAACCGGTGGCCCGTCGTCCGGGTACGCAACTGCTTCATACTCCCGGGGCTCCCCGGGGCGCTCAAAGACAAGGTGCACCGGGTCGTGGCCCTCCTCCCGCAGCGGGAGGCGCTTATCCACGCAAATGTCTACTTAACGGCGGACGAAGCCTCGGTGTCCCTCTGGCTCTCGGCCCTGCAAGAAGCGGAGCCCTCGGTGCTCATCGGGTCTTATCCCATCGTCCGGGAAGGCCGCTACCTTACCAAGGTGTCGATAACCGGTAGCTCCGCCGAGGAGGTTGATGCCCTCCAAAAACGGGTGGCCTCCTGGGCGAAAGGTGAGGAATGGCTCGACGGAGTGGACGAGCCGCGTCGGATCGGCGACGATGAATAGCAATGAGCACTGTCGAAGATGTATGGCAGATTCTTGAGCCCCACCTCCGGTGCGAGATTCGAGAAAAGCTCTTGGACTACCTGCAACGGGAACACCCGGAGGAAGCCGGATGACAAACCTCTACCTCGCCCCGCCCATCCCGGAGGATCTCCCGGACCTCGATAGCCTTTCTCCCGAAGCAGCCCGGCAGGAGGCGGCCTTCCTCCGGGAGGCGCTCCATCATCACAACCATCTCTACTACGTGGAGGACGCTCCGGTCCTCGCCGACGACACCTGGGACCGGCTGTTTAGTCGCCTTCAGGGGCTCGAGGAGCGTTTCCCGGATCTCCGAATCGACACGTCGCCCACCCAGCGGGTCGGTATCGCTCCGGCGTCGGAGCTAAAGAAGGTGGAGCACCAGGCGCCGATGCTCAGTCTGGGCTCGATCCACCAGCAAGAGGAGATGGAGGCCTTCGACCGCTTTCTCCGGAGGAGCCTCGGTGAGCGGCCGGTACTTTACGTCGCCGAGCCGAAGATGGACGGGGTCAGCGTTGAGGTGGTCTACCGAGACGGGCGCCTTTCCCACGGAGTAACCCGGGGTGACGGGCGGATCGGAGAAGACATCACCCGAAACCTCAAGACGATTCCCACGGTCCCCTTGGTGCTCCGGGACGCACCGCCCTTCTTGTCGGTCCGGGGAGAGGTTCTGATGGACCGCAACGGCTTTATCGAGCTGAACCGGCGGCGGGCGGAGGCCGGTTTGGAGCTCTATGCGAACCCCCGGAACGCCGCGAGCGGCAGCCTCCGGCAGCTCGACCCGAAGAACACCGCGGACAAACCGCTAAGCATCTTCTTCTACGACATTCTCGCGGCGGAGGGCTACGCCGGCAAGAGCCACCTCGATACGCTGACCGACTTTTCCCGGTGGGGTCTGAAGACCAACCCCTGGAACAGAAAGTTGGAAACTTTAGATGAGGTGGTCGCCTACCGGCAAGAGATAGCCGCCGCCCGGGACGCGCTGCCCTACGAGATAGACGGGATCGTACTAAAGGTCGATTCCTACGCGGACCGGGAAGAGCTCGGCTACCGGAACCGGAGCCCCCGGTGGGCCGTTGCGTGGAAATTCCCACCGAAACGGGAGGTCACGACCCTGCGGAAGATCGCGGTGCAGGTCGGCCGGACCGGCGCGTTAACGCCGGTGGCCCTCCTCGATCCGGTCTCGATCGGCGGGGTTACCGTGAGCCGGGCGACCCTCCACAACGCCGACGAAGTCGCCCGGAAGGATGTCCGGGAGGGGGACGAAGTCCGGGTAATCCGGGCCGGGGACGTTATCCCCGAGGTCGCCGAAGTGGTAAACCCCGATCGCTCGAATCGCAGTAAGCCCTTCGAGATGCCGACCCACTGCCCGGTCTGCGGGACCGCAGTCGTTCGAGAAGGGGCCGCCCACATCTGCCCTGCGGGCCTCTCGTGCCGGGCGCAGCTTCTCGGCCGGCTAATCCACTATGCCTCCCGGGGCGCGATGGATATAGAAGGTCTCGGGGAGAAGTCGGTGGAGCAGCTTCTCGACGCGGGACTCGTTCAGGAAGTCCCGGATATCTACCGGCTCTCGGCAAAGGAGATAGCGTCCCTCGAGGGGTTCGGCGAAAAGTCCGCCCGGCAGTTGATCGACGCAATCGATGCCTCTAAAACACAGGCGCTCTCGCGCTTCGTCTTCGGCCTCGGCATCCGCCATGTCGGAGAACGGGGTGCCTCCCTCTTGGCGCGCCACTTCGGCTCGGTAAGCGCAATGATGGACGCTTCGCAAGCCGAGCTCGAATCCATTGGGGATATCGGACCCCAAACGGCCGAGAGTATCCGCGATTTCTTCGGGAGCGAGGAGAACCGCAGGGCCCTCGAGGAGCTCGCGGAGCTCGGGGTGTCGCCGACGGCTCCGGTGACGGGCGCCGGGGGAGAGCCCGGAGCCGACGGGGACGCCGACCGAGGCGGAGGCGGCGAATTGGGGCGGAAAAGTCCCTTCTCCGGCAAGACGGTCGTCCTAACCGGGAGCCTCGAAGGCTTCTCCCGGGCCGAGGCGAAACAAGCCATCGAAGCCCGGGGCGGGAGGGTAACCGGGTCGGTGAGCAAGAACACCGATTACGTCGTAGCAGGGAGCGACCCCGGAAGTAAGCGAGAGAGGGCGGAAGCCCTCGAAATCCGTATACTAAGCGAGGACGAGTTCGCCGCCTTTCTCGAAATGCGTTAACCCATACGGTTTATGGGCAATGCCGAACTCAGAGACCTACTTTTTGAAGGTATTTTCATGGCAGAGAAGCAAGACAGACGACAAGACAATGGCGATCAGCAATCACCCTTTAATATGAACAACGGGCGCCGATGGCTCCCCTTTCTCATTCCACTGCTGTTTCTGCTGCCCTTTATGGGTGGCATGTTCGGCCAGGCAAATCAGCCGAACGTCAGTTACACAATCTTTCTCGATCAAGTGGAGCAGGATAACGTCCGGGAGGTCGTCCTTTCGGGAGACCGGATCGAGGGGCAGTTCCGCCGAAGCGTTTCGGTAGAAGGCGACCAGCAGGTCCAGGATTTCGTGACGTTCGTTCCCTCCTCCGGGGATCCGGACCTTATCGACCAACTCACCGACCGGGGCGTCAACGTCTACACCCGGCCCGCCCGGGACGACGTCTCTCCCCTCGGCTTTTTTGCGAACCTCCTCCCCTTCCTTCTCTTGGTATGGATCGGCATGGCGGTCTTTCGTAACATGCGGAGCCAGGGCGGAAACATCTTCAGCGTCGGCCAGAACCAGGCCAAGCTCTACGATAAGCGCTCGAGAGTCGAAACGACCTTCGAAGACGTCGCCGGTCTCCATGGGATCAAGGAAGAGGTCATGGAATTGGTGGATTACCTCAAACATCCGGAGAAGTACGAGCATCTCGGCGCCCGGACACCGAAGGGGGTGCTCCTGGTCGGACCGCCGGGGACCGGTAAGACGCTCATGGCCCGGGCCATAGCGGGCGAGGCGGAGGCGCCCTTCTACAGCATGAGCGGTAGCGATTTTATGGAGATGTTCGTCGGTGTCGGCGCCTCGAGGGTTAGAAACCTCTTCAAGGACGCCAAGAAACGGGCCCCGAGCATCATCTTTATCGACGAGCTCGATTCGATCGGTCGCCACCGGGGCGCCGGGCTAGGAGGCGGTCATGACGAGCGGGAGCAGACCCTGAATCAGCTTCTTGCCGAGCTCGACGGCTTCGAGCAGACCGAGGCGGTTATCGTCCTTGCGGCGACGAACCGGCCGGACATCCTCGACCCGGCGCTCCTACGTCCCGGCCGTTTCGACCGCCGAGTGACGACGAATTTGCCGTCGGTTAAGGATCGCGTCGAGATCCTCAAGCTCCACGCAAAACAGCGCCCCCTCTCCGACGACGTCGATCTCGAGGAGATTGCCAAGGGAACCCCGGGCTTCACCGGAGCGGACCTTCAGAATCTCTTAAACGAAGGCTCTCTGATCGCCGCCCGGCAGCAAAAACAGAAGGTAGAGGCGGTGGACCTTGACGAAGCCCGGGACAAGGTACTCCTTGGCCTGGAACGGCGGAACCTTACGGTAAGCCCGGAGGAGCGCAAGATCGTGGCCTACCACGAGGCGGGCCACGCCGCGGCGGCGGCGCTGTTACCGAAGACCGATCCTCTTCTCAAGGTGACGATCATCCCGAGGGAACGCGCCATGGGGGTAACCCAGCAACTGCCGGACGCCGAGAAGTACCTCTACGACAAACCGTACCTCTTTGACCGCTTGGCCGTTCTCCTTGCGGGCCGAGCCTCGGAGATTCTAACCTTCGAGACGGTTACCAGCGGCGCCCAGAGCGACTTAGAGCAGGCGACCAAACTGGCCCGGAAGATGGTCAGCGATTGGGGAATGAGCGACGCGATCGGGGCGTTTTCCGCCGGCGGTGAGAAGCAGAATGTCTTCCTTGGGGAAGAGCTGTCGAAGCGCAAGGATTACTCCGAAGCGACCGCCCAGGAAATTGACAAGGAGATACGCGCCCTCTTGGGAGAAGCCGAGAAGCGGGTTACTTCCTTGCTGAAGGAGCATCAGAATGGCCTCAAGGGGGTTGCCGAGAAGCTCCTGGAAAAGGAGGAGCTAACCGGTGCAGAAGTGGTCAAGCTCTTGGGTTTGACACCGAAAGAGGCGAAGAGCGCCGGAGACGAGACCGAATCCGGGGATGAGTAACCGCCGGGGAGAGGTCCCGGAGTCGGGCTACCTCCCTCCCTTGGTCAGAATCGTCAGGACGGTCTTGAGGGCTATTCGAATATCGAGAACCAGCGACACGTTCTTGACGTAGAAGAGATCGTACATCAACTTTTGGGCCGCATCCTCCTCGCTCGCGCCGTACCGGTAGCGAACCTGGGCCCACCCGGTTAACCCAGGGCGAATGAGGTGCCGGAGGTGGTAGTGGGGCACCCGGCGAGTCAGCTCCGTGACGAACTCCGGACGCTCCGGGCGGGGTCCGATAAAACTCATATCTCCCCGAATAACGTTGTAGATCTGCGGAATCTCGTCGAGACGCGTCTTGCGGATAAACCGACCGACCAGCGTTATTCTCGGGTCGTTCTCCCCAGCCCACTGGGCGCCGTTGACCTCCGCGTCGATGACCATCGACCGGAACTTGTAGATGGTAAAGTCGTGCTCGTTGCGTCCGACCCGGACTTGACGGTAGATCGCGGGGCCCCGGCTGGTCACTTTGATGAGGGCCGTCGTCAGAAGACCGAGTACTAAAGCGGGAATGGCGATGAGAATAACGCCGAGAATGTCGAGAATGCGCTTGAGGTATTGATACGGTTTGTTGGGACCTCGGTTGAGGTTTTCGAGGAACCAGCTCTCCCGGGTGGCATAAATCGGAATCGTCTCGTCGAAGGCCTCCCAGAAGCTCGTAAGCTGGAAGAAGTTGAGCCGATAGGGAAGAAGCGAGTAGAGCTCCCGGTAGACGGAGTCGAAACGGCGGTCGCTTATGATGACGGTGTGCACCTCTCCTTGCTTCGCGAGCTCCGTCAGCTCCTCAATTCCGTCGAGGATATCGACGTCCGGGAAGCGCCGTTTGACGGAAGCAGAAGTATCGGGATCTCTAAGGATCGCCCGGACCGTGTATCCGAGGCGGGAGGATTCTTGCAGCTTTTCGGCCATCTCCAGGGCATGATCGTCCGCACCGACGATTACGACCGGCCGCTCCACCCCGAGGGTATCGAGGAACCTGTTGATAGCCAGGCGCCAGAAGTAGAAGAAGAACGAGTAGATTCCGGCCACAAGCAGGAGGTTGGTCTTAGGCGAGATCTCGAAACCGGGGAGGGCATAGAAAAAGGCAACCGCCAGGCCGAGGTTCGCCATCATCGAGTAGAGGAAGTAACGGTTGTTTATAGGACGGCTCAGGTTGTAGAGGTCCGTGATGTAGAGCACGGTGAGCCAGAGGGCGAACACGATGGTGAAGGGAAAAAGATGCGCCTGGTATCGGGAAAGCAGGAAATCGGGGCCGTAGCGGAGACCAAGACCGAGAAAGAGTGACAGATAGAGGGCGACAACATCGCCGCCGAAGACTAGGGACTTAAGTCCTTTTCCCCGCATATAAGAACGCTCAGTATAACAATCGGCAGGATAAGAGAGAATGGTAAGTTGAGATCTCGAAGGAGATTTATCATATTGAAGCTAAGGAGACTTTAATGGCAAGCCAACTCGAACGAACACTCTACGCCGGGCTTGGAATGGCCCTCCGCACTAAAGACGCTATCGCCGACATGGCCCAACGCCTCGCCCAGGAGCAGCAGCTAAACGAGGTCGACGGGCGCCGCCTCTCGGACAACATGGTCCGGCAAGCCGAGGAATTCCGCAATCGCCTCTCGAAAGTGGTCAAAGAGCAGGTCGACGAAACCCTAAGACAGCTGGATCTGGTTCGCAAGAGCGATTTGGAGGCTCTCGAAGCACGCATCCGGGAGCTTGAGGCGACGCTCGCCGCTATGCAGGCGAAAAAGTAAAGCACACCCCGGAGCGATGCCCCCGATAAGGAGCAGAGAGTCTTTGACCAGAAGATCCTCCCCGTACCCTCCACTCTCTGAGTCACGAATGGGCGCCGGCTTCGTCGCGCCCCAGGATGCTCCATGATGATACCTTTGCTTGATAGAATCTGTCAACATTTTTCTCGGTCGGCGACTGTCCCGGGAACTCCTGCCAAGGTGCCCTAGCATGAAGACGGCAAATCTCCCGGCACCCGTCAAGCTTATCGGGCGTATTCTCAAGCGCTACGGAGAGGTCAACGGTGCCCTCCTTACCAAGGGCCTGGGCTGTAGCCTGATCGTCGGGACAATCCCCCTTCTGTTGATGCTCTTCGTCGCCGGGTCTCGCTTCGTCGCATACGGCGTCCTCGCCTGGGCGATCGTATTCTTGATCTTTATGCGTCTGATGGCGGAGATCCTTCTCTACGCCGCTCTGCTCATCAGGGAGGTCGCGGTGCCAAAGGTAGAGGACGAGAGCCCTCGGGAAGGACATTAGACGAGGGAGGAGCTATGGCAGTAGGTATGGAGTATCGGTATCTCGGTCGCCACGCGGTGGAGGTGTCGCTTCGCTGGCTCCTCGACCGGCCAGGGGTAACCGCACCCATCATCGGTGTGCGCACCCTGGAGTGGGAGATGGACTCGTCGATCCGGGAGGCCTTAGGCAAAGCCGGCGCCTCGGAAGCCGTCGTCGTGCGGATCGAGCGTTTTATCGGGCACGGGGCCCACGTCCATGTCTCGATGCGCGAGACACGCTCACCCGGCGGAGCTACGGGCCGGGAGCGCTACATGAAGTTCCGCAGTCGCCGCCGCGCCCTGCAGTGGGTCGAAGCAACCTTTCGGAAAGAGTTCGACCCGGAGCGCCAAGAGCTGGTCTTCGCCGCAGAAAGCACCCGCCGCTGGTTCTACGGCGAGGGGGATTAGGAAACCTCGAAGATCGCCTCGATCTCGACGGTGATGTCTCCCGGCAGCTCGTTGGTGCCGATCGCGGATCTGGCGTGGCGCCCTGCCTCGCCGAACACGTCGATAAGGAGCTGGGAGCCACCGTTGATAACCTTCGGCTGGTCGTTGAATCCCGGGGCGCCGGCGACGAAGCCGAGAAGCTTGACCACGTTCTTTACCCGGTTGAGGTCCCCGAGGTGCTTCTCGACCTGGGCGAGGATGTTCATCACGCACATCCGGGCCGCCGCCTGTCCCTCCTCGAGGGTTCGCTCGGCCCCGACCTTGCCGGTAAATACGGGCTGCCCCTTCTCCAGAGGACCCTGCCCCGAGCAGAAAACCAGGTTTCCCACCTGCTTGACCGGGACGTAGAGACCCATCGCATCCGGTGCTTCCGGGAGGGAGATCGACAACTCTTTGAGACGATCGTAAATGTTCATGGGATGAGTATGCCACGGCGTCGGCGGATAGGGTAGACTGGCACCATGGCAATGCGGCTATCCGACTACCCCATAGACGCCCCTGAGACTATCGCGTCGCCGGCGCTTCTCTATTTTCGCCGTCACATCGAAGAGAACATCGACAAGATGATAAAGATTGCCGGGGGGCCCGACGCCGCCCCTCGGCGCCTCCGACCTCACATAAAGACCTTTAAGACGATGGGCGTCGTCGACCTTCTCCGGAGTCGCGGGGTGTCGATGTTCAAGTGCGCCACCGTCGCCGAGGCGGAGATGCTCGCCGCCGGGGGCGTGACCGACATCCTGCTCGCCTACCCGATCGTGGGGCCGAACGCGGCCCGGGTCGCCGGCCTCCTCACCAGGTATCCGCAAGCCCGCCTGAAGGTTCTCGGG
>CAYPUT010000103.1:0-11399 GCA_964413945.1 uncultured Spirochaetaceae bacterium
CGGTGCGGCGATTAGCCACGATCTTACCCAGCGCGGATTCCGCGTCTCCCTCTTCGAGCGGGGAGAGCTTACCTCCGGCACCACTGGGCGCCACCACGGGCAGCTTCACTCCGGTGCCCGGTACGCCGTCGGGGACGTGGAGATCGCCCGGGAGTGCATGGAAGAGGTCCGAACGCTCCGGAGAATAGCCGGGGAGTCCATCGAAATGAACTACGGGCTCTTCCTCGCCCTCGACGACGAAGACGAGGCGTTCGCCGAAGGTTTCCAGGCCGCGTGCACCGCCGCCGGAATCTCGAATCGCCGGGTTTCCACCGACCAGGCGCTTCGGTACGAGCCGAGGATAAACCCCAAGGCTCGTTTCGCCGTGGTTGTCCCCGACGGAACGATGGACGCCTACCGGCTGCCGATGCAGTTCTTCGCGACCGCCGTGTCGGGCTTCTTGAGCCCCGGCGGTGCCGTCGTCCGAACCTTTACCGAGGTGGTCGCAATCGAGAGCCGCGGAGGGAACGTGACCGGGGTCCGGGTTCGAGACCTCGGGGCGACGAGGGGCGCCGGAGAGGAGCGCATACGGGCCGACATCGTCATAAACGCCGGAGGCCCCTGGGCCGGGAGGATTGCGAGCCTCGGGGGGATAGATCTGCCGATTACGCCGGCCCCCGGAACCCTCGTCGCCGTCAAGGGGCGCCTTACCAACATGGTGATAAGCCGTCTTCATCCCCCGGGAGACGCGGACATCATCGTGCCTCAGCGGCAACTCTCGATCGTCGGTACCACGCAGTGGGAAATCGAAGACGCGGACAAGGTGCGCACCCCGGAGGAGGATGTTGATTGGTTGCTCTCCCAGGGTGACCGGCTCGTTCCCGGATTCTCGAAACAGACCTTTCACGCCGCCTGGACCGCCGTGCGTCCCCTCGCCGGGCGGGCCGTCGCCAACGGCGCCGACGCCACGGGCCGCCGCTTGAGCCGCGACTTCGAGGCGGTGTCCCACGCCGATCAGGGAGCCCGGGGCTTCTACAGCATTATCGGGGGGAAGGCGACGGTTCTCCGGGCGATGGGCGAGAGAGTCGCCGATGTGGTCTGCGAAGAGGTCGGCCTCTCCATTCCCTGCCGTACCGGCGAGACCCCCCTCCTGAGCCACCGCGACTACTTTCGGAGCAGAAAATGAAACGCACCCCCGAGACAGGGACAAGGATAATCCGTGTTCGAAGAGCCGAAGGCCTCGCCGAGTACACCGTGGCGACCGGTCGATATACGAGTATCCTCGACGCCTTGGAGGAGATCCGGAGCGAATCCGAGCCGGGGTTCCTCTACCGGCACAGCTGTCACCACGGCTCCTGCGGGACCTGCGCTATTACCGCCAACGGAAAGCGGGTTCTCGCCTGCACTACCCGTTTGGAGGAGCTCGACGGTCCGATCGAGCTCCATCCTCTCTCCCCCTTTCCCGTCATTGGAGATCTCGCTATCGACCCGGCACCCCTCTACCGGGACTTTCCGGAAGAGGCGAGCTACCTTCGGCCGAGCGAGGCGAACCCCAGCGCCGAGGTGCCGGACGAGATAGACGGCTTCGTCCGGTTCGAGAACTGTATCGAATGCGGCCTCTGCGTATCCGCATGCCCGGTTCAGGCGCGCTTCATGGGGCCCGCGGCTCTTGCGGCGTGGAACCGGGAGCTGGAAAAACGGCCCGCCCGGGAAGCGGAGATCCTCGAGGCGACTTCCGGCCCCGCAGGAGCCCCGGGCTGCGACCGGGCGCTTCGGTGCAGCGCGGTCTGTCCCCTCGGCGTCTATCCGGCGAAACACATCGCCCAGCTCCTCCGGCGGATGGAGAAGCGGGAGAAGGGGCCGGCTTCCGCCGCGAAGGGACCGGCCTCCGGCGCGGCAGGCTTCGGGGCTAATAAATAACCGGATCGCTATCGAGATCGCACCAGATATACCAGGTCGCCACCGTTCTCCAGGGGCGCCACTTCTCGGCGTGGGTCCCGAGCAATTCTCTACGACCAACCGGCTCCTCGTCCTCCCAGCCGTAGAGGCGCGCCGCGGTGTTGACGAGTCCCAAATCTCCGAGGGGGAGGATATCCGGTCGGTGGGCGTGGAATATCAGCATCATGTCGGCGGTCCAGGGACCGATTCCCCGGAGGGCGGTCAGGGAGGCCCGGATTTCTGAGTCGCTGAGGGTCTCCCACGTGTCTGGGTCGAGGCGGCCGTCGGCGAAGGCAGCGGCGATTCCGACGATGTACTCGGCCTTCCGCGCCGAAAGCCCCACCGACCGCAGCGTACTCGGATCCGCGGCGGCTAAGGCCACCGGGGTCAAATCCGGATACGCTTCGTTAAGGCGTCCCGAGATTCCCGCCGCCGCGGCGACGGAGATCTGCTGTCCGACCACGGCGTTGATTATGGTTCGGAAGGCGTCCCCGCTCCCCCGGAGCACCTCCTTCCGGTGCGCCTCGATCAGCCGCCGGAGCACCGGGTCGCCGTGGCAGAGGTTCCGGCACGCCTGATCCCAGTATCGTGGTCCACTGAGAATCCGATCCGAGGTTGTCTTGGCATAAGAGATCGTGGCCATTGTTATAAGCCCGAAGTATACTACGACGCGCCGGAGTCGTGGGCGTTACGCTCTCCGGCCGACCGTGGTAGTCTGTGGCGAGTGTTCCCAAAATTGTGTTTTTTTCTGGTTTACCCTTCCGGAGGCGTTTCGTGAAGATTGGGGTCATCGTCGGGAAGTTCCCGGTTATCAGCGAGCAGTTCATTCTCAATCACATCGCCGGGCTCATCGACCAGGGGCACGAGGTAACTATCTTGGCTGCGGCTCGGGGCTCGACGGAGCGCGTCCAGCCGATGGTTACCGAATACCGGCTCCTCGACCGAACGCTCTTCGCCGATGTGCCTTCGAAGCCCGTTGCCCGGGGCTTTCGTCTCTTGCTTCTTACGATTCGAAACGCCTTTCTCCGGCCCCGGCTCCTTCTTAGGGCCTTTTCTCGGCGCCGGTACCGGACCGGGGTCGCCTCGGGGAAAACGGTGTTCTTTCTGAACGCGTTCTCTCGCCTCCGGTTCGATCTGATCTACGCTCATTTCGGCCCGAACGGCCTCTCCGGGGCATTTCTCAAGGATATCGGGGTCGCGCCTCGGCTCGCGGTAGCCTTTCACGGTTCCGACATCAACACCTACCCCAAGCGTTTCGGGGAGGATGTCTACTCCTACATGTTCACCCGATGCGACCTGGTAACCGCAAACACCACCTTTACCGCCGGCAAGGTTCTGTCCGCCGGGGCCACGCCGGAGCAGATGGCTGTCGTCCCCGAGAGCCTTCGAACCGACGACTACCCGCCTCGCACCTGGACGCGTAAGGATAACGGCTTTCGCATTCTGACCGTCGGCCGGATGGTCGAAAAGAAGGGACACCGGTACGTCCTCGAAGCGGTTTTCGCCCTTCGAGAGGTTATTCCCGGGCTCCGGTACCGAATGGTCGGCGACGGCTCTCTTCGGCGGAGCCTCGAAGCGCAGGCGCAGGCCCTCGGCATAGCGGATATCTGCGACTTTCTCGGAGCCCAAACCGCCGACGTGGTCCGAAAGGAGTACGCCGAGTGCGATATCTTCGTCCTGGCGAGCGTTACGGCCGCCGGAGGCGACATGGAAGGGCAGGGTCTGGTCCTACAGGAAGCCCAGGCGATTGGTGTCCCTGTTGTTTCTACCTACCACAACGGAATTCCGGACGGGGTCCTGGAAGGCGAGACCGGGATCCTCGTTCCCGAGGGCGACGCCGAGGGTCTCCACCGGGCCATCGAGAGTTTTTGGAGGGATCCTGAGAGCATCGCCTCGATGGGACGCCGCGCCGCCGAGTTCGTCCGAGAGCGCTACGATACCGCCGCGGTTACGCAGAAGCTCGAAGAAACACTCCGGAACCGGTTTCCCGAGTGGCGGACGCCGCGGCGGGTATAGTCTTGGCGGACGCGGTGGCCGGTCTATGCGATCTTTAGTCGAGACGAACACAACTGAGGGAGCACTCCTTATCGCTTCTCCCTTCGGCGAAAGCAATGTAGGATCGGGGACAATATGACCGAGAGGAAAAAGCTCTACACGACGGTGGCCGTTATGGTGGTGGTGGCCTTTCTCGTCGGCTCCAACATCGCGTGGCTGAATCCCCGTCCCGATTTCGAGCTCTACCGCACCTTCGACGCCTATCCCTTTATGTGGCAGTACAACGCCGACGCCGGGATGGAAATACTCAGCGCCGCCTACTTTCCGGAAGTCTTCGAGACCTATCCGGAGCGGATAAACCGTCCCCTCTACCCGCTCTTGGCCCGGGGTTTCGGGGCTCTGGTGGGTGTGGTTGTGTCGCCGATAACCAGTCTGAGCCCCCTCGAGCGGGCGGGGGCTGGGTACATCATCCTGAAGCTCCTCGTCCATGCTCTTGCGGGGGTCGCCCTCTGGAGCGTCCTCCGTCGGTGGCTCCCCTGGGAGGCGACACTCCTCTCCCTGGGGTTGATGTTCTTCCATCCGCATACCTTCGCCCACATCGCGACCTTCCACACTACCGACTTACAGATCTTCGTGCCGATCTTCGTCGCCTGGGGCGCTCTCCACCTCCGGGATATCCATCAGCGAATCGGGGGCCTCGCCGGAGCCGATGCCCGAAGGCGTTACTGGCTCCTGGTGCCGGCCTACTCCTTTGCGGTCGGCGTTCTGATGCTCGGGAAGCAGAATTATTCTTCCTACCTCGCCCTCTTGGCGACAGCCCTGGTCCTCGGACGTTGGAAGGAATCGCTGTTGAGCTTCGCCGTCCATCTTGTTCCTCTTTTACTCTACGTGGGCTACCTCTCCCTGGTTGGGCTTTCCTACCGGAACAACGAGATTACCGGAATGGATCAGGGCATTTGGATCGTCGACCTTCTTTCCCAGCACCCCCTCGTCGTCGCGGGTGATCTCTGGGAGATCTTTATGGAGTTCCTCGGGAACGCGGTGCGATTCTTCCACGTTACCCTCTTTCTAACGGTCGCGGCCCTGGGTCGATGGAGATCGATCGGTCGGGAGAGAAAGCTCGGAACCGCCGAAGGGCTCTTTTTCGCCTTTCTGTTCTTGGCAACCTTCGCCCAGTTCGTCGCCGTCCGCCGTTTCTTCGTCACCTACTTGACCTCGGACATCGCGTTTATCGTCTTCGGGTTGTCTTCCTGGGTAATCGTCGAGGTCTGGAAGGCCCGGGAGCGCGTGGTCGGGGCGATCGTCCTCTCCTACGGACTCGTGTCGGTGCTCTCCTTCGTTAACCTTCCGTACCTCTCGCCCTGGGAGCAGCCCTATCGCTCGCCGGAGGTTATCGAGAACCGCCTCGAAATGGTCGAGAACCCGGATCAGTTTAGCGACGAAGAGCGGGAGGCCGCCCAAGGGGGTGCTGTTATTACCCCCGGTGCCGAGAACGAAGGGCCAAAAGAGGGGCGAGAGGACGGGCAAGAGTGAAGCTTTCGATTGTTATTCCCGTGTACAACGAGGCGAGCACCATCACCCACATCGTCGAGGTCGTCGAGGCGGTCTCCCTCCCGGAGGGAGTTTCCGAGCGGCAGATTGTCCTTGTCGACGACTACTCCACCGACGGAACCCGGGAGATCCTCCGGGGGATGGAAAACCGTCACACGGTTATCTACCACCAAGAAAATGGCGGCAAAGGCAGCGCCCTGCAGAGCGGTTTTGCCGCGGCTACCGGGGACGTCGTTATCGTCCAGGATGCGGATCTCGAATACGACCCCCGGGAGTACGGTAAGCTTCTCGACCCGATACTCGCCGGCCAGGCGGATGTGGTCTACGGCTCCCGCTTCGCCGGGGGCGAGAGCCATCGCATCCTCTACTACTGGCATAGCCTCGGGAACAAGGCACTAACCTGGATCTCTAACATGCTGAGCGACTTGAACCTGACGGACATGGAAACCTGTTACAAGGTCTTCCGGAAGGGTGTCCTCGACAGGCTCTCGCTTCAGGAGAAGCGCTTCGGTATCGAGCCGGAGATTACCGCGAAGGTCGCTGAGCTCGCCCGGGAAGAGGGGGTTCGCATCTACGAGGTAGGGATCTCGTACCATGGCCGCACCTACGCCGAGGGGAAAAAGATCGGCCTCGAAGATGCCTTCCGGGCCTTGTACTGCATCATCAAGTACAATACAACCCGGCTCGCCAAGCTGATCCGCTACGGGATGATGGGGGTCTTTGTCGCCTTGAGCCAGGTGCTCGCGATTACCGCACTGGTGGAGCTCGCGGGTCTCGAGGGGCTCCGTGGGGAGAATATCGCCAACCTGATAAGCATCGAAGTCTCGATTATCGTCGGCTACCTCCTCCACAGTCGGGTCACCTGGCAGGCCGGAAGGTTCGGGCGTCCCCGGGGCGCCCGTTTCCGGGCCTTCCTGCGCTTCCACGGGGTCACCCTCTTTAGCGCCGCGATCCGTGCCGGGGTCTTCTACCTTCTGTCGACGACGGGGATGCACTACCGCCTGAACGCGATTATCGGCGTGGCAATCGCGGTAATTCTGAACTTCCTCGGTTACGATCGCTTGGTATTTCGAGAGAGGGGTCGGTGGACGCGGCCGTCGGAGTAACCGTCCTTGCCCTCTTCGACCGGATATCGGTGTTCCATACCTTGGCGCCGTTCCTCGTCGGGCTCCACCGCCGCGATTGGGAACGTACTCCCCCCCGGCTAACCTACACCGACAGCCCCAACTGGTGCCTAAACCGCGACACAAACGACTTTCTGATTATCGAGCGGCTCTTTCTCAAACCCCCGGTAACCGACATCCCGCTGCTCGACACCCTTCGGCGTCGCTACCGCCGGATCTTCTTCTTTAACGGGAACGCCGGCGGCGCGATTCAGCGGCCGGAGGTACTTCCCTACGTCGATCGCTTCTACAACAAGGCGCTCTTCGTCGATCGGAGCCTCTACACCAAGCCTCTCTACGGTCGGGAGCTCTTTACCGACTTCTCCCATCGCCGTTTCGGCGTTTTAGACGACCCGGAGATTCCGCCGAGTCCGGCCCTCGAAGTAGAGCTCGAAAAGGTGCGCCTCGGGTGGAGCATCGGTGTCGGCGACTTTCCCCGGCGTCATTTCCGGCAGCGAGTCGGCGTGGCGCTTTCCCGGGTGCTCTCCCCGCGCCTCGTCGCTCCCCTCATCCATAAGCGGGAGATGACAGATCCCTCTTGGCCATCCTACGGATGGGCCGGCGGTCGGACAGCCCCCCGACCCGGCGCCGACACCATCGACATAAACGCGCGCCTGGGAAACCCGGGGCACGCTACCATCGCCTTCCACCGCCAACACCTCGGGGCTGCTCTCCGGGAGGCCGCCGAGCGTCGCGGGTGGGCCCTGGTTACCGACCGGGTGCCCATTCGCCGCTACTTCGCCGACATGGGGCGCTCCCGGATAACCTTTAGCCCCTTCGGCTGGGGGGAGCTCTGCTTTCGGGATTTCGAGGCGGTTCGGGCGGGCTCCCTCCTTCTCAAGCCGGACATGAGCCACCTGGCCACCTGGCCCGATATCTATCTCCCGGGGGAGACCTACATTTCTGTCGCCTGGGACGGAAGCGACCTCGAAGAGAAGATTGCCTACTACCTCGCGCACCCTGCCGAAGCGCGGCGGATCGCCGAGAACGCCTTCGAGGTCTATCGCCGGCAGCTTGCCGAGCTTCCCGGAAGGGTCGCGTCGGTGCTCCGGGAGCTTGTCGATGGGTAGGAGACGGGCGTTCGGCTCCCGGCACCGGGAAACGATCCAGGGTCCGAAGGACGCTTTCGTTATCTTGGGGGTCTTCCCGGTCCCGGAGGTCCGAACCGGTGGTCAAAAGCGCTACATCGAGTTGACCCGGCAACTGGTCGAAAAGGGTCACCGGGTCTATCAGATCTGTCGGCCCGGCATGGCGGAAAAGCTGCCCGGGACGGGCATCGGCGTTATTCCCGACCGACTCGCCGGCTTTCTCGTGCCCCGGTGGTGGCGTTACCGGTTCTGGGTCCGGCGCCGCCTCGCCCTCATCGCGGCAGCCTTGGGCCGGGGTCCTGACGTCGTCTTGACCTTCGGGGAGACCAACTTTCTTGCCGCCCGGGCCGCCGCCCGCTATTTCGGCGCACCCCTTGTCTTCGCCTTGAGGAACAATTTTGTCGACGAGGTCCGAACCTTGGGGCTCCTGCGACGGCGTCTTCCGGTGCCCCGGCGAGTCGAGAGGTGGCTCCAGATCCGTTGGTACCGGCGACTCGAAGGCGCCGTCTGCCGGGGGTCGGACCGGATTGTCTTTCAGTCGGAGCACGACCGGGAGGTAGTGACGGCACGCCGGCCCGAGGCCCGGGACCGGGGTGTGGTTATGCCGAACAGCTTCCACGTTTCCTGGCTGGAGCCCGAGTACGCCGAAGCCAACCGAAGCCACCGCCTCGAGAGGGGCCTCTATATCGGTCATCTGAACTACCGCAAAGGGACCGAGTACCTCTTTTGGGCCCTCGCTCGGCTCGACGGTCGGCTACCCTTCGACATCGTCGGCTTCGGCGGCCTCGAACAGTGGTGCCGCAGCTTTGTCCGGGAGAACGGTCTCGCCGACTCGGTGGTTTTCCACGGACGGATCGACCGGCCCCTCGAGCTCCTCGCCTCGGCGGATCTCTTGGTTGTTCCCTCCCTCTTCGACAGCTTCCCGAATACGGTGCTCGAAGCGCTCTTCGTCGGGACACCGGTCATTGGATCGGATGCCCCGGGAATCGAAACGATGCTAAAGGAGTCGGCCTTGCTCTTTCCCCGGGGCGACGCCGTCGCCCTAGCTGCCCGTCTCGGAGAGCTCCTCGACGACCGGGAGGAGTACCAAAAGGTCCGGGATGCCTGCCGCCGAAGGCGACGGGAGTTCGACTTCGACTGGGCCGCCCGGTGGGTGGATCTGTTTCGGGAGCTTCTCGGGTAGGCTTGATGGGCGGTCTCTGATGCCCCTTGCAAGCCGCCTACGAAGCCCGCATACTGCAGCAGCTATTCCATGATACGCCAAATATTCGAATACCATCCGGTGTTGGCATACCGATTTATACCAGGGATTACCTCGCGTCTCGAGCGCCCCGACGGTGGCGGCTACCTTATTCGCGCCAACGGGCAGGGGTTCCGCTGCGACCACGATTTCTCCCCGGCGAAAGAGCCCGGGGGAAGGCGCATTCTCCTCTTCGGCGACTCCTTTACCGCCGGCGACGGCGTGTCTAACGGCAAGCGTTTCGGCGACCTCTTGGAAGAACGCATACCCCGGGCTCAGGTCTACAACTTTGGTCTTCCGGGGAGCGGAACGGATCAGCACTATCTGGCGTATCGCGAGTTCGGTGCAGCCTTGGAACACGATGTCCTGGTTATCGCTATCCTCGTGGAGAATATTCGCCGAGTCGCCGCCCGCTACCGCTTCTTTACCAACGACGAGGGAAAGCGCGTCTGTTTCGCCAAACCCTACTTCGAGGTCTCCGGCGACGGCGCGTTGGACACCGGGCCGGCCGAGGATACCGGCCCCGAGCTTCGCGGCGTCCCGGTTCCCCGGCAACCCCTTTCCGAGGACGACATTCCCCCGGCGGATCGACCCTTCGTCGACCGAGGGGTCGG
The DNA here is from genome assembly GCA_964413945.1 of uncultured Spirochaetaceae bacterium. Classification (GTDB taxonomy): domain Bacteria; phylum Spirochaetota; class Spirochaetia; order DSM-27196; family PWMO01; genus CAYPUT01. The sequence goes on from CAYPUT010000103.1 coordinate 9,569, forward strand.
TGGGAAGTACGGCCGCCTGAAAAACCTCGTGATCCGCTTGGGGCTAAAGGAGACGGCCCAGCGCCTGACCAGGTTCGACCCGATTCCCGAATACCGGAACCCCGCGGCCCGGCCCTGGCGGACTATGGAGCTCATCCTAAAGAGCTGGATTTCGAACCATCCGAAACCCGTTCTGCTTTTGCCGATTCCCCTCTATCAGCACGTGGAGGGCATAAGCCCCCCAGGGTACTATCAACAGCGCTTTTCCGCCTTGGCGGAGGAGCTCGGGTGCGCCTACTACGACGTGCTCCCCGATCTCCTTAAGATGCCCCTTGCGGAGAGAAAGCGCCTCCGTTTCGCCTCGGACAACCATCTAACCGAAGCGGGGCACGAAGCATTCGCCGAGCTTATTCAGCCCCACGTGGAATCACTTCTCGATCGATCGGAGGAATCGCCGTGAGCACGACAATTCTCGGAATATCGGCCTTTTATCACGACTCGTCAGCGGCCCTCCTTCGGGACGGCGAGATTATTGCCGCCGCCCAGGAAGAGCGCTTCTCCCGGAAGAAGCACGACCCCCGCTTCCCGACCCACGCCGTCAATTATTGTATGGAAGAGGCGATGGTCGAGGCCGGGGACCTCGACGCGGTAGTTTTCTACGACAATCCCCTGCTGACCTGGGACCGGGTCGTCAAGAACGCCGCCGAAGCCGGTCCCGCCGGCAGAGAGCAGTTTCTCGACGCCACGCGGTCGATTCTCGGTATCAAGCTCTGGGTGCGGGACTACGTCGAGTCGGTTCTCGGGGGCCTCGGTCGAGAGGGGAGGCTCCTGTTTTCGGAGCATCACATGGCCCACGCGGCCTCCGCCTTCTTCCCGTCGCCCTTCGACGAGGCGGCCATAATCTCGATCGATGGGGTAGGGGAGTGGACGACCACGGCTCTGGGTTTCGGCCACGACGCGGCGGTTGAGCTTTACAAGGAGATCCACTATCCCCACTCGGTGGGGCTCCTCTACAGCGCCTTTACCTACTACTGCGGCTTTAAGGTCAACTCCGGGGAGTACAAGCTGATGGGCCTCGCGCCTTACGGGGAACCAAAGTACGCCGACCGAATCCGAAACGAGCTCATCGACATAAAACCCGACGGCTCCTTCTGTCTTAATACCGACTACTTCGCTTATCTTCACTCCCACGTGATGACCAGCGAAGCGTTTCACGACCTCTTCGGCGGGCCGCCCCGGAAACCCGAAACCCTTATCACCCAGAAGGACGCGGACCTCGCGGCCTCGGTGCAGCTGGTTACCGAGGAGATTGTCCTAAAGCTCGGGGCGACGGCAAGGTGCGAGACCGGGGCGAAGAACTGCGTGATGGCCGGGGGCGTCGCCCTTAACTGCGTCGCCAACGGGAAGCTCCTCGAAGCCGGAACCTTCGAAAACCTTTGGATCCAACCCGCTGCAGGGGACGCGGGGGGTGCCCTCGGGGCCGCCTACATGGCCCATCATCATTACTACGGGCTTCCCCGGCACAAGAACCCCACCGGCCGGGACACGCAAAAGGGAAGCTACCTCGGGCCCGCCTTTTCCTCCGCCGAAGTCCGGGCATTTCTCGACCGAAACGAGTATCCCTATCGCCGGATCGAAGACGAAGACGCCCGGATAGACGAAGTCGCCCGGGCAATCGCCGATCAGAAGATCATCGGATTACTCCAGGGGCGGATGGAGTACGGACCGAGGGCCCTCGGGGCCCGATCGATTATCGGCGACCCTCGGAGCAGGGAGACGCAGTCGGTCACACCGTCACGCTGACCTGCGACGTCGTCAATGTGAGCCCCGACACCGGATCTCCCGCCACGGC
>CAYPUT010000104.1:0-11342 GCA_964413945.1 uncultured Spirochaetaceae bacterium
TCAACGCCGAGGTCTTCTCGCAGTACTTCGACAACTGTCCCGTCGTCCGGGTGGAGGCGTCGATGTATCCCGTCCAGGTCATCTACGATCCACCGGCGCTGACGGGAAACCACGACGAGCTTATGTACAAGATCGCCGATATCGTCGGCCGGGGCCTCGAGGAACGCCGAGAGGGCGACTACCTCATCTTTCTCCCGGGGGAGCAATCGATCAAAGACTGTCTGGGGCAACTCTCCTACATGCCCTTTTCCAAGAAACTGCACCTTATGCCGCTCTACGGGCGCTTGAGCAAGGAGGAGCAGGACCAGGTTTTTCCGCCGGCTTCGGAAGGCAAGACCAAGGTGGTCGTCGCCACGAATATCGCCGAGACCAGCATTACCATCGACGGCATAACCACGGTAATCGACGCCGGAACGGCGAAGATGAACTACTACAATCCCCGGACCTTTACCTCTTCCCTCGTAGAAGGGCCCATCTCCAAGGCGTCGGCCAACCAACGGAAAGGTCGCGCAGGCCGGACCCGTCCCGGGGTCTGTTATCGCCTCTACACCCGGGAGGAGTTCGAATCCCGGCCCCTCTTTGCGATGGAGGAGATCTACCGCACCGACCTCTCGGAAGTGGTCCTTCGGATGGCGGAGATCGGGATTCGCGACTTCGAGTCCTTCGACTTTCTCTCGCCGCCGGGCCGGGGCGGCATCCTCGGGGCCGTCGACACGCTCCTGCTCCTCGACGCCTTAAACGAAGACAACAGCCTGTCGACCATCGGCAAGATGATGGCCCGGTACCCGCTGCTTCCGCGTCACTCCCGGGCGATCGTAGAGGCCATCCGAAACTACCCCGACGTCGTGGACGAAGTAGTCACCGCTACCGCCTTTCTCTCGACGAACTCTCCCTTCTTGCTGCCCCAAGGCGAAGAGGTCGCCGCCAGGAAGGCACACCACCGCTACCGCGACGACCTCGGAGATTTCGTCTCCTACCTCAAGCTACTCGCCGCCTACGAGAGCTCGGAGAACAAGCAGAAGTTCTGCGAATCCCGCTTTCTCGATCCCCGGGTGATGGCGGAAATAAAGAACGTAAAGGAGCAGCTCGCCGGGATGGTAAGCGATACCGGGGTGCCCCTCGTCTCCGGAGGACCGGTGGCCTCGTATCTCTGCGCCGTGGCCCGGGGTCTTATTCAGTTTGTCTGCGTCCGGACCGGGCGTGGCAACTACCGTTCTCTGACCGCTCAACGCATCATGATTCACCCCGGCTCGGTCATGTTCCGGGAAGACCCGGAGTTTATCGTCGCCGGAGAGATCGTCCGGACATCCCGCACCTACGCCCGATCGGTTTCTCCCCTTGAGCGCTCCTGGATCCCCCGCATCTCCGAGGATCTCGCCTCGGAGCTTCTGGCGATCGGCCGTCCGGCGAAGGGCGGGGGAAGGAAGGGAAAAGCGACGACGGAACCCCGGGATACCACCTGGCAGATCGTTATCGGGGCGACGGTCTTTCGGTTGGAGCCGTACAAGGGCAAGAAGAAGGTCGCCGTGCTCCCCTGGGATCAGGTCCGGGAGTTGGTCGAGCGAGAAACCCAACTGCAACCGCACCACAGCAACCTCCGGGGTAAGGTGATAGCGAACGGGCGGGAGTTGATGACCGGAATGCGCCTTCCGGAGATATTCCGGATAGCCAAGTCGATGGACTTCGGCCGGGCTATGCTAACCGACCCGCCGGCCAAGCGAACCTACCAGGTATTCAAGGACCCGGAGGCCCTCTGCAAGCGTCTCGGGGACCTCCTTAAACCGGCGCCGATCAAGAAGAGCTCGAAACAGACGGGCTTTCTGACCCTCCACACCGACGACCATGGACAGTACTGGATAAAGCCGACCCGGAACTTCTATACCGCAGTCGACACGACGCTCTACAGCTTGGAGGTCCTCGCGGACGAGCTACAGTCGGAGGAACCGCTGGCCGCCGACGTCGGCGCCGCGTACCGGAGAGTCGCCGCGGTCTACGACGAGTAGTCGGCGACCTAAAGCGCCTGCCGGATCTCCGGTTCCCCGAGGGTAACCAGCTCCTGCCGCCCGGGGCCCTCCTGGAGGACAAACTTGAGCGCCCCTCCGGCCGTCTTCTTGTCCCGATACATCGCCGCCACCAGTGCGTCGATATCGAGGTTGGGGACATCGAGCTCGAAACCGTACGCCTCGAGAATATTGCGGACGCGGAGGAGGTAGTCCTCGGAGCAGCGGCCCTGGGCCCGAGACACCAGAGTCGCGCGATAGATTCCCCAGGCGACGGCTTCCCCGTGGGTATAGCGAGAGAGCGCGGTTACCGCTTCGAGGGCATGGGCGAAGGTGTGGCCGAGGTTGAGGGCGGCCCGGCCGGGCCCTGGTTGTGCCGCTCCCGGATCGCCGGCGGGGGCTCCCCGGGCTCCGGCACCTTCCCGGAAGTCCGCCGAGGCTATTCGTCCCTTTACCGTTACGCAGCGTCGGACTATCTCTTCGACTACCCTTGGATTCCGGGCGAGCACCTCGTCTCGGCGGCTTTCGAGAACCGAGAGAAGCTCTTCATCACCGAGAAGCCCCGTCTTGATCGTCTCCGCAAGACCGCTCTTGTACTCCCGGCCCGGAAGCGTCTCTACCATGCGAGGGTCGACGATCAGGCGCTCGGCCGGGTAGAAGGTCCCGACCATATTCTTGTAGCCGCCGAAGTCGATCCCCGTCTTGCCTCCGAGAGCCGCGTCGACCATCGCGAGAAGCGAGGTGGGCACAAGGACGAGGTGTATTCCCCGGGTGTAAATCGAGGCTACGAAGGCCGTCAGGTCACAAACGACGCCCCCGCCAACCCCGACGAGGGTGCCTCCCCGTTCGGTCCGGCGCTCGAGGAGCGATAGCAGGAGCCGATGCGCCATGTCCCAACTCTTGGAGGCTTCCCCCGGGGGGACGACGATGCAGTCGGCCGGCGCGTATTGCCGGGTGTTCTCGTCGGCTATCCAGACGGCGGCGTCCGGGAGAAAGTTTTCGTCCGAAGGGGAGAACGAAACGACCGTTTCTCGGTCTCCGAAGAGGAATGAGAGAGGCTGGCTATCCGTCGCCGTTTTCATCGTCGACGACTATATCACATTGTGGTTTCCGCGGGTCAGCCGACCGCCGAAAGACCGATCCGTTCCAGATCACCCTGAAGGGAATCAACGATCTGCTGCACGAAGGGATCGACGATCGAATAGATGCGCCTGTTCCCCTTTACCTCGGAATGGACTATTCCTTTGTCCTTGAGGATGGCGAGATGCTGGGAAACGACCGGTTGTGGTTGCTGAAGGCAGACCCAGAGCTCGCTTACGCAGGGCTCCTGCTCCCGGGCAATCGCACAGAGAAGCTTTAGCCGTATGGGGTGTCCACAAACCTTGAGCTTTTGGGCACAGGCCTGAAGGATGGAATCGCTACAGTGTTCGTCTATGCTACTCAGATCAGGCAACATACCAATCTCCTATACGGAGGTACCGTGCCTATACTATATATCTTTTAAGCTATGTAGTCAACGCCGGACGGCCGGGCGGTCTAAGCCGACTTCTTGGACGACCCGGAACTCTCGGTCTTGGATTCGGAAGACTTCGCCTCCGAAGACTTCGCCTCCGAAGAAGTGCCCGCCGCGGAGGCCTCGCTCCCCTTCGTGGAATCGGCGTCCGTCTTCTTTTCCGTGGTCACCAGGCTCGAACCCTTGCCGTTCTTGCTGTCGTTAACGTAGAAGCCGCTCCCCTTGAATATGATGCCGATGCCTCCGCCTACCAGCCTCTTGAGAGACGGCCGACCACAGCTTGGGCACTCTTTGAGGGGATCCTCCGACATACTCTGAAACGCGTCAAAGTTGTGTCCACACCCGGCGCACTCGTACTCGTACGTAGGCACTGCTTGCTCCCTTTCTCTACCGACATTAAGAATCGACGAAAAGATAGCATTTTGCCGCGGAAGGGGCAATTTTTGGTGAGTGCTCCCAAGATTGTGTTTTTTTTCGGCGGCCGATACAGCCCGGCGGCGAACGAAGCCCGGCGTCAGTAGTCGAGGCGCACCGGTATTCCGTTCTCCGTCAAATGCTTTTTGATCTCGGAAATGCGGTACTCTCCGAAGTGGACCATGCTCGCGATAAGCGCCGCGTCGGCGCTCCCGTCGGTCAAAACCTCCCGCAGATGCTCCGGCCTTCCGGCACCGCCGGAGGCCACAACCGGCACTCCGACGCTGGTCGCGATCAGGCGCGTTAACGGAATCTCGTAGCCGTTCTTGGTCCCGTCGGCGTCGATGGAGTTTACTACGATCTCGCCGGCGCCCCGGTCCACCGCCTCCCGGGCCCACTCGAGGGCATCTCGGTCGGTGGCCACCCGGCCGCCGTTGATGTAAACCCGGTAGCCGGAGGGCATCTCCGGATCTCGTTGGGCGTCCATTCCGAGAACGACGCACTGGTCCCCAAACTGCCGCGCCCCGGCGCCGATAATGTCGGGGTTCTTGACCGCCTGGCTGTTGACGCTCACCTTCTCGGCCCCGGCCAAGAGAACGGCCCTCATGTCGTCGAGGCCGGCCAAGCCGCCGCCGACGCTGAAGGGGACGAAGATCTGCTCGGCGACCCGTCGGACGACATCGATCATAATGCCTCGTCCTTCGGCGCTGGCGGTAATGTCGTAGAAGACGAGCTCGTCGGCCCCGCCTTCGTAGTACTCCCGGGCCATCGACACCGGATCCCCGATATCGATATTGCCCTGGAATTTCACGCCCTTGGTAGTCTTGCCGTCCCGGACGTCGAGGCAGACGATGATGCGTTTCTGAAACATCAGACTCTCCTAGAGCTTGAGGAAGTTCCGCAGAAGCAAGAGGCCGTTCTTCCCCGACTTCTCCGGATGAAACTGCGTTGCGACGACGTTGTCCCGGGCGAAGGCGGCGCAGAATTCCAGACCGTATTCGGTTGTCCCGATGCAAAGGGCATCCTCCGACGGATCCGGGTAGTAGCTGTGGACGAAATAGAAGGACGAGTCGTCCGGCACCCCGTCGAAGACGGGGTGGGAGCTGTGTACCTTCAGCGTATTCCACCCCATGTGGGGAATCTTGAGCCCCGGAGCGTCGGCGAACCGCCGGGCAACACCGGGAATCAAATCGAGACAGGCGACATCCCGTTCCTCGGAACGGCTAAGGACGATCTGACTTCCGAGACAGATGCCGAAGAGGGGCTTACCCCGGTCGGCGGTCTCCCGGAGAGCCTCCCCAAGCCCCCGGAGAGCGAGGACCTCCATCGCCGAGCGTGCCTCCCCGACGCCGGGAAAAACGACGGCATCGGCTTTGAGGATCTCTTTCGGCTCCGGGGAGACGAAGAAGTCCGCTCCGAGGTGGGAAAGGGCGGTCTCGACGCTCCGGAGGTTCCCCGCTCCGTAGTCGACTACCGCGACCTTCACGGCGCGCCCCCGAAAAACCCGTCGGCCCCGCCGTACCCTTGGAGAAGCTCGGAAGAGAGGGAAAAGAGCTGAGAAGTCTCGAGGGGCCCGGCGGTAAAGGTTACCAGGTTCTCGCGTTGGGCTACCTTTAGGAGCTCCCGGACGCGTCCCGGTTCCATCTCCATCTCCGCGGCGATACCCAGGGCGAGAAGGCGCAAGATGGCCTCGAAGGCCCGCGCCGAGCGTTCGTTATCCAGGACCGCTTCCCCCGAAAGATTCACGTGGGTAGCCCCCGCCTCCGTGGCACCGGCGTCGGCGGCCGGTGTGTCCTTTTCAGCGTCCGCGACGTAGAAGCGCAGCTCCCGGAGGGGGAGCACCCCGCCGAAGGGCGTCGACACGGCGCCGCCCCCGGGAGAAGGGACGAAGGCGGCGATCGGTACGGAGGCGAATCGCTCGACGAAGTCCGGAGGCCAGGGAGACACAACAGGGGGCTCCCGGGGCAACTCTTCGGGGGGCCCGTTTCCGAGGACCAAGAGCCCGTCATCCGGGAGGGTCAAGAGCCAGGGGCCGCCCTCCTGACGGAAATAGTCCCCGCCGGTGGCGTCGACGGCTTGGTGCCACTCGTCGGAACGGCGGAGCGCCCGGGCCAGGCGCCGGGTGGGCAGGTTCCCCCGGACGGCGACGACGACCCGGCGCCCTTCGATGGCTCCGGGAGACGCCGGGCGCTCGGCCGGGGGTAAGGTCCCGGCGTCCCGGCTAACCGAGATACCGGCAAGGTCGATACGACTTGCCATCGCAGGGGCGATATCGAAACTCTCGAGGAGGACGTAGGCCAAATCACCCCGTTCCCGGGGGCTTATCAAGAGGTAGAGAGCCGCGTCCGCCGGAAGGGGCAGGCTCTCGGGGACCGGGGCGATATCCGGTGCGGTTCGGCAGGAGGAGAGGAGAACGATAGCCGCCAGGGCACCGAACAGAAGCCCCCGGCGCCGGCCGGCGGCAGGAACTAGGCCCGTTCTATCGCGATGTAACATGCAGAGTCTCCCGCTTCGACCTCGGTAGCCGATTGAATTCGCTCCCACCTCAGGTCCACCGCGAGGGTTTCGTTTACCAGGTAGTCCCGAAAGCTCTCGACGGCGTCTTTAACCCCGTTCTCCCCATGGACCCAGAGGTGGATGCGGTCGGTAACCTCCAGCCCGCTTTCTTTCCGGAGATTCTGAACCGCCCGGACGATATCCCGGACGATTCCTTCTTGCTGCAGCTCTTCGGTGATCTCCGGATCGAGGGCGACGGTAAGCGATTCTTCGTTCAGGACGCGGAGGTTCTCCTTCTCGAGACGCTGCACCAGAACGCTGTCGGTCGTCAGGTCCAGGGTGCGGTTGCCGATGTCGATGTTCAACACCGTGCCCTCGAGGAGGCTCTGGATCTCCTTCGAAGAGAGCCCCTCGATTTTCTGGGCCGCCTTCTTCATATCCTTTCCGAGCTCCTTCCCGAGGACCCGGTAGTTCGGCTTGGCACGGTACTCCACGAGGTCGTCTTCGTTCTCCCGGAAGACGACGTCTTTGACGTTCAGCTCTTCCCGGATGATATCCTCCATCTCCAAGAGCACCGCGCGTTCCTTCCGGTCGATGGTCACCAGGTGGATGGCCTTGAGGGGCTGCCGGATCTTGAGGTTGTGCATTCTCCGAATGGCCCGGCCCATGCTGACGGAGTGACGGACGCTGTGCATCTTCCATTCGAGCTCTTCGTCCCGGCGGGACTCTTCGACCTCGGGGTAGTCGCAAAGATGGACCGAGAGCGGCATGTCGTCGGTTCGCAAGTTCCGGTACATCGCCTCGGTCACGAAGGGAACAAAGGGAGCCGCGACCTTGACAAGCTTGAGGAGTACGGCGTAGAGGGTCTGATACGCCTGCTCCTTGTCCCGGTCGTTCTCGCTCCGCCAGAAACGGCGCCGGGAGCGCCTGATGTACCAGTTGTTCAGGCTGTCGATAAAAGCGACGATCGGCTCGATGGCCTTCTGCAACTCGTAGGCGTCGAGGGAGGCGGAGACGTCGGCGACAAGGGTTTCGGCGGAGGAGAGAATCCACCGGTCTAAGGGGTTTTCCGGCTCCACCGGGGCGGCGGTCGGCGTTACGCCGTCGATGTTCGCGTAGGTCACGAAGAAGGAGTAGGAGTTCCAGAAAGGAATGATGACGGTCTTCAAGACCTCCCGGACGCCGTCGTCGGAATACTTAAGATCTTCGGCCCGTACGACCGCGGAGTTCATCAAGAAGAGGCGCAACGCGTCGGCTCCGAAGTTGTCGATAATGTCCTTCGGGTCGGTGTAGTTGCGCTCGCTCTTGCTCATCTTCTTGCCGTCTTCGGCAAGGACCAAGCCGTTGGTCACGCAGTTCTTGAAGGCCGGCTTCTTGTAGAGTGCCGCGGCGAGAACCGTAAGGGTGTAGAACCAGCCCCGGGTCTGGTCGAGTCCTTCGCAGATAAAATCCGCCGGGAAGTTCTCCTCGAAGTACTCCTTGTTATCGAAGGGGTAGTGGTTCTGGGCGTAGGGCATCGCCCCGGACTCGAACCAGCAGTCGAGAACCTCGGGGACCCGGCGCATGGTCCCGGTGCCGTCGGGGGCCGGCCACGTCATATCGTCGACGTAGTGCTTGTGGAGATCCCCCACCTTCCGGCCGCTCCTCTTTTCGAGCTCCTCGATCGATCCGATACACTCGACATGGTCGCCACCGTCGGATTTCCAAATCGGAATCGGGTTTCCCCAATAGCGGTTTCGGGAGATGGCCCAGTCCCGGGCTCCCTCGAGCCACTTGCCGAAACGCCCCTCCCGAAGGTGGTCCGGAACCCAGTGCACCCGGCTATTGGCGGCCAGCATATCCGGCTTGATCTTTTCGATATCGACGAACCAGCTGGAGATCGCCCGGTAGATCAGCGGTTTCTTGGTGCGGTAGCAGTGGGGATAGGGGTGGAGGTAGTTCTCCCGGCGAACGAGCTTCCCCTCCTCCTTGAGCATCCCGATGATGGGCTTGTCGGCGTCCTTGACGAAGAGCCCTTCGAAGTCCGGTACTTCGTTTGTAAAACGGCAGTCCGGGTCGATGGGAACCACGATCGGGAGCCCCGAGTCCTTGAGAACCTCGTAGTCCTCCTCTCCGAAGCCGGGTGCTATATGGACGATGCCGGTACCGTCCTCGGTGGTAACATAGTCCGCCTGATGCGCCGCAAAGGCGCCGGAGCCCTTTAAGTCTGCGAAATAGGGAAAGAGCGGCGTGTACCGAAGCCCCACCATCTCCTTCCCGAGGAAGGTGGCGATAACCTCGTACTCCTCCGGCGAGCGGTAGTAGGCAGCAATCCGCTCCTCGGCAAGGATAAAGTGGCTCTCGCCGTCCCGAAGGAGGGCGTAGGTGATGCCGGGCCCGACTGCCAACCCAAGGTTCGACGGCAGGGTCCAGGGAGTCGTCGTCCATGCCAGAATGGCGGTGTTCTCCGGGAGGGCGGTGTTTCCGATGGAGCTCCCGGGATCCACGTCGAAGCGAACGGTTATCGCGGGGTCGGTTACCTCTTGGTATCCGCCGAGGTTCACCTCGAAGTTGGATAAGGGCGTCGCAAGCCCCGGGCTGTACGGCAGGATGTAGTAGCCCTCGTAGACAAGACCCTTTTCCCAGAGCTGCTTGAAGACCCACCAGATGGTCTCCATGTAGTCCTTGTCCATGGTCTTGTAGTCGTGATCAAAGTCGACCCATCGCCCCATCCGAGTGACGATCTGACGCCATTCGCCGGTATAACGGAGCACGATCGAGCGGCACGCCTCGTTGAATTTGGCGACACCGTACTCCTCGATTTGTGCCTTTCCGGAGATGCCGAGCTCCTTCTCCATCTCGTATTCGACCGGCAGCCCGTGACAATCCCACCCGAAGCGCCGCTGGACCCGCCTTCCGCGCATTGTTTGATACCGGGGAATGATGTCCTTGATGGTGCCCGGCACGAAGTGCCCGAAGTGAGGGAGCCCCGTAGCGAAGGGAGGGCCGTCGTAGAAGACGAACTCCTCGGCTCCCTCCCGATTGGAGATCGACTGCTGGAAGGTATCGTTCTTTTCCCAAAAGGCCAGGACGTCCTCTTCCAAGGTGGGAAAACTGACTTTTGGATCAACGGGATCGTACAAGAGTTCTGCTCCTCTATTAGGCTGTGGCGCTCCTTCCGGGGCACCAGGAGCCCACGGAGGCCCCTCATCCTAGAGAAGCCGATTTGTGACTGTCAAGCTACCGCAGGGAGACCATCGAAAGGTACCCAGCATCACCGTAGGAGGCAAGGGAACGGCTCCCTGCGAGAAGGCGCAAACCGCGAACACGACACGTCGCGGCGATAATGCGGTCGATCATGGTAAGCCCCTCCCCGGCACCAGGGGCTCCGGGAAGTCTGGCGGCTTCGGCGGCCACCTCCGGGGTCAAACGCTCAAGGGAAAGGCCTGGTATATCGAGGGCCTGCTCGACCCAGGAGAGGAGCGGAATCGAGAAGACCAGCTCTCCCTGTTCTTCGAGTTGCGCCATTTCGAAGAGCGATACATCGCAGAGCCTTAAGCCCCCCGCCGCCTGGGCCTCTTCTGCGGCTTGTTGCGCAAAGAGACCCACCCGGCCTTCGACGCCGCCTAAGAGCAGTATCAGGGCCCGGGTGTCTAAAAGAAGGGGGCTTGCGCCCCCTTGCAGTGGAGTAGTCACTCGAGGGCGGACTCAGCGAGAACGGCAAGCCCCTTGAGGCGGCCGAATAGCTGAGGCTCTTGGCGCTCCCCTACGGGTACCATCTGGGCCACCGGCCGCCCTCGCTTCGTGATGAGAATCTGCTGACGCGTCTGCTCGACGTGGTCCATGAGTTTCAGGCATTCCGCCTTAAAACGTCCCGCCGGAATGGTCACTTAGCAGCCTCCCAGTTGCGCTCCGCTAACATGACGTTCACTCCGTTAAAAGTGACTATGGTTATTATACTATGGTCATATTGTTTGTCAAGGGCTCTTTTTCATTGCCGAGCCTCTCCGGGTGCCGTATACTCGGGATAATTTTGGCTTTAACTATTGCTTTGTTTTCCGATGCCTACCCACCGGAGGTAAACGGCGTCTCCACCGCTGTGGTTTTGATCCGACGCGAGCTGCAACGCCAGGGACACACCGTCTACGTCTTCTGCCCCAACTACAACCGTCCGACCGAAGACGAAGAAGGCGTCTTTCGCTTCTATTCCATCCCCTATTTCTTCAAGGCGATGCGGAATCAGCGCTTCGTCTTCCCAACAGTGAGGGATTTCCGCCGCCTGAAGCATCTCGGGGTCGATATTATCCACTCCCATGTCCCGGGAAACATCGGTATTCTGGCCCTATTCGCGAGCTGGTGGTACGGTATTCCACACGTCCACACCTATCACACCTTCTACACTCGCTACACGCACTATATGCCCCTCCCCCGAAGCCTCTCGGTCCGGGGCGTCAAGTGGATTACCCGGCACTTCGGGGGCCGGTGCCAACGGGTTATCTGCCCCAGCCGCCAGATTCGCGACGAGATTCTCTCCTACAAGATCGACTATCCCCTGGACGTTATTCCCACCGGCATCGACCTCGAACGCACCGAAGCCCCTATTCCGGAAGCACGGATACGCCGGGGCCAGGACCTGCCGCCGGAGCGGCGGATCCTGACCTTCGTCGGTCGCCTGGGCTTAGAGAAGAACCTCGGCTTTCTGGTCCACGTCGCGGCCGATCTAACCGAAAGAGGTTACGATCTGACGCTCCTCTTTGTCGGCGACGGGGACGCCCGGGCGCTGATCCGGGAGACCGCCGCGGCGCGCGGTATAGCCGACCGGATTCGAATTACCGGCTACGTGGCCCGGGAGTCGGTCTTCTCCTACTGCCGCATTTCGGACCTCTTCGTCTTTGCGTCCCTAACCGAGACTCAGGGACTCGTACTCCTAGAGGCGATGT
>CAYPUT010000105.1:0-11155 GCA_964413945.1 uncultured Spirochaetaceae bacterium
CGGCCCTCGCCTCGAAGGTCTGCCTCTTGGAGGGGGGCCGGGCGTTTGCCGCCGGAGGCCCCCTTGAAACCTTGACGCCGGCGAACCTGCAAAGAACCTACGGCGTTCCCTTAGATGTTCGGATCCTCGACGGGGAGCCGGTTATCCTCTGGCATCGACAGGGAACCTGACTCCGCCTACAATACCGCTCCAAGGAGAAACGGATGATCAAAGAACAGTGGGATAGTGAGAAATTGGCGGTTATCGCCCTCGGGGGAAACGCGATTATCCGAAAAGGGGAAAAGGGCACTATCCACGAGCAGTTCGCAAACACGCGTCGGTCAATGGAGCCGGTCGTCGAGCTCCTCCAGGAGGGGTACAACTTTATTCTGACCCACGGCAACGGACCCCAGGTCGGAAACATCATGCTTCAGGTGGAGCGGGCCAAGGACGAGGTTCCCGAGACGCCCCTCGGTGTCGCCGACGCGATGACCTGCGGCTCTATGGGTTACATGATCGAGCAGTGTCTCCAGAACATCATGCTCCGCAAGGGCGTCTGGCGGAATGTAGTAACCGTTCCGGCGCAGGTCCTCGTGGACAAGAGCGATCCGGCGATGGACAACCCGACCAAACCGATCGGTCCCTTCTACACCGAAGACGAGGCGTCCCGCCTACGGGACGAGCGGGGCTGGGTCGTCAAGGAAGACGCCAACCGCGGCTACCGGCGGTACGTGGCTTCGCCCTATCCCATCGACATCATCGAGAAAGACGCGATCAACCTGCTCTTGAAGCAGCACTACATCCTGATTACCGTCGGCGGCGGCGGGATTCCTGTCTTCTTTGAGGAGGACGGCACAATCGAGGGAGTCGATTGCGTTATCGACAAGGACCTCGCGAGTATGAAGATCGCCCTCGCCGTCGGCGCCCGGACGCTGATTATTATCACCGGGGTACCCCGGGTAACCATCAACTTCGGGAAACCCGACGAGCAGTCTCTTTCCAAAATGACCCTTGCTCAGGCGAGGCACTACTACCAAGAGGGGCACTTTCCTCCGGGGTCGATGGGACCGAAGATGCTCGCGGCAATAGAGTTCGTCCAGGCGAACCCGAAGAACCGGGTAATCATTACCGATGTGGAGAACCTCGCCGCAGCGATCCACGGAGACGAGGGGACCCGGATCGTAGCCTACTGATCTCCGGGTCTAGCGGTTTCCGGCGGCGCGCTTTATCGCCTTTTCGATGCCTTCGTAACCGGTGCACCGGCAGAGATTCCCTTCCATCCAGAGGCGAATGGTCTCGTCGTCCGGCGCTTCTGCCGAGGCTTCTTGCGATCTCAGGAGCGTCTCCCCCTTTACGATCATCCCCGGCGTACAGAATCCGCACTGAAACCCGTTCTCCTGGACAAAGGCCTCCTGGAGGCGGGTGTCTTTGAGCCCTTCGATGGTGGTGATCTCCCTCCCGAGGACGTCCAGGGTGAGGGTGTAGCACGATTTTACCGCGGTGCCGTCCACCATTACGTTACAGGCCCCACAGTCTCCGTTTTCGCAACCCATCTTGGTGCCGGTAAGACCTAGGTTTTCCCGGAGTGTCCGCAGGAGCGTGTCCGAGGGCCGGAGAACTACCTTCCGTGTCTCGCCGTTGATCGAGAGCTCTATTTCCACCAGATCCTTGTATCGTTCCATAGGCATCCTTTCTATCCGCCCTGCTTCCCCAGGCTCCCGAGGGCTCTTTTTAGTCCCTGCGCCATCAAAGCCCGGCGGTACTCCGCCGAGGCCCGAGAATCGCTGCGGAAACTCCCAAGGTCTTCGAGAACACGGTTCACTACTGCTTCTGCTTGGTTCTCTCTTAGCTCCTCGAAAGGGACCGACCCCCAGACGGGGTACGCGAAGCTCCCGGAGCTTGCAAAGAGAAGCGAATCCTCGGAAGCGATACACGCAAGCGTCACGATCGGGTAGTCGACCCGGGCGCTCCGGACCCATCGTCGGTACCAGAAGGGGGCCCGGGAGAGCTCCTCCGGGATATGCAAGGACAGCAGAAACTCCCCCGGGGCTAAGCGCAGCCGCTTGTCGAAGAGCTCCCGGAGCGGAATGCGTCTCGTTTCCACCGCCCCGCCACCCCCGGCGACGACGGCACCCGCGTCGGAGAGAAGGAGGGGGAGCATCGCCTCCCTGTAGGGCAGCCGGCCGGCGATATTCCCACCGAGGGTAATCGAGTTGCGAACCGTATGATCCGCGAGGTTCTCGATGCATCGGGTCATAAGCGGAACGTCGAGTCTTTTCGAGAGATCGTTGAGTCGAACGCTCGTCCCTATGCAGAGCTCTCCGTCCTCAGGTCCGAGCCGGTATGTTTCCGGTATCGTCTTAAGATCGATAAAGGCGCCGGCGGAGAGCTTTCCGTCCCGCGCCATCGTCACGAGCTCGGTACCCCCGGCGAAGTACTCCGGGTTCAGCCCCGCCTCGGAACATTCCCGATATGCCGCGACCGCCTCGGCGGTGCTCTGTGGTCGGATAAACTCGATGTCGTGGGCGATCATCCCCGGCCTCCTTCGGCCCAGAGGTACTCCGGCGTAATCGGAAGGCGGTGTAGCTGGGCGCCGACGGCCCGGGAGAACGCCGATGCGAGAGCCCCGGGCATACCGATTATGCCCTGTTCCCCGAGACCCCGGGCGCCGAAGGGGCCGTCCTGTTGGGGCGTTTCGACGAAGTCGACGACGTACTCCGGGTGCTCCCCGTACCGCAGGATTTTGAAGTCCCGGAGCTTATTGTTTAGAACCCTTCCCCGACCGTCGAAGTCGAAGGCCTCCCGGGTCGTGTATCCGATTCCCATGGCCATCGCCCCGACGATTTGCCCCCTCGCCAAGGCGGGGTTTATGACCTTCCCGACGTCCATGGCGCAGGCGCTCTTGAGTATCCGGTAGCTCCCGTCGCGAAGGTCAACCTCTACCTCGACCGCCTCCGCACCGAGGGTCCACTCGAGGCCAGGCCGCCCCTCTCCGGTTTCCGGATCCAGCCGGCTCAAATGCCGGGCGATGTAGCGTCCCCGGCCGATGACCGGTCCGCCGACGGCGTTCCCGTTCGGGTAGACGTACCCGAGGCAAACTTCCGACAGGGGCAACCCGTTATCCGGGTCGTCGGCCAGGTAGACCCTGCCGTCGGCCACTCGTAGGTCTTCGACGGGGCACCGCAAGGGACCCGAGGCAACCTGCTTTAGCTGGGCCACCGCATCCTCCACGGCGCCGAGGGCCGCCCGGCCCACCATAAAGAGGGTACGGCTCGCTGCGGTGGTCCAGTCGTGGGTAGACCGGTCGGTCATTACCTCCGGGACGACGTAGACCATCTCCGGGTCCATCTTGAGGGCCTCGGCGACAATCTGGGCGAGGCCGGTTAGGGTCCCCTGCCCGATCTCCATCGCTCCGGTTACGAGGTTACAACTACCGTCTTCGTTAAAGGAGAGAACCGCCGAGGCGTCGGTAAAGGTCGGGATAGCCGGAGCCTTCCAGAAGGCGCTTATACCCTTCGCCCGTACCAGGTGCTCCTCTACACGAGAGTGAGTCCCCTTCGACCATTCTACGGCCGCCGCGGCCCGGCGGAGACACTCTTTGAGGTCGCCCGTGTTGCCGTCGAGAACGTTGTTGCTCGGAGTACGGTCGCCCGGCTGAACGGCGTTCTTTAGCCGGAGCTCCAAGGGGTCCATCCCGAGCTTCTCCGCAAGGAGGTCCATCCCCCGCTCGATGGAGTAGCTCATTTCGATGTGCCCGAAACCGCGGTACGCCGTCGCGAAGGGATGGTTGGTGTATACGCAGAGGGAATCGGTGCGGATATTCGGAATCCGGTAGGGTCCACTACAGGAGTAGGCGGCGGCCCGGCTGACGTTAACCGCGTAGTCCGCGTATCCGCCGGAGTCGAAGAGGTATTCGATTTCTGCCGCTAAGAGCGTGCCGTCGGATCGTGCCCCGAGTTTTACCCTGGAGTTCAACCCCGGGGCTCCCGGGGAGCCGACCAGATCCTGCTCCCGAGTGTTCGCCAGGCGCACCGGCCGCCCTTCCAGCTCCCGGGAGAGAAGATACGCCAAGGGCTCCAGCTGGATTCCGGCCTTCCCCCCGAAGCCGCCCCCGACGGGACCTGCGATAACGGTAATCTTATGTATCGGAATAGCGAGGCAGCGGCTCATAATGATCCGGACGCCGTAGGGAGACTGGGTGGATGTGCGGATAATGACCTGACCGTTTTTCTGAATCTCTGCGATGGTAATCCGGGGCTCCATGGCCGCGTGATCCGCCGGAGGGAACTCGAACTCCCCTTCGACGATTACTTCCGCTTCGCTAAAGGCGTCGTCGACGTTTCCCTTGCGGATTTTGGTGCGGTTCGCGATGTTGCTCCCGGGCTCCGGGAGAATCGCCGGGATGTGGACGTACTCCTCCATCCGCGGGTGGAGAACCGGAGCCTCCGGGGAGAGCGCCTCCTTCGGCGAATGGAGTACCGGGAGGGCCCGGTAGTCTACGGCTATTTTCCTCGACGCGGCGAGGGCCTGCCGCTCGGTGTCTGCCACCACGACCGCTACCGGCTCGCCGAAGTAACGCACGCGCCCTTGGGCCAAGGGCGGCTTGTCCCCGAGGTAGAGACCGACCAGAACCGGGAAATCCGCCCCGGTAAAGACTCCCCGGACACCCGGCATCTTCCGGGCTGCTTCGGTGTCGATTGATGCAATATCGGCGTGGGCATGGACACTCGAGACGACGGCCGCGTGGAGCATCCCCGGCAACCACGAGTCGTCGGTGTACCGCGTCCGCCCGGAAACTTTGTCCCGGGCGTCCGTCCGGGGAATACTCTTGCCGATATAGCGATAGGAAGTCGCGCTCATAAATTATTACTCCCTTACTGCGCTTTTAAAGTCGCGCTCCCGGCGCCCTCTCGGCAAGGGGGCGCTCGGTCTCTATCCCGCCAGGGAAAGGAGCACCCCGGCGGCGATGGCCGAACCGATAACCCCGGCGACGTTGGGGCCCATGGCGTTCATCAAGAGGAAGTTGCGGGGATTCTCCTGCTGGCCGACCTTCTGCACAACCCGGGCCGCCATCGGGACCGCCGATACGCCGGCGGCGCCGATCATCGGATTGACCCGTCTTCCCGAAAGGATGTACATCAGCTTACCCAGGAGAACCCCGGAAGCGGTTCCGATGGAGAAGGCTATCAGCCCGAGAACGATGATTAGCAAGGTGCTCACCGAGAGGAACTCTTCCGCGGACATCTTCGACCCAACCGCGACCGCCAAAAAGATGGTAACGATGTTGATCAGCTCGTTCTGGGCGGTCTTCGAGAGCCGTTCCACCACGCCGGCCTCCCGGAAGAGGTTACCGAGCATCAGCATGCCGATAAGGGGAGTCGATGCCGGAATTACCAGGGCCGAGACGATGGTGGTAGCGATCGGAAAGACAATCTTGACCCGCTGGGAGACCGGACGGACCTCGGTCATTACGACGGCCCGCTCTTTCTTACTCGTTAACGCCCGGATAATCGGAGGCTGGATAAAGGGCACCAGGGCCATGTAGGAATAGGCCGCGACCGCAATGGGGCCGAGAAGATGCGGCGCAAGCCGGGAGGTCAAGAAGATGGCCGTCGGCCCGTCGGCACCGCCGATAATCGCGATCGAAGCGGCTTCGGGGAAGGCGAACCCCAGGGCCCGGGCGCCGAGGAGGGTCCCGAAAATGCCGAACTGAGCCGCGGCGCCGAGAAGAAAGGTGTTCGGTTTGGCCAAGAGCGGCCCGAAGTCCGTCATCGCGCCGATTCCGAGAAAAATAAGCGGAGGGAAGAGGCCCGTCTCGATTCCGAAGTAGAAGTAGGTCAAAAGCCCACCGGGTTCGCTAAGCCCGGC
The DNA here is from genome assembly GCA_964413945.1 of uncultured Spirochaetaceae bacterium. Taxonomy (GTDB): domain Bacteria; phylum Spirochaetota; class Spirochaetia; order DSM-27196; family PWMO01; genus CAYPUT01. The sequence goes on from CAYPUT010000105.1 coordinate 5,848, forward strand.
GAGGGGAATGTTTGCCAGAACCGCACCGAAACCGATGGGTACCAAGAGCAGCGGCTCGTAGCGCTTTGCGACACCGAGATAAATAAGCAGACATCCGATAGCGATCATCAAGAGATGCTGCCAGGTGAGGGAGGCAATCGCGGTCGACCGGAGAAACTGAAGCAGAATCTGTGACATGCCGACCCTACTCGATTCGCAGAACCGTCTGGTTCTCTTTTACATTATCCCCGGGGGCCACCATTATCTCGGCAACCTTGCCGGCTTGAGGGGCTACCACCTCGATATCCATCTTCATCGCTTCCATCATGATGATCTGCTCGTTCTCCTGCACGGTATCCCCGACGTGGACGAGAACCTCTTTGATGGTCCCCGTCATCGGAGCCGGGACCGCTCCGGAGCCTCCGGTCGCGACGATACGCCCCGACGGCCGGTCCGGCAGCGGCGAAGACGGTACCTCGGCCTGGGGAGCCGGGGGCGCTTCCGCGACGCCCGCCTCGGCCGAGGAACCCTCCGGTTCGAGCTCGACGTGGTAAACCTGGTCACCGTGCCGCACCGTCAGGAGGTTCCCGACTCGCTCCGCGAGAACTTCGATCGACTCACCTTCGAAGGTGAAGGCTATTTTGCGTTTCATTGTCTCCTTCCTCTAATCCACGGTTGAGCGGAATGCGCTTCCTGCTCCGCAAAGACGAAGGCCGCCACCGCGGCAAAGAGCCACGGCGGCGCCCCCCCGGGAGTGCCGCCTGGGGAGGCGGGAGCCTTACCCCCAGAGGCGGATCCCGCGACCGGCCGTCCCCCTCCCCCGGCTTTGGTCCGGAGCGCCGATACGTCCGAGGCGGTTGCCGAGTCCTGCTCCCGATCTCCGAGGGCCCGTTTTATCACGATCATCAACATGCTCAAGAGCAAGAGAAAGGCAAACACGACGAGCATGCCGACGACGGCCACAAGGACCGTAGAGAGGATTCCGTCACCCATTAGCTAACACCTCTAGAGGGGAATATTCCCATGCTTCTTCGCGGGACGCTCTTCTTGCTTGTTGGCGAACATCTCCACCGAACGGATGACCTCGCTCCTGGCGTACCGTGGATCGACGATATCGTCTACAAACCCGTACCCCGCGGCGATAAAGGGGTTCATGACGCCGTCCTTGAACTCGTCGATCTTCTCTTGCCGTGCCTTTTCCGGGTCTTCCGCGGCGCCGATCTCCCGGCGGAATACGATGTTCGCCGCCCCTTCGGGACCGAGGACGGCGACCTGAGACGTCGGAAACGATATAACCCGGTCGTACCCGAGGGACTTCGAGGCCATCGCGATAAAGGCACCTCCGTAGGCCTTCCGGAGAATCAGCGCCACCTTCGGAACGGTTGCCTCGGCAATCGCGTAGAGAATTTTTGCGCCGTGACGGATAATCCCCCCGTGTTCCTGAGACACGCCCGGCAGAAAACCGGGGACGTCGACGAGGGTCACGACGGGGATATTGAAGGCGTCGCAGAAACGGATAAACCGGGCCCCCTTGTCGCTCGCGTCGATGTTAAGAGCCGCGGCGTAGACCTTTGGTTGATTCGCGAATATACCCACCGTGCGTCCCGCGAGCTTGGCGAAACCGACGACGACATTCTGCGCATAGTCCGGCTGGACTTCGAGAAAAGTGCCGACATCGGCGAGGGCCGCGATTATCTCTCTTACGTCGTAGGACTTCTTCTCGTCGTCGGGAAGGACGTCAAAGAGCTCCGGAGTTTCCCGGTCCGGCGAATCCTTCGTCTCTGAAAGCGGCGGGCGCTCCCGGTTATTCTGCGGAAGGTAACTCAGAAGTCGCCGCAGAAAGGCCATACAGCCGGCTTCGTCTTCAAAACGGAAGTGAGCTACTCCGCTTGCCGAAGCGTGGGCGACGGCGCCCCCGAGGTCTTCGTGGGAAATCTCTTCCCCGGTAACCGCCCGTATGACGTCGGGGCCCGTGATATACATGTTGCTGACGCCGTCGACCATGAACACGAAGTCGGTAATCGCCGGGCTGTAGACCGCCCCGCCGGCGCAGGGCCCGAGAATAATCGAAAACTGAGGGATAACCCCGCTGGCAAGGGTGTTGTTTCGAAATATCTTCGCGTAACCGTCGAGGGAGAGAACCCCTTCCTGGATACGGGCGCCTCCGGAGTCGTTAATCTGAACAAAAGGGCACCCGGTCTTGAGCGCTAGGGCTTGGGCCTCGGCGATCCGTCCGGCCTGCATCTCCCCGAGAGAGCCGCCGAGCACGGTAAAATCCTGTGCAGCGACGAATAGCTGACGCCCTTCGACCATCCCGGTACCGGTAACGACCCCGTCCCCCATAAAACGCTTTTTGTCTAGACCGAAGTCCCGGGCCCGCCCTTGGATGTAGCCCTGGTGCTCGATAAAGGAACCCTTATCGACGAGAAGGTCGATGCGTTCCCGGGCGGTCTTCTTGCCCTTGGCGTGTTGCGCTTCGATGCGCTCCTCGCCGCCACCGAGGATCATTTTCTCCCGGACTTCGTAGAAACGGGAGAGGGCCTCTTTGTTGGTCATTCGATCTCCTTCCTCTGTCGGGCCTACTTCAGGCTCGCGACGCGCTTACTAACCTTAAGGGTCATCCACCGCTGGTTTACTATCGACCTGACGTGGGTCCCCCGGGCAATGATGCCGGATTCGTCGTAGGCAGTCATCTGGAGGACAATATGGTAGCCGTCGAAGGCCTTGATCTCGACTTTTACGGTAACATGGGCCCCGACGACGCTCGGATGCTCGTGAACGATCTCCGAGCTCTTCCCGACGGAGATAAAGCCGTCCGGGAGCTTGTGCTCGAGAAGCTTGCTGGAAGCTTCGATCATATACGCGGCGAGAGCCGGCGTGGATAACAGCTTCTCGAAGTCGGTGGTCCAGAAGTTGCCTGCAGCGTCCTCTTCTGTTACCGTTTTTCCCACGGTAATGCTGTCTCCGACCACGATGCCGGGAAAGCGCATAAGCCGCCTCCTTCCTTAAGTGGGAGCATAGTATCAACAAATGTAAGGAGGAGAAAGCGCTCTCGATCGGGGGCCCTTAGCTGGTGCCGCGGAGGCCGCCTGCCGTGCTATCCTTGCAGTCGGTATGAATAGCCCAATACTCACGGGTGTCCGAGTGATCGACCTTACCCAGGCCCTCGCCGGACCCTATTGCACCCAACTCTTGGCAGATTTCGGAGCCGACATCATCAAGATCGAGCGCCCGGGAAGCGGCGATCAATCCCGGGGGTGGGGCCCTCCCTTTCTCGAAGGAGAGAGCGCCTACTTTCTCGGGACCAACCGGAACAAGCGGAGCCTCGCCCTCGACCTCTCGAAGGAGGCGGCGCGGCCGGTGTTGGAGCGACTTCTCAAGAGCGCCGACGTGCTTATCCATAACGTCCCGAAACAGAAGAGCCGGGTGACTCTCGGAATCGACGCGGAGGCCGCAATGGCCATAAATCCGGCCCTTGTCTGGGCGTCGATCAGCGGTTTCGGACTGACCGGCCCGGAGGCCGAAAAGCCCGGGTACGACGTCCTTGCCCAGGGTATGAGCGGGACGATGGCGCTTACCGGAGAGCCAGAGGCGGGGCCGACGCGGTTTCCCACGCCGATGGCCGACATTACCTCGGCTCTCTACGCGACGATCGCCGTTCTCGGGGCCCTCTACGAGCGTCGGGAGAGCGGCGCCGGGCAGATCATAGACATTGCCCTCCTCGACGGCCAGGCTACCTGGCTGGCCAACGTCGCCTCGGCCTACCTTGCGACGGGAAACCCGCCCCGGAAACGGGGGAACGCCCATCCGAACATCGCCCCGTACCAGCCCTTCCGGGCGAAGGACGGCCGGCTGATTCTCGCGGTTGGAACCGAGGCACAGTGGGCCCGCTTTCTCGAGGTTCTTCCCGACGGAGCGGTTTTGGCCCAGGACGAGGCCTTCCGGACCAACGCCGACCGGGTTGCCCACCGAGAAAGGCTCGAGGAAGAGATAAACCGCCGCCTGGAAGGGGAAAACGTCGATGAATGGCTCGACCGATTCGGAGGAGCCGGGATTCCCTGCGGCCCGATACTGACTCCCGAGGCGGCCCTGGAGCACCCCCAACTCCTCGCCCGGGACATGGTGGTGCGGATGGCCCACCCGAAGGCCGGGGAGATTCGAACCCTCGGAAATCCGATAAAGCTTTCGAGAACCCCGACCGTTCCGCCGGTGGCGGCGCCGACCCTGGGGCAACACACCCGGGAAATTCTTAAAGAGGTAGGCTTTTCAAGTATGGAGGTCACCGAGGCCCTCGAAGCAGGTGTCGCTGCCGAAGGTTAGCCCGCGTGATTTCGGGGGGCTAAACCTCCGGCGACAGAAGAGCCTCTAAGTAGGCGGCGGTTTCTACAGTCGCCCGGTCGTCTCCGAAGCGCCCGACGACCTGAAGGCCGTAGGGCAGCCCATCGGCGTCGGTCCCCGAAGGAACGTTTACCGACGGAAGCCCCGCGTAGGTCCAGGGAAGGTTCATCGCCGGGCTTCCGGTCGACAGAAGCCCCTTCGGGGCGGTGCCGAACGCCGAGGGAGAGAGCCACGCCCCGGCGCCGAGGCGTTCGAGCTCTCCGCCGAGAAGACGCCGGAGTTGCATCCGCCCCGCTGCCGCGGCCGTCGCCTCCGCTTCGGTGACACCCTGCCCTTCCAGGTAGAGCTTCGTGCTCGCCTCGCTGTAGAGGTCTTTGTATCGGTCAAAGAGCGTTCGGTGATTGTCGTAAAACTCCCGGGCGATCATCTCCCGGTGTGCCACGGCGACCTCGCCGATATCCGCCAGCGCGCTACTCCGCTTTATGGAAACCCCGGCCTCTTTGATGGCAGCGATGGTCTCTTCGAACTGCTTCAGAGTCTCGGGTTCCACCTGCGAGAGGTAGCTCCCGTCCGGAAGCGCGAAGGAAGCTCGCGTCCCCGGAGTGCCCCGGTCCGAGGTCGTTTCCCAGGGAGTCCCGTCGAGGAGGGTGCCGAGAAGCACCGACGCATCGGAGACACTCCCCAACAGAAATCCGACGTGGTCCGCGGACCCGGAAAAGGGAAACACCCCGGCGGTCGAAAGAGTGCCGAAGCTCGGCTTGACGCCGGCAATTCCGCAAAACGAGGCGGGACGGATAACCGAACCGATGGTCTGTGTTCCCAGGGCGAAACGGCAGTACCCCGCCCCGACGGCGGCCGCAGAGCCGCTGCTCGAGCCCCCGGGGGTGTGCTCCGGGTTCCGAGGGTTGGTCGTCGGCCCCGGAGAGAAATAGGCGAACTCGGTGGTTACGGTCCGGCCAAGGGGCAGGGCCCCGAGGTCCAAGAGCCGGGA
>CAYPUT010000106.1:0-11108 GCA_964413945.1 uncultured Spirochaetaceae bacterium
CGAAGATGCAAACGGATAGGGAAGTTGGAGTTGGGGGTGTGCACCTGGTGAACCCTCATCGTCCCCTCGGTCGTTTAAGCGACGGCGAGCGGCGCCGGGCGCACCTCGCCCGGGGGCTTGCCCAGCGGGCGCCTCTTCTGGTTCTCGACGAAGCCTTGGCCTTTCTCGACGCCCGGTGGAAGCAGCGGATTCTATCGGAGCTCAAGAGACGATGCCTCGGCGGCATGGGAGTAGTGCTCGCGACGCAGGACATCCCCGAAGCCTTGGACACGGCCGATGCGCTCTGGCTTATAGACCGCCCTGGGAAAACGCTCCACACCGGCGGTCCCGAAGATATGGCCTTGGAGGGCATCGTCGGCCGGGTCTTTTCCGAAGCTCCCTACCGCTTCGACCCGACAACCAATCGCTTCGAGGCCGCCGAGACGCCGGACTTCGGCTACCGGCTTTCGGGCGATCCCGAGGCCCTAGCCTGGACCCACCGGGGTCTTCGGAGAATCGGCGGTGAGGAAGTCGCTTCCGCCGAGGCGGCGGACGAGGCGGGGCTTCCCTTCGTGGCGGTGTCCGTTAGCAGGCACCCCGGGAGGACAGAGGATGTGGGGTATCGCCGGCGATTCGAGTGGCGTCTTCGGCGGCCGGGCCCGACGGACGACGGCCCCGGGCTATCCGGCAGTGCCTCGAGCATTTCGGAGTTGGTGGAGACGCTCAGGCGCCTCCGGCGTGACCGATGACTTCCCGGGGCTTGCTCCCGTTCTGGGGTCCCACGATGCCGAGACGTTCCATCTCTTCGACCATTCGGGCCGCCCGGTTGTATCCGACCTTGAGGCGCCGCTGGAGGTAGGACGCCGACGCCTTCCGGCTCGCGACGACAACCTCGATCGCCTCCTCCATCAAGGGGTCTTCCAACTCGCCCTGGAGCTCCGGGTCGTCTTCGTCGAGGTCGAAGATCTCCTCGTCGATGTAATCCGGCTCCCCGAGGGTGCGGACGTGGGCCACGATCCGCTCGACTTCCTCCTCCGAGAGAAAGGCTCCCTGGAGTCGTAGGGGAAAGGGATCCGTGGCGGAGATAAAGAGCATATCTCCTTGCCCGAGGAGCTTCTCCGCCCCGACGGTATCGATAATGATCCGGGAATCGACCTTGCTGGAAACCATAAAGGCGATCCGGGAGGGGATGTTCGCCTTGATAAGCCCGGTGATGACGTCCGTCGACGGGCGCTGGGTCGCCAGAACGAGGTGGATGCCGACGGCCCGGGACATCGCCGCGAGGCGGGCCAGGGTCGTTTCGAGCTCCTTCCCCGAGGTGGCCATAAGGTCGGCAAACTCGTCCACGACGACCACCAAATAGGGTAACGGCTCGGTCGCCATCCGTTCCCGCTCTATCTTGGCGTTGTAGGACCGGATGTCCCGGACCCCGAGGGCGTCGAGGAGGTTGTACCGCCGTTCCATCTCGTAGATACAGTACTGGATGGCCTGGAACGCCCGCTTCGGGTCGGTGACTACCGGGGTCAGAAGGTGGGGAATATCGTTGTAGAACTTCAGCTCCACGATCTTCGGGTCGATCAGGATCATCTTTACCTGCTCCGGGGTACACCGGTAGAGAATCGAGCAGATAATCGAATTGACGCAGACGGACTTTCCCGAGCCGGTTGCACCGGCGATAAGGAGGTGGGGCATCTTAGTAAGATCCACCATCCGGCTATCCCCGGGGATCTCTTTCCCGAGAGCCAGAGGAATACCCGCCGTCGAATTGGTAAAGCTCTTTTCTCGGACCAACTCTCCGAAGGCGACGATATGCCGGGTTTTGTTCGGTATTTCGATGCCGACGGCGTGCTTTCCCGGGATCGGAGCCACGATCCGGACCGAAGAGGCGGCGAGCCTCAGGGCGATGTTGTCGGCAAGATTGGTAATCTTGGCAAGCTTGACCCCCGGAGCCGGGAGTATCTCGAACATCGTGATCACCGGCCCTTTGCGGATTCCGGTAACCTCGGCCTGTATCTGGAATTCTTCGAGGGTTATTCGAAGCACCTCGGCGGCGTGGCGTGTCTCGTCGTCTATCTCCCAATAGGGTGATGCGCCGTAGTCACTCAGGATGCCGTCGATGGGGACGTTGTACCCCCGGCGCCGGGACGAGCGCGCCCGGAGCTCCGGAGGGCTCGGTACGTCATCGAAGCCGTCGTCCGTGTCGCTGAAAAACCGTCCCTGACGGAACCGAACGACGAGGGGGGCCTCCCCAACAGTATCTTCGGCGGAGTCTTCGGTAGAGTCTTCGACCGGATCTTCGGTGTACGAAAAGTCGAGCTCCAAGGGAGCGGCCGAATCCGGTTCTTCCAACTCCTCTTCGAGGTCGTCTTCCAGCTCGCCGGCCCACGACGCAGCTTCGTCCCGGCCCTCTTCCGGCAAGCGCTCGAGAAAAGCTACCGAATCGCCGGCGGCCGGTGCCGGGAGGGCGAGGGCCGTCGTCGGCCGCCGCCGGGCAAACAGAAGCGGCGCTACGGCGACAACGACACCCAGAGTTGCCGAGAGCAGGGCCCCGCCGATCCGGGAAAAATGGACGGCGACCCATTCGAGAAGGGGGGCTCCGGCCAACTCCGAGGGGTTCGGACCCGCCACGAAGAGCCGGAGCGCCACCGCCCAGAGGAGGAAGGGCAGAATCAACAGCTGGAGATAGCCAAAACGCCGCCAGGGAAAGGGCTTCTTCCTGGAATGGAAACCGGCGGCGATGAAGTACGCCGGCACGAAGAGCGAAGCCAGGTGGAATGTCGTCGCCAAGAAGCGCCCGGGAATCGAGAGCACCGCGAGAACGAAGGAGGAGGTCCCGGGCCAAAAGGCGGCGGCGCCGACGGACAACAGGATGAACGTCCCGAAGACCAAGAGCACGGGCGGCAGTGGTGAAGTCTTTTCCGAGGTAGTAGTCATTTCTACTAGGTGTATCGGCGGAACAACGGCGCCGCTGTAACCTAGCCGAGCAGGAGAATAACGGCCACCCCGAGGGGAAGGAGGTAGAGGGCAAAGAGGTACAATCGTCCCGACCGGACTATCCGTAACAGAAGCGTCAACGCCAAAAAGCCGGAAACCAGGGCCACGAAAAAGCCGACCGTAAGCGGTAGAAGGCCCACCGACCGGCCGAGATCCCCGAGGTCCCGCAGCGTCAGAACCAGGGCCCCGAGAATCGCCGGAATCGATATCAAGAACGCAAACTCCCCGGCGTCACCCCGGGAGAGCCCTGCGTGCCGCGCGGCGGAAATGGTAATTCCCGACCGCGAAATCCCGGGAAACACCCCGAGACCTTGGGCAATGCCGACGATAACGGCCTGGTGGGGACCCATGTCGGAAATGCGGCCTCCCTCCGGCGCCTTTACCGCACTGACGAGGACGACCGCCGTAAAGAGAAAGAAGACCCCGACCAACCGCGGCCGGGCCCCGGTGTCGAGCTCGGCCACCGGCAAAGCGATTATCACCGTTACCATCGTCGCCAGAAGAATCCACCCGACCAACCGGAGCTGCTTGGCGTCCGTCTCCCTTCGAGGCCGCCGGGCGGCAAACCGCCAAAGAGCCCCGAGAATCAAAGCGATACGCCGTCGAAACACGTAGACCACCACCATCAGGGTCGCGATGTGGAGCAAAACGTCGAAGAGAATGGGAACGCCCTCTAGGCCGAAGAGAAGCTTTCCGACCGCAAGGTGTCCCGAGCTCGATACGGGGAGAAACTCCGTAAGGCCTTGGACCAGCCCTAGGACCGCCGCTTGGAGAACCGTCATGAATCCCTCCCGGTCGCCCCGATTTCCGGAAACAGGCTCCCCAGCGTATCCCGGGGGCTTCGGTCGTCGTAGAGAAGGGCGTACCCCGCTGCCGTCAGCGCGATCTTCCGGAGGTAGTGCCGGGTCTCGTAGACCGGAATCGCCTCGTGAAAGAGGAGCACCGACGGTTGATTCGAGGCTGCGAGCCACCGACGCAAACGCCCCTGCCCGCCGTTGTACGCCATGATCGCGTAGGCCGGCTCGTCGAAGCGGTCGAAGAGGCGCGACAGGTAGGAAGCCCCGAGACGGAGGTTGGTTTCCGGGTTCGTAAGGTCAGGAGACTGGATGCCCTCCCACTCGGCAACTTCCGCGGCGGTAGCCGGCATCAGCTGCGCCAACCCGACGGCGCCGGCGTAGGATTCGATCGCGGGAGAGAAATAGCTCTCTTCCCGGACGAGGGCGTACCAGAGCCAGATCGGCAGTCCGTAGTCCCGGGAGACCCCCTCGAGAACCGGGGCGAAGGCCCGAGGATACCGCAATTCCTGAATCGCATCGGCCGCCGGCGACGCCCCGTCTCTCCGGAGCCGCTCGGCGATCCGCATCGATTCGTAGTAGCGCCCCTCCCGGGAAAGGTGACGGGCTATCATCGCGGCGTCCTCGCCGTCGATCGAGTCCCAGTACTCCTGGAGAGCCTCGAAGGCCCCTTCAACCAACCCGTAGTCGAGATAGCCGGCGACGTAGGCCAGAGCCGGGGACCGGGACGGCTCCTCGGAGCCGGTTCCGGCGGCCGGCGGGGGCGGGGCCAATTCCTCCCGCCCGTCGTTCCCGAGAAGGAGGGAAGCCATCAGGCGATAGTAAGGGTCCGCGGTTTGAGCCTGCGCCGCCTCGAGACGGCGCCGCGCAGTGTCGCTCCGGCCGTCGGGCCCTCGAGCGAGGATAACCGCAATCCGCGCCGCCGCGGCGTCGTACCGGTTGGCCCGGGCAACGGCGTAGAGACGCTCGAGCTCCTGCCATGCCTGCCGACGAAGAAGCTCGGTGGTAAGCTCCTCGAGGGCCCGCCGGAGAAACCAGGAATCGGGCTCCGGGCCGGCGTAGGTCTCCAGCAGCTTCAGAGCGTCCTCGGGGCTCCGGTCGGTCAAACCGCCAATCCGGCTCCCGAGCAAGCTGTTTCTCCGGGCGAGGGGAACTTCGGCAATCAGGAGGGAGAACTGCTCCATCGCCCCCCGGTAGTCTCCAAGGCGGTCCGCCGTCTCGATAATCCCCCGGCGGAGCACCGGCAGCTCCTGCACCCGTCCCGCCGCCGAAAAGGCGTCGAGCCCCTCGGAGAGAAGCTTCGAAAGCAATTGGATATCACCGCCCCCGGATAGGCTCCGAGCCAGATAGTCCTCCACCGCCGTCGCCTCTCCGAGAAAGCCCAACCGGTCATCCTCTTCCAAGGCGGACACTAAGGTTTCCATCAACAGCCCATCCTCGACGGCGGCGGCCATCCGGTACTCCAGCCAGAATCGTTCCGCCGGATCGAATGAAGATTCGAGGATTCCCCGGTATTCCAAATAGCGGTAGACGCGGATGTGATGCGACGAAGCACGGAACTCCCTAAAGAGGCGGAGAAACGGCCGGACGAAGGTGGGATCGTCGAGTTGATGCCGGGACACCCCGTCCCAGAGAAGCAGGTCCTGCCGGGGATTCGGGAAGGCTATTCCCGGCTCGGGGTTACCGAGGAAAACCTGCGAAACCGCGTCACGAAAGTCCTGATAACGCTCCTCTTCGTAGAGGGCCTCGAGGTGGTAGAGCTTCAGGGCGTCCCACTCCGGGTAGTCTCCCAAGAGCGACTCGGCTACCTCTCCCTGCCGGCGGTACATCCCCCGTCCCCGGTAGTACGCAAGGAGGCGGGCTGCGGCCTCCCGGCGCCAGGGGTCCTTTTCGAGACGAATCGAGGCTTCCAAGAAGCGTCGCCGGCTCTCGGGTAACTCGAGGACGGAATACACCTCCGAGAGGTAAAAAAGCGCCCCGTCTCCGAGACGTTTTGCGTGGGAAACTTCCAGCTCGTCGAAGTCCAGATGCTGCAAGAGCTCGTAGTTGCCGTTGCGAAGGCGCTCCGCTAACAGCTCCGTCTCTATCCCCCAGAGCTGCCCCCGGGCGCAACCGGTGGTCGCGACGATGAGAAGGAGGCTGAACCTAAAGACTATCGTAGGCTTGATGGCCTCAACCAAGCGGCGGCCCCAAAGAGAAGGTTCCCTCTGAGAAACCCTTCCGGCGCGAGAATCTGAGCCTCGAGGGTGGGAAGCTCCGGGCCCTTCAAGGCACGGAAGATAAAGTACGTCAGAAGGGCCAGCGCGGCGAGAGAGAGGAGGATGAAACCGGCAAAGAGCAACCCGTGAAGTTTCCGGCGGCCGGGCTCTTGCTCCTCCGACGTCTCGCTTTCGGTAAACGATTCGTCGAGGGACTCGGCGATATCCGAATCGAACTCGCTTACGAAGCCCTCTTCCTCCTGCGGTTCCTCCCCGAAGGATTCTTCCCGGCTGGTAGCTTCTTCCTCGGATTCGGAAAAGTCGAAGTCAAAATCGTCGTCGATTGCCGGCTCTTCGAGGGAAAAGTCAGGGAGCTCGCCCTTCCCGGCGTCCAGGGAGGCGAGGCTGACCGAAAGGCTCTGGTACTCGCCGCTGGAAGAATCGGTAGCGGTGGCATTCAAATTCCCGGCATCGTCTATTCCCACCAACAGGTTCACCTCGGGCGAACCCTTCGGGGCCGGTGATACGTTTTCGACCACCAGGCTGCCGATATATTCCGGGCCTTCGAGCCCCTCGCCGGTACCCTGGTAGAGATCGATTTGAACGCTTTCCTGATTGTCCCGAACCGTCGTCAGTACGAGCCGGCGCTTACCCCGAAACTCTCGGTCGAACACCGGTACAAAACTGCCGTCGGCTATCTTTATTCCGATAGTGGTCTCTTCCACTGGCACGTCCCTCGCAGAGGAAGCGTAGTGCCTTCCCGGGATTGTGTCAACGGAGGCAGTTCACAAATTAGGCATTATTGACTTTGCTGGAATACGGCGTGATAATGTCACATGTCCCTCGGTCCTATCACTGCTATCGCGCTGTTGGTCATAGGCGTCGCCGTTCTCGTTGGCATCGTCCTTCTTCTCTCCCGGGGAAAGAACACCGAAAAGGGAAAGACCGCTCAATCGAATAAGTCACGAGAGCAGCTCAAGAAAGAAGCGAACCGAGCCCTTGCCCAGAACCCGAAGGACCACCGTGCCTTACGAATCCTTGCCGACGCGTATTTCGACGAGAAGGCCTGGGAGAAGGCGCTCCGGACCTACGGTGTTCTGGTCAACCTCTGCGCGACCAGTTCGGAAATTGACGAGTACACGGTAAACCTCCGGTACGGACTCGCGGCCATACAGCTCAACCAATTCGACGAGGCCTACAAAGCCCTCGCGGTATCTCGGTCGAAGAACCCCGAAGGTTTCGAGCTGAACTACAACCTCGGGTTTCTCGAGTTCAAGCGAAAGAGTTTCGAAAAGGCAATCACCTACCTCCGGACCGCGAGAGAATTGGCGCCGGACCACCTGCCGACCATGAAGTACCTCGCCCACTCCCTCTATCGCGTAAAGAAATTCAGCGACGCTTTGGCCCTCCTCCGGCGCTACATAGACGCCCAGCCGGACGACAAGGAGGCCGTCTTTGTGATGGCCCAGGCATACTACGAGTTGGGGCAAAACGATCAGGCGACAAAAATATTCGCCCATCTTCGGGCGGATCCGGTCTTCGGTCCCCGGGCTACCCTCATGTCCGGGTCGATCCACCTGAAGAATCACCACTACGAAAAGGCGCAAACCGACTTGGAGCTGGGCCTTCGACACGAGAACGTACCGGCGGATATCGCGATGGAGCTTAGATATCGGCTGGCGGCGGCCTACGCGAAAACGCAACAGATCGCCAAGGCGCTCCCCCTCCTGGAACAGATACAGCAGGCCCGGCCCAACTACAAGGACGTAGCCCAGCAGATTCACCGATTCCGGGAGCTGAACACCAACAAGAACCTCCAGATCTACCTGATATCCCCCCCATCGGAGTTCGTCTCCCTCTGTCGCCGGGTGACCATGAACTTCTTCAAGGGCGCACGGATCAAGATCGTGGATATCTCCCTCGGGAAGAACGAATACGCGGATGTCCTCGCGGAGGTCGAGACCAGCCAGTGGATAGACACCATCCTTTTCCGGTACATCCGAACCACCGGGCAAGTCGGCGAGCTGTTGCTCCGGGACTTTCACGGGCGCCTTAAGGACCTCAAGGCCGGCCGCGGTTTCTGCATCAGCGCCGGAGAGTTCTCCGAAGGCGCCCATCAGTTTGTCGAGGCGCGCCTTATCGACTTGATCGACAAGAACGAGCTCGTAAAGGTTCTCAACCGAGCGGCCTAGTCCTCGGTCGGTTCGGTCAGCACCACGAGGTGCCGCGGCGCGTCGAGAAAGGGAACCGAAACGGGTTCGATCGACCTCGAGGCGAAAAGCCCCTCGGCGGACGCCGCCCACCCCTCCGCCGATTCCCTCGTTCCTGCGTAGACGATCCCCCGCCCACCTCGGTCAGTCAGCCCCCGAACGGCGCGAAGCCCCTCTTTTCCGCCGGGGGAGAGGGCCCGGGCGACCACCACCGGAAACCGCTCCGGAATAACCGACGCATCCCCGTGTAACACCCTGCACCCCCCGAGTCGAAGCCGGGCGACGGCCGCCCGGAGAAAGGTGATGGCCCGTTCCGACCGGTCGAGGAGCGTCACCCGCAGTCCGCCGGCGATAGAGAGGGGAACGCCGGGGAAACCGGCGCCGGTTCCGAGGTCGAGGATCGACGGGCCCGGCGGCAGTCCCGGGTCCCCAGCCGAGCCGACGGCCGCCTCGAGCTCCCGGCGAATCGTCGCGATCGGCCCGAGGCTATCGAGGACGTGGCGAACCACCAACTCCTCCTCGGTCGCCCGGACCAGGCTGTACCGACGGTTCCAGAGCGTCAATTCGGCGAGAAAGTCCAGGAGCTTCGAGACGGTCTCTCCCGAGGCGTCGAGGCCCAGCTGCAGGAGTCCTTCCCGGAGCTTGCGCTCCAGGGCGTCGAGGCGTAGGCGATCATCTGCCACGGCCTACCCCCGGCGTTTGGAAAGGGCAACCATCAATACCGCGGCATCCGCGTTCCGAATGCCGGAGATTCGCGAGGCTTGCCCTAAGGAGATCGGACGGACCTGTTTGAGTTTTTCCCTCGCCTCGTTCGAGAGCCCCAGGATCCGGTCGTAGTCGAGGTTCTTTGGAATCCGTAACTCCTCGAGCTTTTCGTACTGCCGAACCCGGCGCTCCTGCCGGGCGATGTAGCCCTCGTACTTCGCCGTCAACTCGACCGACCGGAGCCACTCCCGGGGCGCCGGTTCCGCAAGGTCCGGAGCAACCCGCAGGAGATCCTCGAGGGTCACGCCGGGGTTCTTCAGAATCCGGAGAAAGGTCCTCCCGCCGAACTCCGCCGGTGCCCGCTTTAGAGCCGCCGACAGTTCTTCTATCTGCCGCCTATCCGGGCGCCGTTTCTCCAGTTCGGCGGCGAGGGTCTCGGTCCAGGCGGTCTTTTCGGCAAAGCGCCGATACTTCGCCGCGTCGTGGAGACCGACCTCGTACCCTTTCTCGAAGAGGCGAACGTCGGCGTTGTCGTGCCGCAGGGAGAGCCGGTGCTCCGCCCGGGAGGTAAACATCCGGTAGGGCTCCTCGGCGCCCTTGGTTACCAGGTCGTCGATTAGAACCCCGATGTAGGCATCCGCCCGGGAGAGAATCAGGGGCTCCGGGCCCCGTATCGACAACGCTGCGTTTATCCCCGCGATAAGCCCTTGCCCCGCGGCCTCTTCGTATCCCGAAGTTCCGTTAATCTGCCCCGCGAGGTAGAGCCCGGGCATCTTCTTTGTCTCGAGGCTCGGGTAGAGCTGTAGGGGGTTCACGTAGTCGTACTCGACGGCGTAGCCGGGCCGGAGGATGACCGCCTCCTCGAGACCGGGAATCGAGTGGATGTAGGCCTCCTGCACCTCCTCCGGAAGGGAGGAGGAGATACCGTTCAGGTAGTACTCGTCGGTTCCGAGCCCCTCGGGCTCGACAAAGACCTGGTGCCGCTCGCGCTCGGGAAACTTTACCACCTTGTCTTCGATCGACGGGCAGTAGCGGGGGCCCCGACCGACGATAGCCCCGGCAAAGAGGGGGGAGCGGTCTAGGTTTCGAGTGATGATGGCGTGGGTCTCGGACGTGGTGTAGGTGACGTAACAGTCGACGCTCGGCCGGAAGGGAGGCTCGTCGAAAAAAGAGAAGGCCTCCGTCTCCGTGTCGCCGGGTTGCGGCTCCATGGAGGCGAAGTCGATGCTTCGCCCGAGGACCCGGGCCGGGGTACCTGTCTTCAGGCGGCCGACCTCGATGCCGGCGCGCCGGAGCGCCCCGTCGACCCCGTAGGACGGGGGCTCCCCGAGTCGGCCCCCGGGGCTCTGAAAGCTGCCGATGTGCAAGAGGCCGTTCAGAAAGGTTCCCGTCGTCAAGACAATCCCCCGGCACACCACTCGGCGCCCCCGTTCGGTCACCCCGGCCTGTACCGCTCCCGTCGAGTCGTCGACCTCGATGTCGACCACCATGTCCTGGAGCAACCGCAACCCCTCCTGGGCTTCGAGGGCCTGCTTCGCGGCGACCTGGTAGCCGAGCTTATCCGCCTGAGCCCTCGGAGCCTGAACGGCGGGTCCCCGGGAGCGGTTCAAGGTCCGGTACTGAATCTGAGTCGCATCGATAAGCCGGCCCATCTCCCCGCCGAGGGCGTCAATCTCCCGGACCATATTGCCCTTGGCCGGCCCGCCGACCGCGGGATTGCAGGACATCTTTCCGATGGCATCGAGATTCTGGGTGATAAGAAGGGTCGAGGCGCCCATCCGGGCGGCGGCAAGTGCCGCCTCGATTCCGGCGTGGCCGCCACCGACAACGAGGATGTCGCATTTCGCGCTCAGGGTACTGGTTCCCACAGTCTCAGTATTATCAGACGCCCCCGCGTGTCGGTCAACGGCAGGCAGGGAGTTGCAACGTAGCCCAGACCGGGTAATGGTCCCCGGCTTTCATTTGGGTAACTCCACTGTCGAGTAAGGAAATATGCTCGGAAACGAATATGAAATCGACACGGGGAAGGGGTGGTGCGGTTACCTTCCAGTAGGAGCCGGTGAGAAAATCATCGGTTCCCCTCAGGACATCTCTTAGTTGTTTCTCCATGATTCTGATTGTCTTCATGTAGGGCACCGTGTTGAAATCGCCGCCAACGATAAGCGAGTGGTGGGGAAAGTGTGACAAGAACCGAACAAGGTGGTCCGCAGCGGCACTCCTTGGATTGC
>CAYPUT010000107.1:0-11007 GCA_964413945.1 uncultured Spirochaetaceae bacterium
TCCACACCTCGGCTTTCCGTACTGCGAATATCCCGTTTTCGAGAACCCCGGGAATCGTGTTGATCTCTCTTTCCATAGCCTCGGCGTCGATCGGCTCCGGAAAACGGATGTCGAGGAGGATATTTCCGTTGTCGGTAATAACGGCGCCCATCTTCCGCACCGCCATACGAATCTGCACGTCGGCCCCGAGGGCCTCTAGTGCCATCGTTACCGGCACCCGGGCCATCGGCAGAACCTCGACGGGGATGCGAAACCCAAGTCCGATGTGTTCGACCACCTTGGTCTCGTCGGCGATTATCACGAGGCGCTGCGACGCGTACCCGACAATCTTCTCCTGGGTCAGGGCGGCGCCTCCTCCCTTCGTCAGGTTGAGTTGTCCGTCCACCTCGTCGGGTCCGTCGATGGCAACGTCGAGGCGCCCGCCGATCCGTGGGTCGTTCAGCGTCGTAATGGGTATTTCGAGCTCGTGACAGACAAGCTCGGTTTGGGTGCTCGTCGGAACACCGATGATGTTGGAGAGGGATCCCTTCTTGAGTAAGCCGCCGATGTAGCGAACCGCGAACTCGCTCGTGGTTCCGCTTCCAAGGCCGACCTTCCGGCCGCTCTTGATCACCTTATCGACTACGTTCTGCGCCACCAGGCGCTTCATATCATCTTGAGTCATCACGATATCTGTAGCACCGTGCGACCCGGGGGGCCTCCGGCCCGGAGGGCGGCGAGGGCTTCGTTGGCCTCGGACAGCGGGCGCTCGAGGGCGACGGCGGCGCTTATCTTGCCCCGGGCCAACAGGTCGTAGACCCCGAGGAGCTCCTCTTTGGTGCCGAGGCGGGTTCCGAGAACCTGCCATTCGTTGTAGTGGGCCCCGAGGGCCGGGAGGGGGGCCGTCGCCTTCGGGTCGTACCCCATTACCACCAGGCGGCCCCGGCGTCCGAGGCTCTTAAAGCTCTCGGCGGTAAGCTCGCTCTTGCCGACACCGTCTATTACGACCTCGGCCCCGGCGCCCCGGGTCCACTCGGCCATGCCGTCGGTGAGCTCTTCGGGGCCGAACGCCGCCTCCGCCCCGGCCTTCCGGGCGGCCTCTAGAGACGCACGGCGAATGTCGCAGACCGCCACCCGGGCCCCGGCGAGGGCGGCGAGTTGCACCGCGTGGAGACCGAGCCCCCCGGCGCCGAGAATCAGGACGCGCTCCTGGGGCCGCACGGCGGCCACCGAATAGAGCGCGTGGTACGGCGTCAGAATGGCGTCCGTGGCGACCGCCGCGACGGAGAACGAGACCGACTCTTCGATTCTACAGACCCCGTAGGCCGGAACCACGACGTATTCGGCGTAGCCGCCGTCCTTCTCGAAGCCGAGGCGTCGAATGGTACGGCAGACGTTCTCGTGGCCCCGCCGGCACTCCGGGCAATCGCCGCAGGGCAGGTAGAAGTAGACCCCGCACCGGGTACCGATCAGCTCCCCGGAGACCCCGGGGCCGACATCGACCACCTCGCCGGCTATTTCGTGCCCCGGAATCAGGGGAACCGAGGTAATCCCGTCGAGGGCGCCGGAGGTAATCTTAAGGTCGGTGCCGCAGATGCCGCATCTCCGGACCGCGATAAGGACTTCCCCGTAACCCGGCACCGGGTCGGGCCTCTCGACGGGGACGAGGGGCTCGCCGTAGCGTTCTAAAAGCATCGCCTTCATCGGCGGCTACTCGAATCCAAAGGCTTTTCCCCGGACGCCGTAGAGCCCCGTCGGCTTTACCAGGATTACGATAAACATGACGACGAAGGGAGCGACGAAGGAGAGGGGAGACCAGAGGGTCCCGCCGACGGAAATTACCTGCCCGAGAATCAGCGCCGAGACCATCGTTCCCTTAATGCTTCCGAGACCTCCGAGGCCGGCAACTCCGCAGGCGACAACAAAGGTCAGGGCAGAAGACATTTGTCGATGGTAGACGCTCTGTCTGGTGACGTCCTGTTTACTGGAGAATGGCATCTTAACTATTCCCTCCTATGTAAATGGGGAGCGGGCAAGCGGGCTCCCGACGCACGAATTATTGCCGAACAAAGACTTAGTAGCCGAGGGACTGCAGGGTCGGGAGCGCGTTGTCGCCGCCGAAATAACCCATCACCTCGAATACGTCCCACTCGCCCATCGCCTCCGCGGGATCCTTGCCCTTTACGATAAAGGCCAGGTAGTCGCCGACCATCTCGTGATCCTCTCGGAAGAAGGTGTCTCCCTTTACCGTCTCGAAGGTTTTCGCCGCGAGAACGTCCGAAACCGCGTCTACGTCGAAGGTGCCCGCCTCTTCCACCGCCTCGAACATAATCGTGGTGGCGATGTAGGCAATGGTTCCGTAAGCGTCGGGGGGCTCGCCGTACATGTCCATGTGGTCTTCGGTGTACTGCGCTGCCCGCTCCACCAGGACCGGATCCTGGAACCCGGCCATGTCGTAGTAGTAATACGACAGGGCGTAGATCTCTGCAAGGGCGGCGCCGGGGATTCCCTGGGCAACGACGTTGGTTATCCAGGTGTTGAACATCGTCGACACTTCGGTCAACCCCATGTCGTAGGCCTGCTTAAAAAGGGCGATGGCGTCACCGGCAAACTGGACCGCCATAAAGATGTCCGGCTCCAGCTCCAGCGCCTCGTTGACCGCCGTCGAGAAGTCGACGTTCCCCTGGGGGAACTCGGAGAACCCGACAACCTCGCCGCCGTGCTCTGCAAGCGCGGCTTCCAGCCCTTCGTAGATGGTCGCTCCCCAGGAGTCCGCCCGGGAGACGAAGTAGATGGTCTCGGCGCCGAGCTCGTTTATCACCGAAGCCCCGGCGAGATATCCGATACTCCAGGGGGTAAAGGCGACCGAGTAGGACCCCGGTGCGGGGTTACCGGCACGGAACGAATCGAGGGCCGGTACACAGGCGGCGATGTAGGGGACCGGCGTAATCTTGGTCTCCTCGTTGATTGCCGCAGCCATCGGATTCCAGACGGTTCCGACGACACCGTGAATGCCTTCATCGACGAGCTCCCGGAAACGGCGGACGCCGACATCCAGCTTCGCCTCGTCGTCCTTGACGATCATCCGGACCGGGACCCGGCCCCAGGGCATGTCCAGGCCGCCGTCTTCGTTGATCTGCTCTACTGCGAGCTGCGTTCCCATGCGTTGGGTCTCCGCCACGGGGGCGAAGGGCCCACTCAAGGACGACATAAACCCGAGGACGAACTCGTCCGGCTGCTCCATCTCCTCTTCTCCGGCGGAAAACACCGGGGAAGGCGCCACGAAAAGGACAAGCAGCGCGAGAACGATTCTTGGTGCGGATTTCCTCAATTGATGCCTCCTTTGTGTTGTGCACCATTGTATTACAAAACCATTGCTGATGGTTCCCAAAATCTGTCAACCATTAGTTGCCTGGTAATATCTACGCGTCAGGGGAGAAATGATAAAAAAAAGCCCCCGACCGGAAGGCCGAGGGCTTGGTGCCGGTTGCGGGCCGACTATGCGCGGTTGACGAAGTGCCGCTTCTCGTCGGGAACCTTGATGTCCCATTTCTTTACTTCTTCGACGAGCTTGGCCAAGGCTTCCGCCGCGATTTCGAAGTACTTCTCGCCCTTTTCCTTGGAGGCCCGCTTCGGGTTACCGATGGTGGCGGTGTCGGTGTACTCGTGGTGCTCCATCGGAACCCACATGCTCTCGGCGCCCATAAAGGTTACGAAGCCGGAACCGTCGTGTTTGCTAAACGACGAGCCCATCCACTTCGGAGCGTGGGCCTTGTCGATGACGGCCCGTTCCATGGCCATCGCGCCCTCGTTGTAGGCCCAGGCGGTGGAGGTCTCTACCTCGCCGGCGTGCCAACCGGGAGTCTCCTCGGGAGGCCCTTCGACGATGTCGGCGATAAGCGAGAAGGTCCGCTCGGTCGGCGTCTTGTACCAGCCGACGAAGGCGCCGGTTTCGTACCGGATCCGCCGGAGGACGTCGTCGACGACCTTCGAGTTACTGCCGTGGTGGCTCACGAAGATCATCTTGTTGTAGCCGTGGTAGATCAGGCTCATCGCCATCTCGTAGACGACCTTCCGGTAGGTTTCGCCGGAGAAGGTGATGGTTCCGGTGCCTTCGCCCATCCGCCCCATGTGGTGCGGCGAGTACCCGAAGGGGATTACCGGCGTGTAGAGTGTGTCACACAGAGCAGCTGCGCCTTCGACGACACCGGCGGCCGTAAAGGTGTCGGTGCCCAAGGGGCAGTGGGATCCGTGCTTTTCGCAGGAGCCCATCGTCACCAAGATGGTGTCGTTCTTCTTCATGTGAGCCCCAACGTCGTCATACCCGAGCTCGAGTATGTTCCATGTTTCTTTTCGTGGCATATGTGCCCTCCTAAAAATAATGTTCTTGAAACTACTACGTTAAGAAGCCGCTCCCGTGAAGGATTTCCTTCAGAGAGGCGCGGTCTGCGGCACTTACCCCCGGAAGTGGCCGGCGGGGGTTACCGCCGTGGAAGCCGGCTATATCCATCGCCGCCTTGACCCCGGCGACTCCGTAGGTGCCCGAGACCTGCTTGTTAAGGGTGACGAGGCGCTCGTTCAGCTCGTCGGCTTCGACGGTCTTTCCCGCCAGCTGGAGCTTGTGCAGCTCGACGCAGGCGTCGGGAATAATGTTGGCCAAGGAGAGAACCCCTCCGACGCCACCGGCTCGAACCAGATCGAGGAAGTAGCCCGCCGAGCCGGACATAATGTGGAAGCTCTCCGTTCTGGCCTCGGCGTTTTCCTTGTACGTTTCCCGGGAGCTGTCCTTTATGCCGACGACGTTCTCGTGGGACGAGACCGCCCGGAGAAGATCCGCTCGAATGGTCACTCCCGCGGCGACCGAAGGGTTGTTGTAGAGGACCACCGGCACCGGCGAAGCGTCGGCGACCTCGAGGATAAAGGACTTAAGCACGTCGTCGTCTATCTTCTTCGCAAAGAAGTGGGGCATCAAGAGGCTAACCATCTTTGCGCCCATATCAGCGACCTTTTTCGTCAATTCGATGGTCTTGTAGCTGCTTTCGCCGCCGGTTCCCGCCATTATCACCTTGTCCGAGGCGGCGTGCTTCAGGACGGTGTCCAGAACCTGGAGCTTCTCCTCCCCGGTCAGGGACTTGTATTCGCCGTTGGTCCCCAGGACGAAATAGCCCAAGAGTCCCGAGGCGTTCATCTTCTCGATGTTTTCCCGGACCTTCTTCAGGTCCACCTTGTCGTCCGTAAACGGCGTGCACATCGGAGAGTAGATCCCCGAGAGCATCTCTTTCGCTGTCATCTCTGTGCTCCTTTGCTATCCAGCATGCGGAATAGTTCTTCAACCGCAATGGCGACGAACTCTCGATCGTTGATGTGTGCATCCACCTCGTCGTAAGGGATGCGATCGTCCAGGTGGCGTTTGAGCGATGCGATAAACGCCTCGTTTCCCTCGGGCCACCAATGCTCTCCCCCCTCCCGGTCGGGAAAGGAGAATCCCCGGAGGGGAACGTACACGTGAACCGGACCCTGTGCCCGGTTGAGCTTTTCGGCGGTAATCCGGCCCACTTGCGTCAGCTCTTCCGGAGTCAGACGGACCAGGGTCAAGGTAGGATTATGAATAATGTGCGGCCGGGCTTTCATCTCCGGGGAAACCTCGTCGTAGGGACCGAGGACCGTGTAATTGATGCTCCCTGGGGCTACCACCTGGGGTATTCCGAGGCGGCCGGCCGACTCCAACCGGTAGTCCCTGATCGCCCCGTGGAGGCCTCCGAAGTAGCGGTCTCCGATCTCGTGGAGGTTGATGTCCAGAGACGCAACGAAGAGCCCCTCGGAGAGCATGTCCTCCATCGCGATGCCACCGGTGCCGTTTTGATGGAAGGCGACGAAATCGTAGCCCCGAGCTTCGAGCATCTCCTTGGCGACGAGGGCTCCGGGAGTCGTCGTCCCGAGCATGGAAACGGCGACGGAGCCTTTGCGATCCGCCGTTCCGGGGGCCGTGTCGTCGAAACCCTTGACCATTCCGACGACGGCGTTCGCGGCGTTAGTCAGCACCCGCCGGGTAATGGTATTCAAACCCTGAATATCCGCTACCGAGTGCATCATAATGATGTCCCGGGTGTCAACGAAGGGGCCGAAGGTCGCCTGCCCCGAGGCTACCGTGGAGACCATGAACTTGGGAACACCGAAGGGGAGGGCCCTCATCGCGGCGGTCCCAATATTGGTTCCCTGGGCGCCCCCGATGGCGATAACCCCGGAGATCCGTCCCTCGTCGTAAAGCCTCCGGGCAACCACCCCGGCGCCTTCGATCATCGTGTTTATGCAGAGGCCCTTGTCGTTGGTCGCCTCAAGGGCCGCGAGAGACGATCCGGCGGCTTCGGCCACCTCGTCCCGGTCGATATCCACCGGGTTCTTGGCCGGCGCAAGGATGCCGGGGTTCATCAGGATGGTCTCGCACCCGGCGCCCTCGATCCGTTCGGCCAGAAAGCGAGCCTCCGGCTCCTTGGTGTCGAAGGTGGCGATAACCAGCACGCTCGGTCGCATGACGTTCTACAGAGAGGGCTTGGAGGTGCGGAGAATGCGGTGCATCTCCTGGTCGATATCGTCCATATGCTCCACCATCGTCTGGCGTGCCTCTTCCGCGTCTCCGGCGGAGATGGCCTCGTAGATCCTACAGTGATAGCCAATAGACCGGGGGACGATCGAGGGGCTCCGGCGAATAACGAGTCCCTGGTTGTCCTTTAGGAGGGTCTGCACGTTCTTCAGAATCTCTTCCAGGGTGTAGTTCCGGGCAGCCTGGAAGATGCAAAGATGGAACTGGTTGTCGTCCTCGATAAAACTCTCGATGTCGTCTTGTTCCTTCTGCATCCGATCGCAGTGGAGCCGGAGTTTCTCGAGGTCTTCTTCGTCCGAACGCTCGGCGGCAAAGGCGGCGAGCGCCGGCTCGATTACCTTGCGCAGCTCGATAATCTCGATAAGGTTTCGCTGACGGTTCACCTGCTGGGCGATGCCCGCCTTGTCGAGGTCGGTATCCGACGGATCCGTAACGTAGGTACCGTTGTTGCGCCGCTCGATCAACCCGAGGTAGAGAAGGACCCGTAGGGCTTCCCGAATAGTGCCCCGTCCGACACCCATCGATTCGGCCATCCGTTCCTCCGACGGAAGCTGGGTACCGGGCTTCAGCTGTCGCCTCAGAATCTGATCCTTGAGGTATTCGGTGATTTCTTCGGACACGCTTACGCGATCGATCTTCTTAAACTGCACCACATTTCAACCCGTATGATTGTATTACGATAGTACTATAGCTACGCGACCGCCGGATGTCAATGTTTAACGGGCCGAATGCTTCTTCCAAAGAACAGAAGGTACACAAAGGTTATGCAGACCACCACCCAAATGGCCCAGAAACCGGTCGAAATGCCGAAGGCCTCCGAAATTCGCGCGGAAATCTGGATTATCAACATTCCGCCGAGCCCGCCGGCCATCGCAAGGGTGCCGAGGACCGTTCCCCGGGAAGTCGAGTGGGTAACCTCACTAGCCATCGCAAGGATGCTGGGGTAGAGCCCCGAGGAGGCGAGTCCGGTAAGCGCCATAGCCACCGCCGAAACCACCGGCGATCCAAGCAGCGCCGTAGTCAACGACGCGCCCAAAAGCGCCAAGAGTACCAGCAGTATCAGTCGGTTGGAGTAGCGCCGAACGAGCACGCTGCAGATCAAACGGCCCCCGGCCAACAGAATATAGAATGCGGAAAGCACCCCGGAAGCCACGGGAACGGAAAAACCCCGGGCATCCGCAAGGTAGGTTACCAGAAGAAACATGATCGTAAACTGCGTTCCGATCGCCAGAAAGGTGAGGAAAACGACGAAGGCCGCATTCTTCGTCGTCAAAGCCTCTATTCTGTTCTTCCAGGCAGTGGCGCCGGCCGGGGGTGAAGGCTTCTTCAAAGGCAAGCGATTCAGCAACAGGATCAACGCCAGGGCCGCGCTGAGGACGGACAGCCCCCGAAACGCCGCCTGCCAACCGGCTCCGCTGGTTATCGCGCGACTCATCACAATGGGTGCGGCGAAGGAGCACACGGCGAAGACCAAATGGTGGATGTTCAGATAGCTACCGGGATTCTCCGGAAAGAGATCGATAACCAAGAGGTTGGAGGAGATGAACACCGTTCCTCCGCCTATGCCGATAACCGCGAAGATAAGCAGATTCGCCCAGAACGGCTCGACGAGGCCGACGACACCGGTTCCAAGAGCGGTTGCCAGACACCCAAGTACCAGAATACGACGCTTGCTCAAGAAGTCTGCGAGTATGCCTCCGAGGAAACAGAGGATAGCGTAGGCGACTTGCACCGTCGCCGGAACCAGAGACGCTTGGCCGATGGTTATGCCGAATTCCTTCAACAGCTCCGGGAGGCTTGCGCCGACGAACGCGAAGTTGAGCCCCAGCGTGCCAAGAGAGACGAAGGTAGCCAGGGCCAGTATCGGTTTGGTCATACGGTTCACAACGGCTCCTCGAGAGATCATTGCGACATGCGCTGTCGTATTGTATAACAATACTATTGCGTCGTGTCGAGCATTTCGGTTAAGTATTATCCTAACCATTTAATTTGCGAGGGAGCAACAGATGAGTATTCCACAGACCATGCGGGCTGCGGTTCTATACGATTGGAACGATATTCGAGTAGAGGATCGCCCGGTTCCGCGGCCGGGGCCCGAGGAAGTGCTGATAAAGATAGAAGCCTGCTCGATCTGCGCAGGGGATGTCAAGATAATCTCCCGGGGAATGCCGAAGCAGCCCCCGATGGGCGAGTTTATCATAGGCCACGAATACGCCGGGGTTATCATCGAAAAGGGCGACACCGTCGACGAGTTCGACCTCGGCGACCGCGTCACCGTCGAGGTCCACAAGGGCTGCGGTCGGTGCCGCAACTGCCTCGAAGGAAAGTACACCGCCTGCCTGAACTACGGCGACGTCTCGAAGGGGCACCGGGCCAACGGCTTTACCACCAACGGCGGGTTCGCCGAATACGCGGTCAACCACGTGAATACCATCACACGGATACCGGACAACATCTCCTTCGACGAGGCCACGGTTATCACCACCGCGGGAACCTCGCTCTACGGCATCGACAAGTCCGGCGGATTTATTCCCGGCGATTCGGTCGCGGTTATCGGTCCGGGACCAATCGGACTCATGGCGGTGCAGTGCGCCAAGGCTATCGGCGCGGAGAACGTCATCCTGGTCGGAACCCGGGATAACCGCCTGGAGCTCGGGAAGAAGCTCGGCGCCGATCACGTGGTAAACGTAAAGACGGAAGAGGATCCGGTCGCCAAAATCAAGCAGGTAACCGGCGGATACGGGCCCGATGTCGTTCTGGTCGCCGCGGGCAACGAAACCGCCCTTCAGCAGGCCATCGAGATGTGCCGGAAGGGGGGCTCGGTCGTCCTCCTCGCCCACTTCGACGACCCGGTAACCGTCCACATCGGGCTCGCGGTCATCAACCTGATCGACCTGTTCGTCGTTCGCGGCGAGGGCCGCCGGAGCGTCCACAAGGCCCTTTCTCTGATGGAACAGGGCAGGATCGACTGCAAGCCGATCATCACCCACGAGTTTCCCTTGGAAGAGATCAACGAGGGCTTCGACACCTTTATCCAGCGCAAGGGCGACGCTATCAAGGTGGTCATTCACCCTTAGGCGAATCGCCTAACTTATCGCGACGTCGACCGCCGGGGGCTTAGCCAGCTGCTTCTTGATTACGCACTGGTCCACCACCTTATGGAGGGCCTCCCGGTATTTCTCCGGGAAGCGGTCGTCTACCTTAATCGAGACCTTGATGGCACCGACGAGGCCGGTAGAATCGTCGAACTCGGTGTCCAGCGTCATGTCGACGGCGTCGAGGGGTATCTCCCGGCGCCGGCAGAAGGTCTGTACGTAGAATCCCGTGCATGCGGCGACCGAGGTCAGGAATAAATCGAAGGGCGTCGGGGCCGACCCCTCACCACCGACAGTCGTCGGCTGGTCGGTCTTAACCTCGTGGCCTCTATAGGCGACGTCAACCTTTTTACCTTCCCGGAAAAGAACCTGCATCATATTCCTATCCCTAGAGGCTCTTTTCGTGACCCGCCGGCGAGTAGAGCACGAGGTAGGTTATGTCCTCACCGGGGTCGGCGTACACGTAGTGGACGACCCCGGGCGGAATGTAGACCGTGTCGTGGGGCCCGACTTCGTGGAGCTTACCGTCCAAGGAGACCCCGCCGTGGCCCTCGATGATGTACAGAGCGTGCTCTTCGGTATGGGAATGGCCCGGGGTGTCGTGGGCGCAGTTGAGACCCGCCGTCATCGTGTTTACCAGGAGGGAAAAGTCCTTGAGACCGACGGTATCTTCGTTCAGTATTATGCGGGCAGTAACCGAGCCACCGTGGGTGGTCTTGGTCTCGACATCGTCCCACTTCAATATTCTCGCTTCCTTAGCCATAATTGCTCCTTTGAGTTCCTGTATGATTGTAGTACAAAAGCCTATCGTGGTTGACCGTTGTTGTCAAGCTTTCCTCGTTGTCCTCCCTTCGAACGGCGTGGTACAATGAATCTTCAATAGAGACAGGCAAGAGAGAGGAGTGGCTGTGGAGCCCAAGGTAGGTTTTGTCGGACTAGGCGTTATGGGGTTGCCCATGGCGGGTCATGTAGCAAAGAAGTTTTCCACGACGGTGTACGATGTTTCTCCGGAGCGGATGAAGGAGTTTCCCGAGGCCGCCCGGGGGGGGAGCGTGGCCGATGTAGCAGAGCGCTCGGACCTCGTGCTCCTCTCTCTGCCCTCGAGCCACATCGTCGAGGAGGTCGTTCTCGGCTCTGCGGGGTTGATTACCGCCCTCAAGCCGGGGTCGGCGATCATCGACAACAGCACCACCGATCCCTCGATTAGCCGCAAGATGGCCGGGGCCCTCGCCGAAAAGGGGATCGATTTTCTCGACGCTCCGGTTAGCGGCGGCGAGGGCGGGGCTCAGAAGGCCGGCCTTTCGATTATGGTCGGCGGGAGCGAAGAGGTCC
>CAYPUT010000108.1:0-10883 GCA_964413945.1 uncultured Spirochaetaceae bacterium
AAAGAAGGTGAATGTCGCGAGCATCCCTGGATTGTTACCGACGCGTCTTTGGAAGAGGTGATGGTTTATGAGGAGGATCGATTCCTAGACCCGAGGCGATTCCGGGAGCAGATAAAGGCGGCGGGGGGCCGGGTCTGCGCCACCAAGGGGGAGTACAACAACCGGCTAACCCATCTCTTGGGAATCTTCCGCCGGACGGGGGAGATCAACCCCTACTTAGAGGCGCTGGTTCGTTCGGTTAGCTTTACGCCCTTTACCTCGGTCCACGACTTTGTCTGCAACTACATCCTCGACGAGCGCACCGTGGATGTCGGCGCGATGAAGGAGAACCTCCTGAACTACCGCGCCGCCGAACGGGAGGCGGCGGCGATGGAGGAGCGTATCCTTCTCCTGGAGGACGTATCCGAAAAACGGGAGGCCCTCTTCCAGATTTTGGGGCAGATTCGGCGCCAGGACTATCTGCGGCTCCGCCTCTTGGTGGAACGCGAGCGCCTTTCCCTTAGCCGGAGCACGGCAAGCCTGCAGGAAAAGGAGGCGGCGCTCCGGGAGCTTACGGCAAAGATAGAGGAAGCCGCCGAGCGCAAGGGGCGCCTTGGGGCTCAACGGGACGAGCTTCACTTCTCCCTCGCCCGGGACGAGTCCAAGGCGGCCTACGACCGGCTAAAGCGCGATAGGGACGATCTGGCAAAGCAGATTGAGGTGCAGGAGGCCCGGGTCCGCCGCCGGGAGACGGTTTCTTCGCGCCTCCGGGAGCTCTTGGGACGCGATGTCGAGGCCCCCGCCGGCGAGGCGGCGGCCGTCGCCGAACAGATCGACCGGCTGAACCTCGACGCGGCCCGGGAGGAGCTGGTTGCCCGGGAACATCGCCGTACCCTCGAGGGCCTCAAGGAGGAGCGCCGGGGGCTGGAAAAGGGGCTTCTGCGCTATCCCCCGGAAGTTGTCGCCCTGCGCTCCGCCCTAAAGGAGGGGGGAATCGAGAGTGAGGTGTTCGGGGAGCTCTTGGAGGTCGCCGACGAGTCGAAGCAGGAGATTCTCGAGAGCCGCCTGGGTCGGCATCGATTCGCCCTTATGGTGAGAAAAGAAGACTACCAGAGGGCGTTGGAAATCTACGACGCCCTGCCGGCGGAAACCGCGAGTATCCCGCTTCCCAACCTGGCGCGGCTGAAAGGAGAGGAGGTCCGTCCGGGCTCCTTAGCGGAGCTGGTGGTCCCGGCCAACCCCGACGCCCGACGCCTTGCGGCCCATCTTCTCGGGGAAGTCGTCGTGTCGAAGCTTGCGGAGCTCACAAAGCACACGGACGCCGTCACCGAAGGCGCCATGCGCTACTCCCGGGAGGTTGCCGACCGGGGGGACAAGGAGTCCCGGCATCGCTGGTACCTCGGGAGGCGTGCGGTGGAGCGACGCCTCGCGCAGATCCTGGCCGAGATCCCGGAGACCGCGCGCCTCTTGTCCGAAAGCGAGGCTCGCTTCGCGGCCGCGGGAAAGCGCGTCGCCGAGCTCCGGCAGGCGGAGGGGCTCCTCCGGGAGCTCGAGGAGCTATCCGAGGCGCCGACGCGGCTGGAGATTCTCTCCGGGGAGCTAAAGGAGACCGAGGGGCGCCTCGGGGAGATCGATACCGTCGGCTTCGAAAGCCTCCAGCGGCAGCTCGACGCCTTGGAGGAGATGCTCCGCACCCTCGATCGACAAAGCGGAGGCTGGATCGAAGAGCGCGGCGGCGTTACGCAGCAGGTCGCGAACCTGAGGCAACGGATCGACGAGCACGAACGGGAGCTCGGGCGGCACACCGCGGCCCTCGATGGCTTTCTTGCCCAGCAGCCCGAGGGACCCGATGCACTCGAGGCCTACTACCGGGACCGGATGCGCGGCGAAGGCCCCAAGCCGGATTACGACGGTATCCTCGGGCGCTACGACTCCTCCTTTCGGGGGCTCAAGACCCGGGAGGAGAATGCGCGAAAACTGCTACACATGGCAAAGCAGCGCTATAACCACGAGTACAACACGCTCTTGAGCCTCGAGGAGGACGAGTCGACGGAGTACCTCGAGCTTTTGGACCGCTACCGTAAGACGGAGCTCCCCGAATACCGGGAGCGGATCGAGCATGCCCGGAAGGCCGCCGAACAGCAGTTCCAAGAGCACTTTGTGGCGCGGCTCAACGAATATCTTATCGAGGCGGAGGAGAGTTTTAAGGAGATCAACTACATCCTCGACGAAATCAGCTTCGGCAAGGACTCCTACCGCTTTACCATCCACCGGCGGCAGGACAAGCGGGAGCTGATGCACGCCATCGCCACCGCCGCCGAGGTCCGGGAGGCGGACGGCACCCTCTTCGCCGCCCTAAAGAGCGAGGAGGAGCGGCACAGCGTGGAGGAGGTCTTCGAGAAGATTCTGGCGAACGACCTCGACTCTCCGGAGGTGCAGGAGATCTGCGACTACCGGCAGTACTTCGTCTACGACATCCGGATTCGCGACAGCGAGCGGGTCGACGAGAAGAGCGGCAGGCCACTGGAGTCCTACCTCTCCAAGGTGCTCCGGGAGAAGTCCGGGGGAGAGACCCAGACCCCCTACTACGTCGCCATCGCCGCGAGCTTCCATCGCTTCTACCGGGACAACCCGCAGGCTATTCGCCTGGTCTGCTTCGACGAGGCCTTCAACAAGATGGACGACGAGCGGATCGGGCGGATGCTCGACTTCTTCCGCAAGCTCAACATGCAGGTGGTTACGGCGGTGCCGACGGAGAAGATCGAATCCGTGGCCCCCCACATGGACGTGACGAACCTGGTTATCCGCAAGAACTACGACGCCTTCGTGCGCCGTTACGAGCATCTCCCGGACGCCGGGCCGTGATCCTCGATTCCCTCGGGCGGGCGATCCTTACCGCCTTCGCCGATGCCTACCCGAGCTCCGCCCACTACCGCGGAGGGCGGAAGCTCCGCCTCGCCGGCTGGTCCCGCCGCCTTCCGGAAATCGAACAGGACGTGGAGGAGCGGGAGGCCTTCCTGTCGGCGGTGGAGGCCCTGGCGGCCGAGAGGGTTATTTCGGTCAAGTGGGAGCGCTTTCGGGCAGGGGAATCGGTGGCGGCCCTCTACCTCGAGGATCCGGAGAAGCTCTACGAGATGATCGGCGCGACGACGCCCTGGGAGCGCCGGGAGGAGCTTCTCTCGACCCTCGGGCGTCCCCCTTGGACGCAGCCCCCTTTGGCGGAGCTCTCCGATCGCCTCCGGGCACTCTTAGAGGAGCACCATCCCCTCCCCGTCTCCGAACCCGGAGAGCTTACCGACCTCGGCCGGATCCTCCTTCTGAGTGAGGCCGACGTTCGGGGGCTGCCGCTCCGGGCGTTGAGCATCCGCCTCTTCGGGGACAGCAAGCGGTTGGAAGGGCTCCTGCCGGCAGCCGACAAGCTATCGGCGGAGGCCGACGGCGAGGCGCTCTCCGCCCGCTTAGGGCTAAAGCGATCCTACCCCGAGGCCGGCTTCTCCCTCTTCGGCTCTGCGAGCCTGGCCTCCGGTTCTTGGCAGCTCTCGGGCGAGCCTCTCACCATGCCGCTTCAGACCATCCAAGCTATCCGCGCGCTCCACTTACGCCGCCCGGAGCGCACCGGGTCCCCCTGGGTGCTCTCGGTTGAGAACAAGGAGAGCTTCTACGCGGTGACCGAGGCAGCCCGCCGGGGGTGGGATGCCCCCGGCGACGGTGCGCCGCCGTCTGCCGTGGTCTACACCGCGGGACACCCGGGGGACGCGGTCCGGGCCCTGCTCGTTCTGTTGGCCCAGGAGGCTTCGGCGCTCCTGCACTTCGGCGACATGGACCCCGACGGCCTCTTGATCCTCCAGGAGCTAACCACCGGAACCGGCATCGCCGTTCGTCCCTTTTCGATGGACGAGCCAACCTATCGCCGCTACCTGCGGTTCGGGCGCCCCCTGCCGGAAGCCGCCCTGGTGCGCCTAAAGGACGTCCACCTTCCGGAGCTCCGGGCCCTGGCGACGGCCATCGGCGAAACCGGCTTCGGCGTGGAGCAAGAGGTTATTCCGGTTGGGTTTTGAGGCGGGGCGCCCGGGAAGCGGCACCACAGACAGCGCCCCGGCGGCCCGGCCGCCGGCCGCCGGCCGCCGCGCTTGACATGCATGTGCATGTATATTATTGTTGTATGGTGAGGACATCATCTTGAGAACAACAGTAGAGATCCCCGACAGCTTACGGGAGAAGCTCGTGACGGAAGCCGCGCGCCGGGGAGAGAAAGGATACTCCGCCGTCATAGAGCGAGCGCTGCGGAAGTACTTCGGTGGCCCGGCTCAAACAAAGGCGGAAATCGCCCGGCAACTGCGGGGCTGCGAGAAGGGACAGACGACGGCAGGTGCCGAACACCGCCGCGTGGCAGCCGTGCGCGAAGGCTGGCGGAGCGGCACTAAGACGTGACCCTCCTAGACACCTCTGCCCTTATTGAGTTTCTGATCGACGGCGAAAAGAGCGACACCGTTGAGCGTTTGATTTCCGGTAGTCAAGCCGCGACCTCGGCGATCTGCGTCTACGAGCTCCTCGCGGGTGTAAAAAACGCAACGCACCGGGCGGATCGAGAGATGCTGATGGATTCCATAGAGGTTATCCCCATCGATACGGCGATCGCTCGCCGGGCTGCCACCCTCTTCACCGACCTGCGTTCCCGCGGCATCACCATCGACAACGAGGACCTGCTTATCGGCGCTACCGCCTTGGAGCACGGCGTATCCCTGCTTACCTGCAACGCGGCGCACTTCGCGCACATACCGGGTCTCCGGCTGGAGTAAAACGTTTCAGGTGCCGCTGGTTCTCAGTCTTGGAGCGTCTCGTTATTGATGTCGACAAAGCGCTCGGTCAGGGCTTCGGTCAGCTCCGCCAAGGCGGCGTTTTCTTTGGCCGGGGGCAGCGCCGCGTCAAACACCATGACAGCAAAGACAGGAGAGGTCTTCTGCACCGGGCCCTCTTCGAATTGCACCACGTCGCCGACCGTCACGTCCCCGGCGAGCCTTGTGTCCTGCGTCACCAACATCTGCGGCACGTCGCGCCGAATGCCGATGCTCGCGTAAGCGACGTCCCGCGTGCCCTCGGTCATCGGTCCAATGCTGACGATGGACCCGGAGTAGGTCATCATGAGGGCGCCGGCCACCTCGTCTTTGGCATACGACTCAACGCCGATCATGCCCCGGGTGGAGGTGTGGTGCTCGAAGGCCTGCTGCTTCTCGAGCCACCCTTCTGCAAGGAGCTCTTCGCCTCCCTCTACGTCCTTCAGCCCCGCGGGCTCCACAAGCAGGCGCAGGTGCTCGCGAACCGGCTCCGGCAGTTTGTCGAAATATTCACCCATGGTTTCTAAAGTGTAGCGGTTGGGAAGGGGTTTTCCAAACGGGGGGCTCATGTCATCGGCGTGCACGTGAGAGGTTTGTCATGTGCGCAAATCGCAATCTGGTGCACATGGATGGATGCACTGGGTATTCCGCGTTCCACCTGTGCTGTCTGAGCTACTAAAACCTGCTTGACTCCCCCCATTCGTCTTGGCAGAGCAAAGATAGTGCGACCCACGGGCATGAAAGCCGATACCTAAGAATCATCTCTCCCCCCGGCTCCAAACCACATTTTCGTTGACACCCTTCAGATCTGCACTTAGTATACTAGTTATCTAATTACAGGAGGTTTGGTTATGAGAGGCACGTTACGCATTCTGTCGGCTGTGACGATTGCATTAGTCGTGGCGTCCGGCGCATTTGCGGCTGGAAGCGCAGAGGAGAGTACAGTTCCGGCGGAGCCGGTCGAGCTTGTTGTTTTATCCCACAGAGTACATCAGTCAGTGATGGAGGGCGGCGAAAGTGCCGGGAAGAACTTGCTCGAAGAGTTCCTGGCATCGTCGAGCCAGGTAAGTGGAGTCGAGTTTATCACTGCGGGAACGCCGGAAGTACGTGACCGGTTATTTCGGGAAGCGGCGCTTCCACGGACGGATATCGATGTCGGATTCGTCTATTCGCCGTGGATGTCAGGCGACATACCTGTACTTTTCGAGTCGCTGTCAAGCTTCCAGGACGAGCAACCGATAGAGGCTTTCGACGATATCATCGGTTCCTTCAGGGATGAGGTTTCGTTCGACGGAGAGATCTATCTGATACCGATGAGGGCCGGAGGCGGAAGTATCCTTTTCTACAACAAGCGCATTCTCGCTGAGCGGGGTATTGCCCCTCCCGAAACGCTGGAGGATTTGGTCGAGGCCATTAAGGCTACGACCTTCACCCGGGCGAACGGCGAGCAGGTATACGGCTTCGCGAAGCAGGGTCAGAAGGCAGAAATTGCCTTCTCCATGGGTGTATTCCTAAGAGCGATGGATGGCGACTGGGTGTCCCGGGGCCTGGCTTCTCAGCTCGGGGAACCGGAAGTCCGGGAGACGGTCGATATCTTCCGGGATCTCTATGATGCCCGGGCCCTTCCGCCAAACTTTACCGCCCTGGACAACAGCGAGGTGGTAAGCCTCTTCAAGAACAACCGTGTTGCCTTCACCACCTTTGGGCCAAATTATTACGGCCGACTGGCGGAGGAAGCGGTGATCGATCAAGAAGATATCGGGTACATTAACTTTCCGGCACCCGAGGGGAACAACTACCCGGGTGCGGCTCCGGCGATCACTTTCCAATGGGCGATGGGAATACCCAAAGGCTCGCAGAACAAGGAAGCCGCTTGGGAGTTTATGCGATTCATGGCCAGCCGCGACGCAATCTTTAATATGTCGCTCAGCGGCAACGACCCGGTCCGGGCATCCACCTATGCGAACCCCGACTATCAGGCGCGCATTCCGTACATAGACGAGCAGCTGGCAATGTTCGAAAGCGGACGGCCGATGTATCCGGCGTTTGACAACTTTGCCCAGGTCAACGACATCATTGGAGAAGAGCTACAGGCCGCCGTCATCGGCAGCAAGAGCACGGATGCGGCAATCGCCGACGCCGAGCGTCGAATTGCACCGCTCTTGCAATAGACGGCACTAGTGCGCAGGCTATGTTCGAGACGGCTGAGGGGTCCCAGGAGGCCCCTCAGCCACTGCAACAATACGGAGGAGTAGGATTGCCGAACGAATATGTCCCGGGACGCTACTCACCACTATCGCGGATCCTATTCTTTGATGACTTTGATGCGGGCGCGAATGGTTGGTGTGAGCTTATCGGAAATCACCATCGAGGGAACCTCAACACTATCCGCCCGATAATGGCGGATTTCCGCCCCCCACAGATCAGTTCCTGCTCTTTTTTTGATATCGGTACTCATGGCTCTGTCGACGGGACGTACGCTCTCAAGCTGGCGACTCGGCCGTCGACGAACCATATGAGTACTCTTATCAAGAGACTCACCTACGTTCAAGCGGGGCTGGTGCAACTGGAAACCTATTTCACCTTCAAGGCGGAAGCCGTATCGACAACGGAGGCGGACACGTCGGGGTGGGACGGCAATTGGGACGAATCGATTACTTCCTTCGGTGATTTCACGATCAGCAACGATGTGGTAAACCCGGACGGTGATCGGGCCCATACGGTCTTGCGCTACGTCAACGCGGACGCCAAGAGTGAACTTGTTCAAACGTGGTTCTACAAGACCTCAGTTCAGCAGACGACGCGACGACAGCTCGTAGACGGCGGCGGCAAGAATCCCTACGACTATCACACCCAAAGCGCCAATGATTGGCAGCCACTGCCGGACGGAAAACAGGAGTTCTGCTTCAACGAGATTCCGACGAAGGTAAACTGGCACTACCTCCGATGGGTGTTCGATACAAGGCGATTATCCAGCCTCGAGCTTACCGTAAACAATCGGACCTTCGACTTACGGGACGTTCCGGTGCCACGATTCTCAGAAAAGTACCACAACCTTGCGAATCTGTTGAACTTACTGTTCGACGTGCGGACGAACTCTTCCAGACGGAATTTCTTGTATTTGGACTCCGTGCTGGTATCCGTAGACTGGTAGAGGGTAGCAATGTCTAGACACGTAAGCGAGTACCTATCACCGATCGAGGCAAAGACCACGGCAGATCTCATTATCGAGCGGCTGCGGGATTTGATCCACCGGGGGGTTTTGAAGCCCGGCGACAGGCTACCCTCAGAGCAACAGCTTCAAGAGCGGTTCCAAGTGAATCGAAACCAAGTACGGGAAGCGCTTTGGAAGTTAGAGGCCTTTGGCATTCTAAAACGCGTCCCTCAGAGCGGCACATATGTTCGCGGTATCGGCGTAAAGGCCATCGAGGGGATTCTCTCGCAGATATTGGCACTTACTCCGCCGGATTTCTCCTCTCTCGATGACACCCGGACAACGTTGGAGATTCGGTCCGCCGAGCTCGCTGCGAAAAACGCAGACGACGAGGAAATCGAACGGATCCGGAAGGCGCACCGAGAATTCGAGACCGTGGTCGCGGGAGGTGCCAGAGGATTGGATGAAGACGTTACCTTTCATCTAGAGATCGCCCACGCATCTCACAGCTCGGTCTTGATTTCGTTCCTTAACATGGTCACTCCGGATTCATTGGAAATCTCCCAGCGGATCGGGACGACGGAATGGAACTGGAAGCGCTCCCTCGCGGAGCACGTCGGGATCTTAGAGGCCATCGAGAAACGCGATCCCGACGCTGCTGCCGCAGCAATGAAGCGGCACCTTACTATTTCTCGACGGGTCAAGGAACAGTATCTCGAGTCCCACGGACTCGAACCGTGGCCCCGTGACAAAAGGAGCGAAGAGTAATGCTTCCACGCAGCCTAACCGTCGTATTGGAACGCAATATGGAGTGGGTTGGCACCGTGGAGACGGAGCCTCACGAGGTTGCCTGGGCCCACGAAGCGGTGTTCTTTGTGCGTGTTCTCGAAGGGGAGTCCAACGGATGCGCCGTCAATGTGCAAATAAGCCCGGATGGCCTTCACTGGGTCGACGAGGGGTCATCCCTCGAGATGCCCCCGACGGGCGGCGTTGCGTTTTGTCGTGTGAGCCACTTCGGGGATTGGCTGAGGGTCAAAGCGGAAGTGGCGCGTCCCGTCAGAGTTGTCATCACCCTTTCGCTCAAAGAGTAGAACGATGTCGGCCAGAACCTCCCAATCCATCGCGCAGAAACCCGGCTTATGGGTTTTGCCGGCCCTGCTTCTGCTAGCGGCCACGCTTTTTCTACCCTCGTTCTATGGGGCGTTGCTAAGCCTTTTCGAATACCGCCTCGGGCGCACGCCTGTGTTCGTGGGAGCACGTAATTACATAACCCTCTTGCGTGATACCGGGGCCTTCTGGTCCTCTGTATTCAAAACCGGCATCTTCGCCGGCACCGCCGTGATTGGAGAGATGGTGGTCGGTTCTTCATTGGCGCTGCTAATGCAACGACGGCTTCCATGGCACCGTGTCTGGGTGGCTCTCCTGGTAGCCCCCATGGCAGTAAGCCCTGTCGTCGCAATCATCGTTTGGCGATATATGCTCCAGCCAAACTTCGGCATCGTCAACTATCTTATTGTCGCTGCGGGAGGCGTCCCGCCGAACTGGTTCGTCGACCCCCTTTGGGCCTTTGGCGCCATCATCGCTATCGATGTCTGGATGAGTGCTCCCTTCGTCTTCACAATACTGTACCCGGCGGTTCTCTCTGTCGATCCGGCCCTCAACGAGGCCGCGGCCATCGACGGCGCGACGTGGTTTCAGCGGACGATCTACGTAACCGCCCCCCTCGTCTGGCCTGCCTTCGTCACGACGGCCGCTTTCCGCTTTATCTTGGCAATCCGGCTCTTCTCTCCGGTATGGCTCTTTGCCCAGGGAGGCCCCGCAGGAGCAACGCGGGTGCTTTCCATTTTTCTCTACGAGCAGGCATTTGCATACCGCCAATTTGGAATGGCATCCGCCGTCGCGGTGATTCT
This sequence comes from uncultured Spirochaetaceae bacterium, assembly GCA_964413945.1. Taxonomy (GTDB): domain Bacteria; phylum Spirochaetota; class Spirochaetia; order DSM-27196; family PWMO01; genus CAYPUT01. The sequence goes on from CAYPUT010000108.1 coordinate 9,879, forward strand.
GCTGGTAATGACCCTGCTGCTTAGCAGCTCTCAGATTAGAAGCATGCGAAGGACGATGTTGGGACAATGATGAGCCGATACAGGAAGCTTCTGAGCCAGCTACTGCTGTTTTTTCTGGTCACGGTCGCCATTCTGTGGTCCATCTTTCCGATCGTCTATGCCGTCTCTTCCTCCTTCAAGCCGCAGGAGTCGATCTTTGCCTATCCACCGAGACTTTTCGACTCCTTCACGGTGGAAAGCTACGTGCAACTAGCTGCGGAATGGAGTACCTTCTTTCGGGGCTTGATAAACAGCGCCATCATTCTCGCGGGCTCCGTGGTGGTGACCCTGGCCTTTGGACTGCCGGCGGGTTATGCCTTTTCGCGAAACCGTACCCGGGTTACGGCAGCGGCTGGACTTGCGGTGATCGTCGGCCGTATGTTCCCGCCTCTCATTATCACCATCCCCCTATTCCCTCTTCTTCAATCCATCGGTTTGATCGATCGGCACGTCACGCTGGTGCTCCTGTATTCATCCTTCTATTTGGGAATCGGCATTTGGGTACTGAAGAACCACATCGACACGATACCCGTAGAGCTCGAAGAAGCCGCGATTCTCGAAGGAGCGAACAGGTTTTATTGCTTTCTGCGGGTCATCGTTCCGTTGACCCGTCCCGCGATGGTCAGCTTAAGCATTCTGGTGGCAATCTTCAGCTGGAACGAGTTCCTGTTCGCCTTTCTCTTTACCTCGTTCTCCGCGGTAACGGCTCCGGTTGTCCTCAACGAAATGCGAGGAGCGATGTTCGGCATATCCTGGGGGCCCCTGTTCGCAGCCACGACGATACAGCTACTCCCGATTCTGGTTTTTGTCTTTGCCGTTCAGCGATTCCTGATTCGAGGCATTACCCAGGGTTCGTCGAAGTAGGGGACTCGGCTATGCCCCCTCAGTACGGCGCCACCCTCGGCACGTCGGGGACGTGGGAGGCTACCGTCGCGTCGAAGCTGGCTCTCCCGAGCCGGCAGCGGA
>CAYPUT010000109.1:0-10789 GCA_964413945.1 uncultured Spirochaetaceae bacterium
CAGAAACCAGCCCCTTTCCATCGCGCTTCGCGCGTCGTCACTCAGCCATGAACGCCGCGCCTCGTGACAGCGATCGACGCTGGATGCGACGCGCATTCGAGCTCGCCCTTCGCGGCCGCTACGGGACGTCACCGAACCCGATGGTCGGGGCGCTCGTCGTGCGAGACGGCCGGGTCGTCGGCCGAGGCTTCCACGCCGAGTACGGCGGCCCCCACGCCGAGAGCGTCGCCTTGGACGACGCCGGCGACGCCGGCCGAGGCGCTACGCTTTTCTGCAGCCTCGAGCCCTGCTGCTACCGGGCCCCGGATAAACACCAGCCGCCCTGCACCGACCGGATCATCGCCGCCGGCGTCTCCCGGGTCGTCATCAACCAGATAGACCCCAACCCCCGGGTAAGCGGACGGGGTATCGAGATTCTCCGGGAGGCGGGAATCGCGGTGGAGCTAATAGAACAGGATGATTCCGCCTGGCGCCTCAACGACGCCTTTAACACGGCGGTTACCCTTGGCCGCCCCTTCGTCCACCTCAAAATGGCCCAGTCCTTAGACGGACGCATCGCCACCGCCTCCGGCGAATCGATGTGGATAACCGGCGAGGCCGGCCGCACGGAGGCGCACCGCCTCCGTCAGGGCCGGGACGCGGTCCTCGTCGGGGTCGGCACGGTACAGGCCGACAATCCGAGGCTCAACGTCCGGCTTCCGGGCCGAGCCGGTTCGGGGCTTGCCGGCCCCGGTCCCCGTCCGGGACCGACGTCGGGCCGACACCCCGCCCCGGTGGTCGTCGACCCGACGCTGCGGATGGACCTCGCCTCCCGCCTCGCCACCGAACGCGCCGAAGAGCTCGTGGTGGTCGCGGATACCCGAGCCCCGGAGGAGAGGCGGCGGAAGCTCGAAGCCCGAGGCATCCGGGTACTTTCGATCCCCCGGGGAGACAACGGCATCCCGGTCCCGGCGCTTCTCGAGGGGCTCTGGGGGCTCGGGATCCGGTCGATCTTGGTCGAAGGCGGCTCCCGGGTTCACGGCTACTTCCTTCGATCGGGTATCTACGACCGCATCACCCTCTTTGTCTCCCCCCGCTTCCTCGGAGCCTCGGGGCTTGCCACGACGGACTGTCTGGACATCGACGAGCTCGACCAGGCGCCCCCCCTGGAGCACGTCTCGGTGGCGCCGGTGGGCGAGGACATCGTGGTCGACGGCTACCGGGCCGGGTGGTTGGGGGAGACCCGCCGTAAGACAGAACAACGCGCGAAGGAGGTACTCCATGTTCACCGGGTTAGTTGAAGAGGTAGGATCCGTCGCGGCGACCCGGGGTTCCGGTCAGTATAGGTTCATCTCCCTCCGGGCGCCGAAGGTCGCGGCATCGCTCGAGGCCGGCGACTCCCTCTCGGTAAACGGAGCCTGCCAGACCGTGGTCCGGGTCGAGGGATCCATTGCGAGCGTCGAAGCCCTAACGGAGACCCTCGCAAAGACCAATCTCGGAACCCTCGTCCCCGGCAGCCGCGTCAATCTCGAGCGCCCCCTCACCCCCGACAGCCGCTTCGACGGGCACATCGTCCAGGGCCACGTCGACGGCCAGGGACGGGTAGCCGAAATCCGCCGTGCCGGGGAGGGCTACTACCTTACCGTCACCCTTCCGAAACAGCTCGCCGCCGGGTGCATCCCCCAGGGCTCCATCGCCGTCGACGGCGTCAGCCTCACTATTGCGAGGCTCGCCGATACGGGGGTAACCATCAACGTCATCCCGACCACCTGGCGAGAGACCACCTTCTCGGCCCGAAGGGTCGGGGACCCGGTCAACATAGAGACGGATGTAATCGGCCGTTACGTTTTCCGGTACCTGGAAACGGCGGGGTGGCGGGAGGCCGGCGGCCCGGCATCCCCCGGTCCCGGCGCCCTTACCGCCGAGCGCCTCGCAGAGCTCGGCTTCACCGGAGGCTCCCGATGAGCGTCACCACAATCTCGTATCCCTCACGATTCAGGATCTTATAAGGAGCACATCATGTCTCGAATGTTAGAAGGCCACCTCAACGGAGAGGGGCGCCGCGTGGCAGTCGTCGTAAGCCGGTTCAATAGCTTTGTAACAGAGCGTCTCTTGGAAGGGGCCATGGACTGCCTGACCCGTCACGGAACCGACCCGGAGACCGTTGCGATCGCCCGGGTACCCGGCTCCTGGGAAATCCCCCTCGCCGCCCGACGCATGGCCGCCTCCGGCAGCTACGACGGGATAATCTGTCTCGGCGCGGTAATCCGCGGAGCGACCCCCCACTTCGACTACGTCGCCGCAGAGGTCAGCAAGGGCATCGCCACCATCAGCCTCGAAACCGGCGTACCGATCGCCTTCGGCGTCCTCACCACCGAGACCGTCGAGCAAGCCGTCGAGCGGGCCGGGAGCAAGGCGGGAAACAAGGGCTGGGACGCCGCCGCCACCCTCTTGGAAATGATGGACCTCCTGCCCCAGCTGTCCTAGAGCTGGTACACGGGGCGGCTGATGTAGCTCGAATAGTCCTTAAGCGTCGGCTTGTACTCTGTGGCGAAAAGCGTAGAGGAGACGAGAAAATCCGCCGTCGCCCGGTTGTTGGCTATCGGAACGTTGTAGAGAACCGCTATCCGGAGGAGCGCCTTTACGTCGACGTCGTGGGGCTGCGGCTCCATCGGGTCCCAGAGAAAGATCAGCACGTCGATCTTGCCGTCGCTGATCAAGGCGCCGAGCTGCTGGTCGCCGCCGAGGGGCCCGGACTTCAGCTTGGTCAGCTGCAACTGCCGCGCCTCCTCCCGGGAAATCTTGTTCAGGATGGCCTGCTCTACCAGAACCCCGGTGGTTCCGGTGCAGATTATGCGATGCGGCAGCAGGGAGAGCACGTTGTACTCCACCCACTCCGCCATATCTCGTTTCCGGTTGTCGTGGGCAACCAGTGCTATCGTCTTTTCCGCTATCATTCGAGGGAATATAGCGATACGCCGGGGAAAAATCGCGAATCCCCGCCTTGTTTCTCGTGAGTTTTTAATTAAGGGAGCGTCCCCACCAGTGGCACCCCCCGCACTGGCTGAACGAACAGGCAATAGTCGACCAGCGAAGGCCGCCCAGGTGCTTCGCCGTAAGAACGGAGGCGCACCTGTTCGGCCTCCGCCGTCGGCCTGGCTGGCACGCCCTCGTTCAGCCAGTGCGGGCCCGCGACCGGCATCCGGGTGCTGCGAGCGGTTGTCGTTCCGGGGTGGGGTCGGGCTGCTTGCGGGGTTCCGTCCTTCGGACCGGGGCCACCGCGGTGGCCCCGCCCTCCGCATCCCTCGCTTCCGAAGGGGGGCAGCGAACCCTCGCTCTTGGCTCGCCGGAGTATCATCCTAAACGGATGCTACCCAGCTCCGTCTATACGGTCCCATTCCGGGACATCGCGGTCCGGGACCCGGGCGAACAGTTCATCAATGCGGCGAAACAGCTTCTTCTTGTCTACCCCGCGAGCGAATTTTCGAAGCGCACTTCCGGTTTCCATCTCCTCAATTTCCTTGGCGAATGCGTACATGGCGAATTGATTGATGGAAATGCCCTGCTGCGCAGCGACGGTCTCTATGCGTTCCTTTAGCTCTTCGGGAACCCGAATCGTGAGCGTATTTCTATGTGCCATCTGTACTCCTCCACATACGAATGAACTCCCCCGGCGTGACAACCGTGACTTCTTCGTTCGAGAGGTCGGTGTCGACTACGAAGTCACGTGTATTGCGCGTGATCAGGTACTGACTCCCGCTCGCAAGCGCCAGTTCCATGATCATGTTGTCGTTCTCGTCTCGCAGGTTTGGTCGCCGGGTATAACGTATGCTCGTCGGACGAGATCTCTCCGAAACGCACCATCTGCAAGATCTGGTACGAAGCGCCCCGCCGGCTGTGAAATGCCTGAAAAAGCACGCTGGTGTCGATAGTGACAACCACAACAGTATGATAGCTTATTTGCTGTCAAAATCCGAACACCCTGCGCCTGCGGGACTCGGGATGACGGGCTAAGAGGCCCCGTGGGCGACCGGCGTCCGCTAGTTTCCTTCGGTAACCTGCGCCAACGGCGTTTCCTTGACGTTCGACCAGAGGTTTTCGCGCATCGTTTCGATGTTCTTTGATACGGCTTCCGACGCGGCGGCGACGTCGCGCTGAAGTATCGCGTCGGCTATGGCCTTGTGTTCTCTTAGGGTACGTTCGTTTTTTTCCTTCGGATGCGTCTTCTTCTCCGCCGAACGCACAAGTTGGAAGTAATCGGCCAAATCGCTCAACATCGATATCAACTTCGCGTTCCGGGAGAGCCCCGCAATAGTCGAGTGGAATTCACTGTCCAAGGCATTACATACATCGTAATCGCACTCTTTGAGGGCATTCCGAAACTCCGAGATGGCGGCCGACACCTCCGACAGCTCGGAATCGGTGGCTCGGCTTATGCACTCCCGAACGGCCAACTGCTCCAACGAAACACGAATATCTATGTAGTCCTCAATCTCCGCGGAGTCCGGGTTAATTACGTATAGACCTTTTTGGGCTTGTCTAACCACCAAGCCTTCGGCGATAAGTCGGTTTATTGCCTCTCTGACAGGCGTGCGACTCAACGATAGCTCCTTCGCGAGGGTAACTTCGCTCAATCGGCTGCCCAGCTCGAACTCGCCGTCCAAAATTCTCCGGCGAATCACGCCGTAAGCCGCCTCATAGTTGCTCTTTGGAAACACCTTTCTCCTACTTTCCGAAGCTACACGTACGCGATGGCCTGTATCTCGACCATCGCGCCCTTGGCCAACCAAGCCGCCCCAACGGTCACTCGCGCCGGAAACTCGGACCCAAAGTAGCTCTGGTACGCTTCGTTCATCGATTCGAAATCGGCCGTATTGGTCACGTATATCGTTATCTGCAGAACCTGTTCCAGACACGATCCCGCAGCTTCCAGCACCGCCGAAAGGTTGTCCATGGTTCTGCGGGTCTGCTCAGCCATCCCGCCGTCAACTACGGCCCCAGTCGCAGGATCCAGGGGCAACGCGCCGGATGTAAAAACCAGCCCGTTCGACACGGTTGCCTGACAGAACGGGCCAAACGCCTCAGGAGCCGCTTCAGTAGAAACGTAGATCATCGACGTATGCTCCTACATTGTACTCGGAAGCCATAGAACAATTTGCGGAAACGCTATCAGCAGCATGATCCCCACCGCGACAATCCCGACAAAGGGCAACATACCGCGAATAATGTCTTTGGTTTCTATCCCGAGCTTTGGATCCGCGGCGCCCTTCAAGAAGAACATCGCGTAGGCGAACGGCGGCGTCAAGAAAGACATCTGAAGGTTGACGATAATCATCATGGCGAACCACAGGGGGTCAAATCCCAAAAGCGGGATTATCGGCGAAAGAATGGGCACCAGAACGAAGATGATTCCGACCCAGTCAATGAACGCACCGAGCACGAACGTTATGACCATTATCAACGCGAACACTGCCCATTTTCCGCCGGGGAATGCCAGAATGGACGACTTGACGATCTCGCCGCCTCCACCGGACAGGAACACACTCACGAAGGTCGTGGAACACGCGGCTATCAAGAGCACCATACACGTAAGCTTGATGGTACTCAGCGACACGTCCATAAGAGCTCTAATCGAGAACTTTCCGTAGAACGCCGTAAGAATAACGGAAACGAGGGCTCCCACCGCAGCGGCTTCGGTCGGGGCCGCGATTCCGGAATAGATTGCGCCCAAGACGGAGAGAATCAAGAGCATGGTCGGCAGCAGGGACTTTACCACCATGCCGAGCTTCTGAACGACCGTATAGCTCTCCTGCTCCGCCTGGCTGACCGATGGAGCCACAGAGGGCTGTAGGAATGAACGTATCGCGATGTAGAGCATGTAGAGCACGGACAGCATGAGACCCGGCCCAAAGGCGGCCATAAAGAGCTTGCCGACCGAGAGCCACGCGGCGGGGCCGTACACGATGAGCATAATGCTCGGGGGAATAAGGATCCCCAGGGTACCTCCCGCGCAGATGCTTCCGGTAGCCAACCCCTTGTCGTAACCGCGCTCGATCATGACCGGAAGCGCTACAAGGGTAAGCATCGATATGGACGCGGCGATAACGCCGATGCACGCCGCCATGATGGTTCCGATCATTATGCTGACGATTGCCAACCCACCCCTGAAGTTGCCAAAACTAATGTAGAGACTCTCGTACATCTTCTTGGCAATTCCGGATCTTTCGAGCATCCCTCCCATAAAGACAAACAGAGGCACCGCCATGAATCCGGTGTTGGTCAGTTGTGCGTAGACCCGGGCGTACACCATGTCGAACACGGCGTCGCCAAACATGATGAAACCAAAGACGATTCCGGCGCCTCCGATAGGTAGCGCCAGGGGAAACCCGGTCAGTACTCCGAGAAACAGGAGGGAAAACATCCCTATGGTAACGAATTGAGGCGTCAACACGAGACTCATTAGACAAGTCCCTCCTTTGTATTCTTCCCTACGTCGCCTTCTCCGATTAGGTGTTCACCGGTGGCAAGGTAGTAGACGTTCTTTATGAATTCCGCGACTCCCTGGACAAAAAACAGGACAAAACCGACGGTAAGCACCGCTCGAAAGGGTGCGGAGGGTGGAAGCCAGCTGGAGTCAACCATCCGTTCGCCGGTTTTCAATGCGAAGAGAGTCCACTTGGTACCCGCGTAGATAAGGATCAACTGAAACGGGAAGAGAAAGAGAATCGTCAATACAACATCGATAACTGCTTTTCCCTTCGTAGAAAACATCGTGTAGAAGACATCGACGCGAACATGCCCGCCGATCTTTAGGGTGTACCCCCAGCAGAGGGCGCCGATCGCGCCAAATACCATCTGAGAGGTCTCAAGCGCCCAAATTGTCGGTCGCGTAAACACGTATCGGGATACGACCTCAAAGGTGAGCACCAGAATCAAGAGAATCACCAGGTACCGGACAATCCGGCCCGTCGCGTCGGCGAGGGCATCGATTCCGACTATAAGTTTCCTTAAGAACCGCGAGAACATGTGCTACTCTCCAATCGTTCGTCGCATCCCGAGCCAAGCGGGATGCGACGATGGTAGTTAGTTAGTGATTATTGAATTCCGAACTGCTCGCAGACTTTCTGCCACTCGAGGACGGACTCGTAAATCTCCTTGAAGGCGGGATCGTCGCCTGCCTGTTCGGCATAGTAGGTCTCTGCAGTCTCATAGAGCAGATTTTCGATGTCCTCAGGGACGGTGGCGATGACGGTGCCGTACGCCTCAAAGTCCTTGAGGGCTTCGGCGTCTCTCACGATCTCGTTTACGTAGTACTCGTCCGCCACGTAGAAGGTGGCGTCGTGTACGATCAACTGAAGGTCTTCCGGGAGCTCGTCCCAGACTTCCTGATTCACGAAGAGCGCCTGGGCGTCCGTGGGCGCGCGCGAGGTGGACAGATACATGTAGTCGGTAATCTCCTGGAATCCCATGCCCCAGTTGACCGACGGTGTTACGTACTCGAAGCCGTCGATTATTCCGCGCTGTACCGCTTCATAGACTTCGCCGCCGGGCAAGAAGACCGGCGCCGCTCCCATTCGACCGAATATTTCGTTCAGTGCGGCAGAACCCATGCGAATCTTGAAACCCTGCAGATCTGCGGCCGAGTTCAACGGCTTTGTGCTGTGAGCGAACACTTCGGCGTTGTGCGGCGTCAGGGGCCCCACGTAGTAGGCGCCGAGCTCCGAGTAGTTTTTCCGGGCAAGTTCGAGTCCCTCGTGAAGCAACCAGAGGCGCTGTTGGTTGTAGGTAAGTCCACCAACGGTGTTGTTGTAAAAGATTGCCGCCGGAAAATAGCCGAGTGACCATCCGGGAGCACCGTGGACGGCCTCCACCGAGCCCGAGAGAACAGAGTCGAACTCCTTCCCCGCGGGGATAATGGCGCCGGCGTTGTAGGGTGTGATAACTAGGCGCCCACCCGAGGCTTCCTCTACCAACTCGGATAGACGGACAGCGGCTTCGTAGGTCGGATCCCCTGCTGATGCCCAGGACTGCATTTTCCATCTGTAGACTTGCTGCGGAGCGGCTTCGGCCGAATCCCCTTGAGCAACACCCCCCGAACCGCCACATGATGACAAGACCATCGCCAAGGCAGCGGCAACCACTACGACGACAAGAGCATTACGAACCTTCATCTTTCTCTTCCTCCTGGCAAGATCGAATTATGTATAACGCATAATGTATACATTACACATGCATTCTCGCCCGGCTTTCATGGTCTGTCAAGAAAAAAATGTTTTGGGGAGGACGGTTCAGAACGGTCTGTTGTCGAAGTCGGTTCTACGCTCGGGTATCGACTTCGGGGCGCCGCTGGGCCTCGAGGTCGTCCTGGGCCTCTTGCATCAGACGGTAGGCGTCGGCGGCGACCCGCATGTCGGCGGCCGAGGGATCCCCCGGGGCGGTGGCGGCGGCGTAGATCGTTCGGGCCTTTTGCAGGGTTGCCCGGGGGTCCCCGGGAACCTCGGCCATGTCCACGGCAATGCGCCCGCCTACGGCAACCCGCTCGCCCCCGGGGCCGGTCTTCATGGTGTAGGTTATGCTCGAGGCGGCGTATCCCCCGAGGGTCATCAGATGGTCCCGCTCGTGCCCCCGGACCTCCCGGTCCCGGGCGATCGCTTCCTCGGAAAGCGTTAGTCGGTAGTCGGTTCCCGCGATGTCGATGCCCGGGGCCGGCCCACCGTCGCGGTCCCCTCCTCCGGCCCGGCCGGCTTCCTCCGCTTTCGGCCCGGTGCGGACCACCACCACCGGCACCCGGCGGCTGTCTTCTCCGTCTCCGGGCAGCGGCCTCCCCGGAGGCGGTGCTGGAGGCGGGTTGTAGTTTCCGTCGACATATACTACACGCATTTCTCTTGACGCCCTGGGGAATCCAATCTACGACTCTTGAACGCGGATATCCATCCGCCCCGGAACCGAAGAGTCGCTTCGGCGCCACCTCTTTGGGAATGGCCACGCAGAGGTGCTCATCGCCGAGGCAACCGACCGTGAGTCGCCGGTACGGCCGTAATCCATTTAGTTTCTTATTCGAATGGAGTCTCCACTATCCCTCGGCGAGGAGCTCCGAGGCGGTCGTCGCCGCGGCGGTTCCCGGAGCGATCCTCCGGACATGCTCGAACCGTCGCCGGGCCGCCTCGTCGTCCCCGGACATCCGGTGCCCGAGCCCCATCAAGAGATGCGCAAGGGGGAGAACACTCTCGTCGTGTCCCGGGGTAGAAACATAGCCGTCGAGGAGAAGAACGGCATCCTCTCCCAGGGAGAGCTCTAGATCGGTCTGGGCGAGGAGCACCACGTGCTCGTGATAGTACCTCGATTCAGGATCCGGCGGGATCATCCGAAGGTGCTCGAGGGCCCGGCGCATTTCGCCTAGAAGGTGGTAGGTGTACCCCAGGTAGAAGGCCGCCTCCGGCCGTTCTCCCGGGAGCGAGAGAAGGAGCGCGTCGTCGAAGAGAACCCGGGCTTGATCGAGATCCCCGGCGGATAGGGCGTCACGTCCGAGGGCAATCAGCTCCTGTGAGCTCTCGCCGCCGACCCATTCCAGCCCCGCTTCGCCGAGATCTTGAGACCCGCGGACACCCCCGGCGGTAGACTCACCCCGCTCGCCGGGTCCCGTCAGAAGGTCCAGGCGCCCTCGTATCATCGAAGCGACGTTCCTCCCGACGGGAGCATTCCGCCCCTCGACCAGATCGGCAACCCGATAGGTCCCGGCCTCGGCTATCCGAAGCGTCGTTCTGCCGTCGGTAAGCTCGGCGTAGGCGCCCGAGTCCAAGCGCAACGTACTATCCCGATCGATGCGGTCTCCAGGATAGACCGGCACCCACTCGTTTCGGGTTCGGACTTCGAGAAACCCTTCGCTGTACTCGATCAGAAACTCCTGGGCCCCAAGGCTCGGCGGTCCAAAGGCGGCCAACAGTAGCACTGCGACGGCAAAGGCGGCTCTCCGGTTCATGGCGTACCTCGCTGTAGCTTCTAGTATAGCACAGGGCCGAAATAGTCCTCGGGGTTTGACACAAAGGTTAGGCATTCACTAAGATATTAGCCATGACTAACTTTCTTTCTATCCTATCCACAGTTTCCCGGCGCGTGACGGTCGGGACGCTGTTTCTCATATTGGGTTTCGCCCCAGTCTTCGCCTCCGGCACCACGGAAGCCGATGCAGTGGTGAACGTCTACTCCCACCGTCACTACGACACCGACCGGCAACTCTACGCCGCCTTTACGCAAGAGAGCGGTATCGCCGTCAACGTGGTCGAGGCCGGGGCGGACGAGCTCATCCAGCGCCTCGCCTCGGAGGGGGAGAGCTCTCCGGCGGATCTTTTGGTTACCGTGGATGCCGGGCGCCTCCACCGCGCCAAGGAGATGGGCCTCCTCCAGGCGGTGGAATCTCCGGCCCTTAATCGACTCGTCCCGGACTCGTTGCGGGATCCCGAGGGCTACTGGTACGGCATTACCGTACGGGCCCGGGGAGTGGTCTACGCCCCGGAGCGGGTTGCCAATCCTCCGGCGACCTACAGCGAGCTTGCGGATCCCGAGTGGAGTGGGCGGATCGCGGTGCGCTCCTCGTCGAATATCTACAACGTGTCGCTTTTGGCTTCGCTGGTCGCCCATCAGGGCCCCGAGGCGGCGGCCGACTGGGCATCAGGAGTAGTCTCCAACATGGCACGCCGGCCCCAGGGGAACGACCGGGACCAGATCCGGGCGGTGGCCGCGGGTCAGGCCGACCTCGCCATCGTGAATAGCTACTACCTCGGGCTCCTCGCGAGCTCGAGCGATCCGGCGG
>CAYPUT010000110.1:0-10786 GCA_964413945.1 uncultured Spirochaetaceae bacterium
AAGCCGAGCCCGGGTCGAAGAGGTCGAGGCGAGCTAGCCCTTCAGAGCCTGCATTCCCTGCATCGCCGCCCGCAGGGACGCGCCGATTATCTCGATTGGATGGTTGCGGATCTTCTCGTTGATCTCCCGAAGATCGATGTTGTCCGTCTCCGCGACGTCGTAGGGCTTGCCGATAACGTTGACGTCGAGCTCCTTCATGAACTCTCCGAGGAGAGGCACGCAGCTATTCGCGAAGAGGTAACAGCCGTATTCCGCGGTGTCGGAGATAATCCGGTTCATTTCGTAGAGCTTCTTCCGGGAGATGAGGTTGGCGATCAGCGGAACCTCGTGGTGCGACTCGTAGTAGGCGCTCTCGGCCTTGATCCCGCTCTTGACCATCGTCTCGAAGGCAAGCTCGACCCCCGCCTTTACGAAGGCGACCATGAGAACCGCGTTGTCGAAGTACTCCTGCTCGGGAATCTCTTCGGATCTCGCCGGGGTCTGTTCGAAGTCGGTCTCCCCGGTTTCCTTGCGCCACGTTAGAAGGTTGACGTCGTCCTTCGCCCAGTCGTCCATCATCATCGAGGAGAAGGTACCGTCCATAATCTCGTCGATGTGCTTCTCGAAGAGGGGGGTCATGATCCCTTTAAGCTTATCCGCGAGCTCGAAGGCGACGATCGTCGCCGGATTCGGAAGCCGGTCCATCATCAGGGTGATACCCCCGAGCTTCAGCGCTTCGGTGATGGTTTCCCACCCGTACTGCACCAGGCGGGACGCGTAACCGGGGTCGATGCCCCCGGCGGCCATCTTGTCGAAGCAGAGGAGCGAGCCGGTCTGAAGAAGCCCGCAGAGAATCGTCTGCTCTCCCATCAGGTCGGACTTTACTTCCGCTACGAAGGAGGACTCCAGCACGCCGGCACGATGCCCGCCGGTACCGTAGGCGTAGGCCTTCGCGATCTCGAGGCCGTCACCTTGAGGGTCGTTCTCGGGATGGACCGCGATAAGGGTTGGGACCCCGAAGCCCCGCTTGTACTCCTCCCGAACCTCGGATCCCGGCGCCTTGGGGGCCACCATAATGACGGTAATATCGCTCCGGATGGTCGTTCCCTCTTCGACGATGTTAAAGCCGTGGGAATAGAGGAGCGTCGAGCCCTTCTTCATCAGCGGCATTACCGTGGCTACGACACCGCTGTGTTGTTTGTCCGGAGTAAGGTTTGCGACGAGATCCGCCTGGGGAACCATCTTTTCGATGGTATCGACGGGAAAGCCGTTTTCCGTGGCGTTGATGTAGGATTGCCGCTTCTGCTCGATTGCCGCCGGCCGGAGAGCGTAGGCCACCTCCAAGCCGCTGTCCCGGAGGTTCAGCCCCTGGTTTAAGCCCTGGGCACCGCATCCGAGGATGACGATCCGCTTGCCGGCGAGCTTCTCCACGCCGTTGAATTCTTCCCGGCGCATAAGCCGACACTTGCCGAGTTGACCGATCTTTTCACGAAACGATAACGAATTGAAATAGTTCACTTCCGCCCTTCCTTGGAGAGAGTAAAAGGACCTTACTCGCAAACCAAGGGCTGTGTCAAACTTGAGAAGATCGGGTTGCTATGTCGCGGAGCCTCGGTCCCCTGACGTCTAGAGGAGTCTTATCAGTACTACCAGCAAGATCAAGACGACCAGAAGACCGATGATAAATTCCATGTAAGACTCCTGAGATTGATCTGCTAGAGGATGCGAATGAGGACGACGAGAAGAATAAGAACGACGAGAGCCCCGATAAGAAAACCCATTGACACCTCCTTAGATCGTAGTACTTAGATTTTCCCTAATGCGTCCCCCTCTGTCAAATCCGCAGGGCAACTTTTTCGTTTCGAACAAGACGGACCGAGGCGACGACGGCCAGGGTCAGGTAGGCTCCCATCCAGGCCCCGGCTATCAACGGCAGATGGGGCGTCCCTTCACCGAAGATGATCTGCTTTACCGCCAAGCCGACGTTCAGAACCGGCAGATGCGGGAGCCAGGGGCTCAACCGGGAGAGGTCCATCAGGTAGGTCCCGTATCCCGCAGCGGTGGAGAGGATCAATAGGGGGACATAGAAGACTTGCGCCTCCTTCGGGGACTTCGCCAGGAGGCTCAGAAGCAATTCGACCGCCGAGAAACAGAGGGCCAGGGCGACTCCGAATGCCGCCAAAAGCAGGACCCGACCCGGGGGAATCGCGAAGACCATATCGTCGACGCCGAGGAGATCCGGGCTGATCGACAGCGATATCGCTACCCCCAGACCGAAGGAAAGGGTCCCGAGAACGCCCATCACCGATACCGCCCCGAGCTTACCCAGAATCAAGGAGGCTCCCCCCGAGGGCGAAACCAGAAGCGTCGGGAGGGTCCCCCGCTCCTTCTCCCCGGCTCCGAGGTCGGCGGCGCTCGGCAGGGGACTGATACAGGTGGCGACGATAAGCAGAAGCGGCACCAGGAACCCCAGAAAATCGGCCCCGGCCCGCTCCGCCGGGTCCCCGAGGGCCCGGCGGGCGAGGTCGACCGGCTCTGCGAGACTCCCGTCGATCCCCTCGATGGGAACGCCCTCCAGGAGGCTCCGACGCAAGGAAACGGTCACCTCGGTAACCACCTCCTCCACCAGGTCGGCCCCCAGAAGGCTCCGGGGATTCCCCGGAAGGTAGAGAAGGGTTAGGCCGGGACGCAGGGGGTCGTAGCTCCCGCCGACGAGGGCAACCTCGGCGTCCCCGGCGTTGACTGCCGCTTCCGGGTCCGGCACCGTGTTTAAGTCGAGCTCGGAAATCTGCGCCAAGGCGCCGGCCAGCCCGGGGTCGAGGGTCTCGGTCGCGACAACGATCGGCGACTCGGCCGGATCGCTCTGGTTCCGCAGATTTGTCGCCATCACCCCGAAGACCAAGGGAAAGAGCACCACCGGAACGAGGAGAGAAACCGATACGCTCCGGGCGTCCCGGAACAGGTCGGTGAGCTCTTTTCGGAAGACAACGAAGAGCGTTCTCACGGCCGGGCCTCTCCGGGGCCGTCATTGTCTTCGACGAGCCGCGTGAAATCGAGCCGAAACGCGCCGAGGGCCCCCGGGTCGTCGCCCCTCAGGGGCCGGTCGAGGGACAGGCGTCCCCGGTGGAGCACGACCGCCCGGTCGCAGAGGGAGAGTATTTCGTCCATATGATGGCTGGAGAAGAGGACGGTCTTGCCCTCTTCCGCCCACCGGCGGACAAAACGATGGACCACCGACGCCGCCGATAGATCCAACCCGGCGGTCGGCTCGTCGAGAAGGAGCACCGGCGGGTCGTGAACGATGCACCGCCCGAGGGAGGTGCGCTGCTTCATTCCCGTCGAGTAGGTCGAGACCCTCCGGTCGGCGTAATCCCCCATCCCGAGAAGGGACACCAGCTCCCCGGCCCGGGCCCGGGCCTCCCGGCGTCTCATCCCGTTGAGGGCGCCGAAGTACTCGATATTCTCCCGTCCCGTCAGGCGCCCGTAGAGCCCCCCCTGGGACCCGAAGAGGATACCGATCCGCCGGCGGACCTCGAGGGGGTCTTCGGTTACCTCGTGCCCCATCAGCCGAATGGCCCCTCGGCTCGGCCGGAGGAGCGTCGCGATCATATTGAGGGTCGTGGATTTCCCGGCGCCGTTCTCCCCGAGAATCCCGACGACGGCACCGGGGTGGAGATCGAGGGAAAGGTCGGCGACGGCCTCGGGTCCCCGGGGGCCAAAGCGTTTGGAGACCGCCCGCAGCGAGATCGAAGGGGCGTCCATCAGCCGCCGATAAAGACCTGGAAGGCCGTCATGCCGGCGACAAGGCCCCCGGCCCGCTTGGGGAACGACTCGACGAAGAAGAAGGGAACTGCACCGAGACCGGTGGCGACGGAAGTAATCGAAGCATAGACGAGTACGGTTACGGTATCAGACACGGGACCCTCCGGTAAGGATACCAAAAAACTCGTCCACCGGCAGTCGGGACTATTACCCTTTAGCTATGCGATTCGCCCCTCTACAATTCGCCCCCCGGGTAAGTCCCCGGTTTGCCAAGGTGCTCTTCGTTGCGTTCGCTCTTATTCTCGCCGCATCCTTCGCGGCGGCGCCTGGGGCCGGGGCCGGGGCCGGGGCCCAAAACCTTACCATCGGGACCTTCAACGTCCACTACCTGGCACCGGGACAAACCGACCTTGCCTGGGAGCGGAGGTCCGAGTCCGCCGCCCGGGCGGTAGCCGCGATGGAAGCGGATATCGTCGGCTTTCAGGAGATGGAGACCTTCGACGGAGGGCACTACAACCGGGAGAACGTTCAGCAGGCCTTCTTGGAAGAGCGCTTCCCGGAGCTCCGGTTCGGCGCGACCGGTAATCCGGAAAGCTTTCCGAATACCCAGCCGATTGCCTACCGAGCCGACCGCCTCGGTCTTCTCGATCAGGGTTACTTCTTCTTTTCCGAAACGCCGGACGTTATCTACAGCGACCCCTGGGACGGCCGGTGGCCCTCCTTCGCGACCTGGGCGCTCTTCGAAGACAGCGCCGGCGGCGAGCGCCTCTATGTGTACAACGTTCACTTCGACTTCAGCAGCATTACGAACCGCCGGAAGTCGGCGGATCTTGTCCGGCGGCGGATCGAAGAGCGGGACCACCCCGAGGTTCCGGTGGTGCTCCTCGGAGACTTCAACGCCCTCCGGTGGTTCCCGGCGGTTCGGGAGTTTCGGCCCCTGGGTCTCTCCCCCGCCTCTCCGAGGGGTACGACGTACCACTTCTACCGGGGCATCCACCTCCTCCCGGCCATCGACCATATTCTAATTCCCGAGGCGTTCGAGGTAGTCGACAGGCGAATTGTCCGGGCGAACGAAGGCGGGGCCTGGGGAAGCGACCACTATCCCGTCGTCGTTACTATCGGACGATCTAGACGCTAAAACGGACGTTGAGGACATCCCCGTCCGAGACAATGTAGGTCTTACCTTCGACCCGGAGACGCCCCTTCTCCTTGATCGCCTTCTCCGAGCCGAGCTCGACGAGATCGTCGTAGGTAAACACCTCCGCCCGGATGAAACCCCGGGCGAGGTCGGAATGAATTGCCCCGGCGGCGTCGACGGCGTTTTCTCCCCGGCGGATTGTCCAGGCCCGGACTTCGTCGGGTCCGACGGTAAAGAAGCTCAAGTATCCGAGGGCGTGGTAGGCAAACTTGGTAAGCCGCTCCCGGGCTGATTCCTCGATTCCCGCTTCCTGCATAAACAGCTGCCGTTCTTCGGGATCTTCGAGGGCACCGAGCTCCATCTCGAAGCTCCCGGAGAACTCGATGACCGGGTACTGCTTCTCGAGCTCCGCTACCGCTTTCGGGTTCTTCCCGTACTGCTCCTCCCCGGAGTTCAGAACGACGAAGAGCGGCTTCTGCGAGAGAAACTGAAACCCGGCGACAAGCTTCTGCTCCTCCGGGGTCAACTCGACCTGGGAAACAGTGATCCCCTCCGACAGAGCCTCCTGCAGTCGGGAAAGCACCTTCTGCTCTCCCTGGAGGGCCGGGGTCTTCTTGCCTCTCTGGAGCTCCCCTTCGATCCGCTCGAGGCGTCGCTCGATAACGATGAGGTCTCCGAGAACGAGCTCCCCGGCGACTTTCTCCACATCCCGCCGGGGATCGGCGGGCCCCTGCGTCTCGTCGACAACCGGGTCGGAGAAGTTCCTGGCCACCAGAGCCAGGGCGTCGCAGGCCTTTATCAGTCCCATGGCCTCGCCGGAGAAGACACCCAGGGTCGCGGCATCCGCCGTCAACCCGGCGAAGTCGACCACCTCGATGGTGGCGTAGACCGTCTTCTTGGGGGCATACATTTCCGAAAGCCGGTCCACCCGGGAATCCGCTACGTCGACGATCGCACGGTTCGGCTCGACGTTCCGACCGCCGTAGCTGCCGACCTCCGCCGCCTGACCGGTCAACGCATTGAAGATGGTGGTCCTACCCGCTTTTTCGAGGCCTATCAGTCCTATGTTCATGATGTAGGAGGATCATCGCAGAAATCCCGGCAGCGAGCAATTGGGGGGTCAACTCCCGAGGGCCGATTCCACGTACGCCACCGAATCTGCTCGAAGCAGCGATAGCACCTTACGGGCGACGGGCCCGACCGTGCCGTCCCCGACGCGGCTTGCGTCGATCTCGGTAATGGGCACGACGCGCCGTCCGGACCCGGTAAGAAAGACTTCCCTTGCTTCGGAGAGCTCCGAGACGGCGACGTGCCGCTCTTCCACCGCACCAACTCCTGCTGCGGCGGGGTCCTCCCGAAGAAGCGCAAGGGTCCGAAGCCGGGTGATGCCCCGGAGGATGCCCGATCCGGGTGTCGCGAGGCGGCCTTCGGGAGTCACGAGAAAGACGTTGGCCCGGGCCCCTTCGAGGAGCCGCCCTCCGTCGTGGTAGAGGAGCTCCACCGCGCCGGCCGCCCGCAGGCGCGGAAGGCCGTGAACAGCCGTCAGGTAGTTGGTCGTCTTTGCCTCGGGGAACTCACGCTGGTGACGACAGGTCAGCACCTTGGCCCCTTTCACTTCCCCCGGGGCGGGCAAGGGGGGATGCAGGAGTATGAGAAAATTTTCGGCTCCGGGAGACATACCGTCGGCGGAGGAGCCCCCGGTCAGAACCAGGCGAACGCGACCTTCGGTGGTTCGGTTGGCCTCGAGAAGCTCCGCGATCGCCCGAGCGATACCGGGTCTATCGGAGGGAATCGTCAGACCGAGAATCTCCGCCGACCGGTAGAACCGGTCGAGGTAGTCGTCGAAGTAGAGGGGGACCCCCCGATGGACCCGGAAGAAATCGAAAATGCCGTACCCCCGGAGTACGCCGAGGTCGGTCCCGCCAAAGAGGGGCGCGTCGACCGGGCGAATCTCTCCGTTGAAGTAGAGATAGGCCGGAGCCTCCACGGCGCTCATCCTGCCAACGCGAGATCGAGGGCCCGGCGGGTAACCGGCTTGTGGAGATAGCGAACCGTGCAATCCGCCAACCGCGGCGGCACGTCCCCTTCGAAGTCGTAGGCGCTGGCAAAGATAATGCGCGGCGCCCAATCGGGGCAGCATCCCCCGCAAATTTTATCGGCCGCCTCGATACCGGAGATTGAACCGGCGAGACGAATGTCCATCACAATGAGATCCGGCTTGAGGCTCCGGGCGAGCTCCACGGCTTCCTCCCCAATGCCGGTCTCGCCGGCGACGGTGTAGCCCATCTTTCGCATCATCACACCGAGGTGACGCCTTATGAGCACTTCATCCTCGACAAGTAAGACTGCTCTCTGTTCCATGGTTTCTATCCTCATTCTACCCCACCAGGGGCAGCCTTACACGAATATGGGCTCCGTTGTCGTTCCATGTGGCCAATTCGGCCCCGAGCTCGTCGCAAAGCGCGTGGACGACAAAGTAACCGAGAGAAATCTCGGGATCCGGGACCGGTTCCTCTTGGAACCCCGGCCCGTAGTCCCGAACCTCCAGGGCGAGGCGCTCCTCTTCGTCGGGTCCGAAAGAGACTTCCAGCCGGAGCGCGCCGGATTCACCCTGGGCATGCTTTACCGCGTTCGCCACCAGCTCGTGGAGGATCAGACCGAGGGGCTTCACGATATCGATGTCGAGCTCGGTATTGTCGATATTCAGCTTTACGTCGGTCTGCCCTGAATCCATCGGCTCGATGGTCTGGAGGATGTAGTCGATAAGCTCCTCGCTGTATTCCCGAAAAGGCACCCCGGTAAGGTTCTCCGACTTGTAGAGCCGTTTGTGGATCAAGGCAATCGCCTGAATGCGGCTCCTGACCCCGGACAGGATCTCGTCCGCCCGCCTCGGCGTCGCCTTCTCCTGCTCGAAGGAGAGGAGGCTGTCGATAACCGCCAAGTTGTTCTTTACCCGGTGGTGAATCTCCCGGAGGAGGAGCTCCTTGTCCGCCAAGGCTTTCTTGAGCTCCTGTTGGGTCCGCTGCATCTCGGTGATGTCGATCCCGACACCCCCGGTAAATGCATGCCCCCCGCTATCCCTAAAACGGAAGACACGAGTCGAAAAGGTCCGGGCCTCTCCGTCGACGGAAACCTCGTGCTTCCGAACGACGACCCCTTCTCCGTTGTCCTCCGGCGAGGGGCCCAACTCCGGGGCCCCGACGCTCTGCCGGTCCGGATCCCCGAAGACCCGGCGGAACTCGGGGTTTGCGTAGACAAAGGCGCCGGAGGAGTCCCGGACGTAGTTTATGCTCGGGCTGTTGTTCATAAAGGCGGATAGCCGAGCTTCGGTATCCCGGAGTCGGCTCTCGATACGGTTTCGCAGAAGCGAGCCGCCGACCACCGTAAGCGCCTGCTCGGCGACCCGGGTATGCCACTCCGTGGGCTCCCCGGATAGATGGAACTCGACTTCGCCGACGTTCTTGCTGCCCACTCTAATCGGGAGCCGGAGTTGGTGGGCCGAGGGAACGCCCCCCTCGGGTGCCCCGCAGAGCGATAGGCGAGAATCCGTCGGCGGTAACTCACTGTCGCCCTGGGCATGGATCCGGGCCTCCGTTGCCCCGAGAAACTTCGAGAGCTCGCAGACCGCGCCCTGGAGAATACCGGACTCCCCATCCGCGGCCAGGGCTACTTCCCGGACCCGCCGAATGAGCTCGGTGATTCTTCGGCCCTCCCGTTCCTGGACCAGCTGCTCCCGGACCGACGCCTGCCTCTCTTGGAGCCGCCGGATATACCGGTAGGCGATGAGACCGGCCACCACAAAGAGAGCCAGAATGATTAGCGTGTAATCCAACTGGCTCTCCCAATCCGCCATCAACACCGACCGGTCGAAGTAGATCGTGACCCGCAAAGGAAAGGAGCGGAGCTGGGTCGTGCCGCCGAGATAGCGGAGGGAAGCCGCGATCGATGCTCCTCCGGCCCCCCGGGTGCCTTCGGGCCCCTCGAAACCGTCGAAGCCGATCGGCAACTCCGCGTGATCGACCTCCCCCCAATGAAGAAGGTATTCCCCTTCGGCATTCGTCAAGACGACGTGAGAGACCGCCGTGGGAAAGAGATGGGGAATCGCCTGGTAGAAATGGGCCTGGGGAACCGTGGTGACCACGAGCCCTTCGAACCCGCCGTCGCCTACGACACTTCGGGTTACGCGGATACGATTGGTGCCCTCACCAAGGGTGACCGACGTCTCGACCCAGGCGTCCCGGTGGAGGGAGAGAAGGTCCCGAGAAAAGCTTCCGGATACCTCGATCGCGGTCTCCGGGACGCCGACGAGAAAGACCCCCTCGGCGTCGTAGTGCTCGAGGGTTTCTATCTGCGGAACGAAGAGCACTTGGCGGCGCATATACTCCCGGAGCTCCTCGCCGCTGCGGCCGTCCAATACCTCTCGCACGACGACGTCCGTGGAAATACTGAGGGCGCCGAGGACGCCGTGGATGTATTCGCCGTAGGATTGGGCGGAGACGACGACCCGCTCCCGGGCCGAGAGATAGACCGATCGATACCCGGCGATCAAACCGAAGGCGGCGACCGCGACAATGGACAGAACAAGGACGAAAAAGAGTGTACGGCTCTGATCTGCCCGCCTGCGGGATCCCTTCTGTTTCATGCTGTTAGAGGGCGCCTGTCAGGAGGCGGAGGATGCTCGGCGGTATGCCCAAGGTGTGGGCCATTTGCTCCTGCACCAGGAGGAGTTGCAGACGGGTTGCTTCCAGCTCCTCCACTTTCGGCTCGACGATCTCGATCCCGTTCCGCTCTAGAACCAGCCGGGCTTCCTCCTGGGCCCGGACGGCCGCCCGCCGCTGCGTATCGACCACCGACTCCCAAACCTCCCGAATCGTCCGGCGGTCGTCGGGAGAGAGCCGGTTCCAGAAGGTGCGGCGCATCAGCGGAACGTACTGGGCGAAGTACTGGTGGTCCTCGAAGGCGTAGCGGATTCCGTACTCCCAGAGGCGGCCACTCAGGGCCGTCTCGTAAGTCGTAAGGACGCCGTCGAGGCGTTTCTGCTGCAAGTAGAACGGTAGATCGTTCCAGGGGATCACGACCGGCAGACCGCCGAGAGTCCGGATCCGGAGCTCGTTTCCGAGCCCCCCGGCCACCCTGATTCGCAAGTTTTCGATCTCTCGATGGGAGGTTACGCGGCGGCCGGCAAAGAACAGATGCGCGTGCCCGAGGTCGAGCCAGCGCCCTAGGACCACGACGTTTAGGCTTTCCTCCATCCGTCGGCTTATCTCCGCCCCGAGAGGGCCGTCGGAAAGGGCATGGATAACCTCGGGGTCCCGGGCGAAACACGCCGGCAAGAGAAACGCGGCAACCGAGCGCTCATAGCGGTCGATCTGCCAGGTGCCCGGAACGGCTATCTCCGCGTTCCCGGCGGACATAGCGGCCAAGACGTCCCGGTCCCGAAAGAGTTGTCCCGAGTGATAGAACTCGATTGCGTAACGGTCTCCGATACGGGCTTCCAATTCCTCGGCGAAGTGTCGGACCGCCTCCGTCTGGACGTGCCCCGGGTAGTTTTCGACGGAGATTCGGATCCGCGGTTTCTCTATGGCCGCCACCGGCTCCGGAAGGCCGGCGAACAGGAGGACGAGTAAGGCGAGGAAGGCTGGGAAGGCTGGGACGGTCCGGAGGATACTTTTTTCGCTCAACATCTCTAATAAAAGAGATTAACAGACAAATATCAAAAAGTCAATTTGCGCCCGGGGCCGCCTCCCAGGTGTCTCCGAGGCAGGCCCCCACGAGGCGCGCCGAGCGAACCCAGGGGTGCTCTAAGGGGACGAGCTTCTTCTGCCCGGCGACTTCTTCGAAGGGGACGGTTTCGGTGCCGTCGCCCCGGGCCGCGACCAAAACCCCGTACTCCTCCCGGCTGAGCAC
>CAYPUT010000111.1:0-10764 GCA_964413945.1 uncultured Spirochaetaceae bacterium
CCGGATCTTCAGACCAAAGGCCATGTTGTCGTAGACCGTCATATGCGGATAGAGGGCGTAGTTCTGAAAGACCATCGCGATGTCCCGGTCTTTCGGGGGGATATCGTTGACGAGTTTACCGTCGATGTAGAGCTCACCGCCGGAGATGTCCTCCAAGCCGGCAACCATCCGAAGGGTCGTCGTCTTTCCGCAGCCGGAAGGTCCGACGAGAACCATGAATTCCTTGTCCTGGACCGTGATGTTCGCGTCTTTGACGGCCAGTACATCGCCGTCGTAGATCTTTGTGATGTTCTTGAGCTCAACCGTAGCCATAGGGTACCTCCACGTGGGGTTATATTATGAGCTTAATCCTACGGCGAGAGGCGACATATGTCAAACGCGGCAGGCTAATCGCCCTTCTGCAGCATCCAACTTTCGACGAGGCTGTCGAGAGACCGAAGGCCTGGGTGGCGATCGATAGCCCGGGATAGCCATGGCTCTACGACCTGGGACTTCAGGAGGTCCCAGCTATCCGGCACTGTCTCCGGGAACGAGAGAGTCTCTCCGGGCGGCATTATGCCGAGGAGCGAAGGGTAGAGCTCCGGAAGGAACCACTCGTTTGTCTCTCGGTGCGCCGAGAAGCCTCCCAATACCCCGAAGGAGCCGAGTCTCCGCTTTTCGGCGTTAACCAGTATCTTCCGGTGGGTCTCTGCCGACGCCAGCCAGGCTACGAAGTCCAGGGAGGCCTGTTTGTGCCGAGAGTCGGCGACGACTCCGGCAAAAACCATCGATTCTAAAACGGGAATCTTCCCGTCTCGGGAAAGCCATCGTATGTCGAAATGCCGTCGCCGGGTCTCCGGCATGGAGAAAAAATCCGATGCCCGGATGTAGGAAAACAGAACCCGTTCCCGGAGGACCAACTGCGGCATCGGATCGTAGAGGTATTGCTCTTGGAACATCCTCTCCGCCTCGAGCCCCTGGTTGGTCTCTTCGATCCAATCTCTGGCTCGTTCCACGGCGCTTTGCAACTGGGCTCCGTCCCATTGGAGAAGCCCCTCGGGTCCTTCGAAGAATCTGACGCCAAACATCCGGACCAGCGTGTAGAGAAACTCCCGGGACCATCTCGGCGAGTAGCCGAGCCGGGTTAGACGGCCGGATTCCGTTTGGTTGAAGCCCCCACCTCGCTCCCGCAGCTCGTCGATATCGATCGTAAAATCCGGTAGCTCTTCCGCCGTCTCGGCCAAGGAGAGAACCCCCGGCAGATCGAAGGAGATGGGATAGAGTCGCTGTCTCCCTCTCAGCCGGCCATGCGACAGAAGATCGCCGTAGACGTCCCGGCTATCCGGAGAAAACCGCCGGAACCGCCGATCGAGGACTAAGAACGACTCCATTATGTCGGTGCTTCCGAGATAGTCGGCGACGATAACATCCGGCCGATCGGCTCTCTGTTCCAGCGCCTCGGCCGGCGATGGGACATACTCGACCACCGCGTAGAAGCCGTAATCTCCGACGTTGAAGAGCTCGGAGTGGGTAACCAGCTCGATGCGGTCGGTCCACACGCGAACCTCCTGCGTCCGGGTGGTACATCCGGCGAGAGAGAAAACCAGTATAAAAAGCGCAAACCCGAAGAAACGATGCTTCACGTTGGGCCGCATCTTAGGTCTCTCGGGAGCGACGAGTCAACGTGCTTTTTCGCTTCTCCGGAGACGCCAAAGCCGATAGACTCGGAAGGCGGCGTGAGAGCACCCTTTCTTCGATACTCGACCTACCTTCGCGGCAAGTACGGCGGACCGGTCTACCGGGTTCCCGTGGACGCCGGCTTCGGTTGTCCCCACCGGAGCGAAGATGCCCCCGGCTCCGGTTGCCGCTATTGCGGCGCCACGGCGGGTCGAGCGGCGTTCGTCGATCCGGCCGAGAGCCTCGCCGGACAAATCGCTAGGGGGACGGCGTTTCTCCGGCGCCGTTACAAGGCCGAACAGTTCCTCCTCTACTTCCAGGCCTATTCAGGAACCCACGGCGATGTCGGGGCCCTAAAGAAGCTCTACGACGAGGGCCTTTCGGCCGCCCCCTTCCGGGAGCTCGTCGTGTCGACCCGTCCCGACTGTATAGACCCCGCCGTCGTCGACCTTTTAGCCTCTTACCGAACGGCGAGCCGAGACGTCTGGGTAGAGTTGGGCCTTCAATCGGCGGACGAAGACACCCTCCGCCGGGTAAACCGGCGGCACGGTCTCGCGGAGTTCGAAGAGGCCTTCAGCCTCGTGCGCCGCGCCGGTGTCAAGATTGCGGTTCACGTGATGTTCGGCCTGCCGGGAGAGGGGATGAAGGAGTGTCTTTCTACGGTTTCCTACCTGAATCGCTTTCATCCCGAGGGCATTAAGATTCATAATGTCCACATAACGGCCGACGCGGCCCTGGCCCACGATTATTACGCCGGGGAAGCTACGGTACCCTCCCGGGAACGGCACCTCGCCTACGTGGTCGAGGCACTTCAACTGCTACCGAAGGATGTGGTGATTATGCGGCTTACCTGCGACAGCGATCCGCAGATTCGGCTGGCGCCGAAGGAGCATAACGAAAAGCAGCAGTTCTACCGAGATGTGGAAGCTCGGATGGAGGCTCTTGGAGTCTCCCAAGGATCGCGATACCATGAGGAATAGCAATGCAGGTTAAGGACAGCGAAGTTTTCGCGCTCATCGACCGGATAGACGCGCATTTTAACGCGAATATCAACAACCGGTACCTCCGGCAGGCCTTTACCGGAATCTCGATCGACGCCCGGACCTGGGACCTCATCGAGAGTCTCACCGAGAAATCGAGCCATTTCCGTCTCCAGGGCTACCACTTCGACGAGCTCTACGAGCGCATCGTCGCCGTCGCCCGTTTTATCCACGTGGCTCGAAGGGAAGTCGCCCCCCATCTCAGGAGCCGTTTGAGCGGCGGCCCCGGGAGCGCCGGCACCGACCGGGTTATCCGGGAGATGGCGGTAAACAACTTCGCCTCCAACCTGAACATCTTGTCGGATCTTCTGAACGCGCTATTTCAGAAGGTGGTCGAGATCGACTCGGAGGCGCACAAATTCGAGACGCCGGTCTTCAAGAGGATGAAGGAAGTCTCCGAAATGGGACGGTACCTGGTAGATAGGTAGGCCCGGCTACTTCTGCCGCAGCTTACTTGCCGCGGCAAAAATCCTCGAATAGATTTCCGGCAGGAGCTCCTCGTCAACGGCGGCGTACGCTACCCGAAGAATGTCGCTCCCGAGAGAAATAGTCCCGACGCCCTTCTGCAGAAGGGCCTTTCGGAGCTCTTCCGGAGAGATTCCCTCACACCGAAAGGCCATAAAGTACCCCGAATTGAAGGGAAGGGGACTCAGACCGGTTTCCCCGGGCATCTCGGCGATAATACTCCGGACCTTTTGATAGCGCTTTTCCAGAATCTTCCGGACCTCCTGCTTCTGCTTCTGATGGTCCGGGTCCGAAAGGAGACGGAGAACCAGATGCTGCCCAAGGTTGCTGGAGTTGGAGACGGCCGCCCTCAGGCTCCCGGTCAGCTTCGTCGCCAGCGCGTCCCGTGCCTCCGGAGAGGTGCCGGCGCCGCCGAAGGTCAGAAATCCGACCCTTAACCCCCAGGCAAACTCTTCCTTGGTAGCACCGTCGACCTTGACCGCCAGAATGTTCTCCTGGGCCTTCGCCAAGAGGCCGAAGAGCGATTCGGTAAAGCTCTCGGCCTCGTAGGTCAGACCGAAGTAGGCGTCGTCGCAAACCGCCAGGGTCGCCTTTCCGGCGGCGCCCCGTTCGGCGAGAACCTCGACGATTCCCTCCGCCTCGCCGGGGGTCGGCGTGTAGCCGGTGGGGTTGTTCGGAAAGTTCAAGAGCACCAGGAGCTTCTCCCGGTCGGCGAGATTCTCGACCGCTCGTCGGAACCCTTCGATGTTGAAACCGCCGGCATCCGAGAAGAAGGGGAAGGTGATCATCTCTCCCTGCCGCCTTTGGGCGAAAATCAGCGTGTAGTTCCCCCAGAACAGCTCCGGAAGAAGTACGGCGTCTCCCTCGTCGATAAACAGGTCGGCTAGTTGGGATATGCCGGCCGTCAATCCTGGAGTAACGACCGGAAGCCCGAAGGTCTTCTCGTCGCAGCTCGAGTTCTTCCTCAGAATCTCTTTTCTCCAGGCTTCCCGGAGGCCTTTTACCCCGCCGGTCGGTGCGTAGTCGACGCTCTCCTTCGGCGGGATATTCGGAAGCAGGGTATCGAGGGCCGGTAGGGTTATCGGAATCCCGGAGGCGAGGGCGAGCCCCGCGGTCGCGTTGAACTCCGAGCTCTGCTCCCGGGCCTCGGCCGACTGGGCGACGATGCCCTTGGGAAAGTAGATCCGGCGTCCAAAATCGGAGAGCAGGCGATACGCGGCGCCCGATCCGAGAGTCTTGTTGAGCTCTTCTGCCAAGTGGTGCATACCTTACTATAGTTTCGCGTTGCGACTGCTTCAAGCGCCGGAGCCCAAGACCGTTTCTCGGTGGAAACCGATCCGCCAAGGGGGTACAATGGGAAGGCGCACGAATTACTCAAGAAAAGGAAGGAAAATATGCGAAGACTAAAAAAGGTGGCGCCCCTCGCGTTTCTCGCCCTGGGAGCGATCGTTCTGCTCAGCGGCTGTCTGCAGTCTCAGACCACGGTCAAGGTGGGGCGCGACGGTTCGGGTCAGGTGGAGCGGACCTTCGTAATGAAGCACGAGATCGTCGAAATGCTGGCCGGAATGTCCGGTAGCTCTCCGGCTGATTTCGAGCTCTATGAGGACGGCGAGTTGGAAGCAGAGGCCGCCTCGATGGGACCCGGCGTAACCCTCAAATCGGTGGAGCAGATAAACGATTCCTTCGGCCGGGGGTACAAGGCCGTTTTCGCGTTCAGCGACATCAACAACCTGCGGGTCAATCAGAACCCCGGCGACTCGGTGCCCTCGGGGGATTCGGGCGAGTCCACCGAAGAGTTGGTTACCTTCTCCCTGAACCGCGGTAACCCCGCCACTCTCTTGGTGACGATGCCCCAGTCCGAGGAGGACGACGAGGCCGAAGAGCTCGATATGGGGGATGCTGAAGACGCGCCCTCGAGCGAGGAGCTCGAAGGCATGACCGAGTTCTACCGGGACATGAGGATCGGGTTCGACATCCAAGTCCAGGGGGCGATCGTTGACACCACCGCAGCCCATCGAAACGGAAACACCATCACCCTGATGGATATTGACTTCAACCAGATTCTCGCGGACCCCGAAGCGACCCGGCGCCTTATCGAGAATCAAGCGGACAGCCTGATCGAAGTGCAGGAGTTGGTGCAAAACACCGAGGGTATTTCGGTTGAGTTTCAGGAGGAAGTATCGGTCCGCTTTCGCTGATTGACAGGTATTGGAGATATTTCGTAGCATAGCCGCATGGGCGGCCCAATCGAGGAGGTTTCCGGCGCCGAGCAGAAGGCGCCGGAACCGTCCAACTTTCTTGACCGACTAATTACCTCCCTCTTTAGAAGCGACGATCCGGAGCGGGAGAAGCGTCGGCAGCTGCGACAGATCGCCAAACAGCTCTCGAAAGCAAAGCAGAAACACTACAAGACCAAGGGGGAGCAGGTTCAGCCGAGCTTGGCCCGCTTCTTTTTCGATATCTACAAGGTCGTCGGGCCGGCGCAGAATCTGCTGCAAAATGCCCAGGAGTCCCAGGCCCTCAAGCAGATTACCGTCGACGCTTTTCTCACCGATTCCCAGCGGGAAGCCCGAGACTTTTTTGCCGAAGAGCAGATCCGCCGGATCGCCGACGGCATGGATCCCAAGGCCCTCGCCTCTCTGATCAAAGAAAAGATGGTCGCCCTCTTCGGCTCCTTCGACGCAAAGCTCGTAAAGTCCATCAACACGACGTACAACGCGGTGCAGATACTCCTCCGATTCGTCGCTTTTGACTACTACTTCCTCGTCAAGAAGTTCGACTCCTCGGTCCCGGAGCACGACTACTCCTACAAGCCCAAGTTCGAGGCGATCAACGGCGAGTATGTCTCCGACGATATCAAGGACTTCCTCGAGGTTGCCATCCCCTTGGAGAGGGACCTTCCCTGGGATAAGGTTCTCGACATTCTCCAGGCGTACAAAGGGGTCGAGGTAATCGCCCGCCCGGCCTGGAAAAAGATTCTGGCTGCGATGGAGGATCTCCGGCGGTCCGGGACCTTCGTGATGATGGTCCAGCACATCGACAAGAATCCCCAGTACGTACCGACGCCGAGAGTCGCCCGGGACCGGATCGTCGAGGGCTACCTGAACAACTTGAAGGGCGCCACCGAGGTAACGGTGCAGAAGATAATGTCGGAGCGGCGGAAGGGTCGGATAGATCAGCTGGCGATCCAAGTGTTCGGAACCCCTGCGGTCTCCCGAACCAAGAACTACACCGACAAGG
The DNA here is from genome assembly GCA_964413945.1 of uncultured Spirochaetaceae bacterium. Taxonomy (GTDB): domain Bacteria; phylum Spirochaetota; class Spirochaetia; order DSM-27196; family PWMO01; genus CAYPUT01. The sequence continues at coordinate 6,402 of CAYPUT010000111.1, forward strand.
CCAACGGGATGTTCTCCAAGCGTATGGTCGCCGGCTTCGTCCATACCGAAGCGCTCAACTACCTCAAGGCGTTCCTCCTCGATTATTTCAAGAAGGACATTCGAGAGGTCGTTCAGGATCAACTCCTGGTTCGGGGAAAGTGGACCGCCAATATGACGGCGAAGCGCTTCTCCGACGCCTATCATCAGACCTTGCAGGTTTCAGATCAGGTCGTCCAGTTCGACGACAGCCTCGGCGAGGAGGGGGAGCTGGGGGTTCGCCTCCGGAAGGCGATGGGGAGGGTGGTCGATCGGGACGCGAACTCCAACCGACTGCTTAAACAGCTGGTGGATCAGATCAACCAGCAGGCCAAGACCATGGTCAATCAGGCCGCCCAAAACCTGATCATCATCGCAAAGCAGGTCAAAGAGCTCTTAGAGGATCTCGAGAAGGAAAACCATCAGCTCGTTATGAACTGGAAGGAGCTCGAGGCGGGGAGCGAAGCCCACCTCAAAGACCGGCTTCTCGACATGTACAAGAAGATTTTCTATTTCGTTCAGCTTCTGCAGATTTTCGTCAAGCGATAGCCGTCAAGCGGTTAGGGAAAGCTCCGGCCCGCCGGTCGTCAGAGCGCCTTCGAGATGAAGAAGCCACTTCTTCGCGGTGCTCCCGGCGCCGTTCAGGCTCGACACCGCGTACTTCCCCACGGAACCGGAAGCCGGAAGGACCCGGTGGCAGGGAACGATGAGCACCACGGGGTTTGCGGCCACGGCGTTTCCGACGGCCCGGGCAGCATCCCGCTTGCCGACTTTCTGGGCAATCTCACCGTAGGTGGTCGTTGCTCCGTAGGGCACCTTGAGAAGCCGGGACCAGACCATACGCTGAAACTCGGTTCCCTGGAAGGCGAACTCCAGGGTGAAGCGCTCGAGCCGACCGGCAAAGTACTCGTCGAGCTGGTATTCAACCTCGCCGCAGGGGTATTTGTTCTCTTCGAAGGTGTATCCGGGGAGGAATCGACGCTGATCCTCGAAACCGAGGCGCATCACCCGACCTTGGCGGTTAACTGCCAGAAAGAGCTCCCCAATGGGAGACTGGTATCGGTGGGTGTACAAACGGACTTCCGGTACCTTCACCGAGACAAACTATAGCATATCGGAGAGATTTATCAAAGGGCGGAAGGTGCGTATACTTCGCCCCATGTCAGATGCGCTTACCGTCCTCGAAATCGGACCGAAAGACCGCCGAGTTCTCGAGGGCTTCGTACAACTCCCCCACACCATCTACCGGGGCTCGCCCTACTGGGTTCCCCGACTCCGGCGGGATGTCCGGGAAATCGTGGAGAAGCGGCACCCCTTCTTCGAGCATTCCGACGGAGCCTTTTTCGTCGCGTATAGCGACGGCCGGCCGGTGGGGCGGGTCGCCGTCTTCGACAACCGGGCCTCCAACAGACAGAACAACCGCTCCCGGGCGCACTTCTACTTCTTGGATATGGAGGACGACCCGGAGATCAGTCGGGCCCTCCTGAACCGCGCGGCGGAGTGGGGAAAGGGGCGGGGCCTCGACGAGCTCGAGGGGCCGATGCTCTTCGGCGGTCCCTCCGGGAGTGGCATCCTTGTCGACGGGTTCGAGCATCGGGCGGCCATGACGATGATGCTCTACAATCACCCCTACTACCAGGTGCACCTCGAATCCCTGGGCTTCGAAAAGCTGGTCGATTTTGTCTCCTACGCCCTCAAGCCGCAAACCTTCTCGATGCCCGACAAGGTAGAACGTCTGGCAAAGGCGGTCTTGAGGCGGGGCCGTTTTAGGGTTATCCGCTTCTCCTCCACGCGGGAGCTCGAGAAAGAAGCCGAAAAGCTTGCTCCGCTGTTCAACGAGACTCTCGGGGAGAACTTGGAGAACTACCGCTTCTCCGAGGCAGAGCTCGACCGCCTGGTTTCCGACCTGCTCTCGGTCGCCGACCCAAAGCTGATCAAAATCTTGACCCACGACGGCAACTACGCAGGATACCTGCTTACCTTCCCGGATCTGTCGGCGGCCCTCAAGCGTTCCGACGGGCGCCTGACGCTCCGGTCGATCATAGACATTAAACGGGAGTTCCGCCGGACCCGGCAGTTGATCATCAACGGGGCCGGGATTCTTCCGGAGTATCAGCGCCTCGGGGGAAACGCCCTGCTCTATCACGAGCTGACGCTAACCGCCGGGGGACCGAGATTCCAGCACGCCGATCTTACCCAGATCGGCGAAACCACCGCGCTGATGCTCTCGGATGTCGAGACCCTCGGCGCCCGGCCGTACAAGAAGCACCGGGTCTATATCAAGGATATATAGCGGTCGAAGGGCGCGAGGCGGCGTAACGTCGGCGCCGGGACCTCCGCCGTAAGGTGGATTCCCTCGGCGTCGTACTCTTCCCGGTGCACCAGTCCCGTCCGCCGGGCCAAGGCCGCGAGGTCGCTCCGCCCCGGCGGAAGGAGGCACTCTATCCGCTGGTAGCTGTGGGATACGATAACCCGAACGCCTTCCCGGAGCGCGTCGAGCCCCTCCCTCGTCTTGACGGAAACCGAGACGATGCGTTCTTCCTCTTCGAGAAGGACAGGTCGGAAGGAGGGCGCGTCGCTCTTGTTCACGACGATCAGCCGTGGCTTGTCCCAGGCGCCTATCCCGGAGAGTACCTCCCGGGTTGTCCGGTAGTGGCTCTCCGCTTCCGGATCCGATCCGTCGATTACCACGATCAAGAAGTCTCCGACGACGGTCTCCTGGAGTGTCGCGTGAAAGGCGTCGACAATGCCTTCCGGAAGGCGTCGGACGAAGCCGACCGTGTCGGTAAGGGCCACCGTGGCTCCGCCCCCTAACTCCACCCGGCGGGTCGTCGGGTCCAAGGTGGCAAAGAGACGGTTGGCAACCAGCACTTCGGACCCCGAGAGGGCGTTCAGGAGGCTCGATTTGCCGGCGTTGGTGTATCCTACCAGGGAGCCAACGAGGGTGCCGTTTCGCTGCTTTCGCCGGAGAGCCCGCTCGCCCTGCACATCCTCGAGCTCCTTCTTTATCCGGTGGATACGCTTTAGGAGGGTCCGGCGGTCGGCTTCCAGCTGCTTTTCGCCTTCGCCTCTGGTCGCTCCGGCGCCCCCCCGTTGCCGGGAGAGGTGGGTCCAGGCCTTATGGAGCCGCGGGAGGTAGTAGTTTAGCTCGGCAAGCTCGACCTGGAGCTGGGCTTCCCGGGTTACCGCCTGCTGGGAGAAGATGCGAAGGATTACCTCCTGGCGATCGATTACCGACCGCTTGGTTAGGCGTTCCCAGTTTCGTTGCTGCGAGGGGGTAAGGACCCGGTCGAAGAGCAGAATCTCGGTATCCTCTTCCTCGGCGGTGTCGGCGATACGCTGCGCAGAGTCCGGGGAGTAGAGGAATCCGGCGTGGGGGGATCGAAGGGACGCCTCGACGGTTTCGACGATGGTCAAACCCGCAGCCCGAGCGAGGCCCGAGAGCTCTCGGACCTCCGCAGGGGGTGTTGTTTTGTCGACGACGAGAAGGGCAGTGACTAGAGTATTCTCGCGGACCGGGCCCAGAAAAAATGCTCCTGCCGCAGTTTGTCCATGCTCGGCATCGGGAAGCTCACCATCTTATCCCCGGTGACCGCGTAGATCCCGTTGTCGATTATTTGATACGAGAAGGAGTCCATCGAGCGCTCGACGTTCTTGTTGGGCTTCTGCGGCTGTGTCTTGACATCCTTGATGCACTCCCTCAGATGCTCGAGGTTGCGGTCGTAGGTTCCACCGATATTCCCGGTCCGTTCGTAATTATCGAAGTCAACGGTCTTGAGGTCCGCGAAGACGACCTTCGGAACCGAGATATGGTAGTGAGAATTTGTAAGATACTTGCCGAAGGTCCGCGGGTCGAGGGCGCTCACGACCAGGGGGGTGTTCGGACAGATCTCCTGGTAGACGTAGTAGCTCCGGTTCTCCGGCTGCGCCGAGGTGTCTCCCGGCTCGATCTTCAGGCTCCGGCCGTCGGGAGTTGTAAGATAGAGCGCCATGAACTTGTCCATCTCGACGTGCTCGAGGGCCCGGTAGGCGGAGACCCACACGGAATTCTTCGGAGCCCCATCTTCGTGGGGAACGCACCGTTCCTCCGCGTATTTCCAGTCAAAGTAGTCGCCGAAACCGCCCTCGATTTCGAAGAACATGATGCGCTCGTAGGAGCCGTTCTTCTTGCCCATCGACATGTAGTAGCCGAATTGTTCCGGGTCCAACTGGGAGGCGATCAACGCCTCGAGGGGAGTTACCGACAAATAGTAGTGAATTCTCATAGGTCTCCTCGGAATACGCTTGAGTGTTTCAGTACTTAAAGAGTAGCATAATTGACCCTGTTTGACGAGGGCAGACGGACG
>CAYPUT010000112.1:0-10736 GCA_964413945.1 uncultured Spirochaetaceae bacterium
GCCGGATGCGGGGCCGCCGGAAGGACTATTCGGAGGACGACGCCGAGCGCAACGCCCTCGAGGGCGTCGCGGCACCCGAGGCCGCCAACAACGCGATGGCCGGAGGGGCCATGATACCGATGCTCACCCTCGGCATTCCCGGGGATCCGGTAACGGCGATTCTCCTCGGGGCCCTGATGATCCAGGGGCTTACCCCGGGACCCCTCCTTTTTCAGAACAACCCTCGATTCGTCTACGCGGTCTTCTGGGCCTTCCTAATCGGCGTCATACTCGTACTCTTTGTAACCCTCGCGACCATGAAGGTCTGGATCCGGGTTCTCCGGGTCCCGAGGTGGATACTGCTGCCGACCATATCGGTCTTCTGTGTCGTCGGCACCTACTCGCTGCGGAACAGCTTCTGGGACACGGGCATCATGCTCTTCTTCGGACTCCTCGGTTTCTTGATGAAGCGCTACGGGTTCCCCCTCGTACCTCTTCTCTTGGCCTTGGTTCTCGGCGGAGCCTTCGAGCGGCACGTCAGAACGGCGCTTATCACCTCCCAGGGAAGCCCCCTGATCTTTATCCAGAAGCCGATCAGTCTGGTCTTTATCTTGATCGCTCTCGTCTCCTTCTTTACGCCGATCGTCCGGCAATTCATTCAAACCATACGCGAAGCGAAAGGATGCGAAGATGACTAGGCTTTCCCAGCGGATGCTTCCGGGCTTTACCTACCACATTATTCCGCAGATCGCGAAGGACAAAGAGGCGGTGCTGTCCCACCTCGAGCCGATCATACGGGACGGCTATTGGAGCGGATTGCAGATTCCGCCGATCGGTAATGCGGCTGTCGTCAAGGAGCTGGCGGCGCAACTGCGTCTCGCCGGGATGACTGCCGTCTACGGCGTCGGCGGCACCCTCTCCCGGGCTAAGGTGAGCCTTCACACTCCCGATGAGGAGAACCGCAAGGCGGCGATCGACCTGAGCCGTGAGCTTATCGACGAAGCCTACCTGATGGGAGCCCGGATCATGGATCTGAATCCCGGCAAGGACCCGGGGCCCGCCGAACGAAGCCGGGAAAAGGATCTTCTCGTCGACTCGTTAAGCCGGCTCTGCGGGTACGCCGCGGAGACCGCCAAGGACTACGTCCTTGGTCTGTCGATGGAGCACTTCGACCGGGAGGTGGACAAGAAGTACCTCCTCGGTCCGACGAGCGAAACCATCGAGGTTATCCGCCGGATTCAACAGAAACACGACAACATGGGAATTACCGCGGACATATCCCATCTGTTTCTTCTCGGGGAGGACCCGGCGCAGTCGGTCCGGGACGCAGGAGACCTCGTCTTCCACGCTCACCTGTCAAACTACATCGTCAAGGATAAGAAGGATCCACGGTGGGGGGACAACCACCCTCCCCACTGGGTGCCTCTGAGCGAGGTCGGTCCCGGCGAGATTGCCCCCTTTCTCCAGGCGCTTTGGGAGATCGGTTACTTCGACATTCCCGGCAAACCGTATCGGCACCGTCTGGTAACCTTCGAGATTCGGCCGGGGGACGGGGAGCCGCCGGAAACCGTTATCGCCGGGTCGAGAAGGGTCCTCGATCAAGCAGTCGCGTTGGTGCAGTAGGGAGCGGGGAAAGAGGGAGCCATGAAGAAGCAGATTACCGTAAAGACATCGAGTCCCCGGGAAATCTTAAACGTAACCGAGGCGATAGCCCGAGAAGTAGGTGACGTAAAGCGGGGTTTGCTTCTGGTGAGCATTCCCCACACGACGGCCGCTATCTTTCTTGCCGAGGATGACGACGAGCTCCGGGAGGACTACATAAAGATCGCCGAGAACACCTTCGCCGGACTTCGGCCCTTTAAGCATATCAGGAAGCAGAATCCGAACACCGAAGCACACGCCTTTAGCTCCCTCTTTGGCTCGAGCTTGACGCTCCTTGTGGAAGATGGCGCCCTCGGGTTGGGCACCTATCAGAACGTGCTCTTTCTGGAAATGGACGGGCCCAAAGAGCGAACCCTGGAGCTGAACCTCTTCGGCTAACTGTGGACGCGCCCCCGGGCCGCCGGACCTCGGCGGCCGGGAGGAGGAAGAATCGGTGCAGCCTCCTATTTCGGGATTTACCTATCACATCGTTCCCCAGATCCAGGAGCGGCCCGGGCAGACAGCGACCCTGCTTGCTCCCCTGATCCGTGACGGCTACTGGAAGACCTTTCAGATTCCGCCCCTGGAGAGTCTGAGGTCGGCGAAGGAGCTGGGTGCGGAGCTCCGCCTCGCTGGAATCGTCCCGACCTTCGATATCGGCGGGACGGTTTCCGACGGAGAGCTCAACCTGCAGTGCCCGGACGCCGATCGGAGGGCCGCCGCCCTGGAGCAGGCCTGCCGTTTGGTGGATCAGGCGTACGCCCTGGGAGCCGCCGTCGCCGATTTCAACCCGGGGCCCGACCCAGGGGCCTCGAGGCGCCCCGCCGAGCTTGCAAACCTCTCCGACTCCCTTGCGCGACTCTGCGATTACGCCGCGAAAAGGGCGGTGAATGCCGGCGGCCCCTCGACGGCTCCCCTGGTCATCTCCCTGGAGCACTTCGACCGGGAGGTCGATAAGCGACGGATCCTCGGACCCACGGCGGAGGCGGCGCAGTTTATCCAAGGCCTCCGGAAGTTGGTCCCTAACGTCGGGATGACGATGGATCTCTCGCACCTGGTGCTTCTCGGCGAGGACCCGGCGGAGGCAGTCAGGCTTGCCCGGGGGCTCGTGACCAATGCCCACCTCTCCAACTGCGTCCCAGCCGATCGAGGGGATCCGCGCTGGGGGGATAGACACCCTCCCTTTTTTGTGCCCGGCGGCGCGGTGGACGCGAACACTCTGTCTGGGTTTCTTTCCGCTCTGGCGGAGATCGGCTACTTCGACAAAGGATCGGGCTCTGGGGGCACGTTGACTTTTCAGGTAAAGCCGGCGCCGGAGGAGGACTCCCTGGTTGTTGCCGCCGCGTGTCGAAGGTTACTCCGGGAGGGGCTTTCCAGGGTGGCATGCCCGACCCTATGATTGCCCCATGGAAGAAAAAGCGCACGCCGAACGCCTTCTCAAGAGAATTCAGCAGGAAGAACGAGAGATCATCTTCGATCGCTTTACCAACGACGACGCCTGGGATTTAGGTACCCTCCTCGTTGAGAGGGCGCGGAAGATCGGCGCCCCGCTGATCATCGACATCACCCGGGGAAACCAGTGTCTTTTTCGGTACGCCTTCGAAGGCACCTCCCACAACAACGAAACATGGGTTGAACGGAAGAGCCGTTTGACGCGGCGGTTTTCCAAGTCATCCCTTCGGGTGGGAACGGAGCTAAGGCTCCAAGGCGAGACCTTGGAGAGCCGCCAGGGGCTGAGCCTCTCCGAGTACGCCGATCACGGTGGAGCCTTTCCCCTGATTGTCGGCGGCGCCGGGGTAATCGGGGCGGTTACCGTCTCGGGCCTTCCGCAAGAGGAAGACCACGCCTTCGTTGTCGACGGAATCCGGGCCTTTCTGAATCGGGACTTATAGCGCCTCGCTCCGGGCCGTTTGCTCGTAGGCTCCGCGATAGACGACGGAAAGGTTGTCCAAGACGGCGTGGCCGACGGCCCGATAGGTCTCGTCGGTCCAGTCCTCGAACTGACACCTCACCGTGCCGTCGATCCAGAGCATCACGATGCCGTGAACCGTCGACCATGCCGAGAGGGCCGCGGTCAGGGAGTTCATTCCCGCTTCCTTCGGCGCCGCGGCGGGGTCGGCTTCGTCAAAGTCCGGGTATATCTCCCTCATAGTCTCGTGGAGGAATCCAAAGGCGGCGGAGGCTACCTCAATAAAGTCCGGATCGTCGGTTTTTATGCTCTTGAGATCCGGTCCGAACATCACCCGGTAGTGGGAAGGGTGAGCCAGAGCAAAATCGATGTAGGCGTACCCCAGCCGGCGGACCCGTTCCGCCGGGGCCGCCGGGGCGGCGTCCGCGATGCTTCGCCGGAAGTACTCGCCCAGGCGCCGAAAGCCCTCGGTAGCCACCGCAACCAAGAGGGCGTTCTTATCCTTGAAATGATATGCCGGTGCCGCGTGGGACACCCCCACGCGGTCGGCGAGGCGCCGAATGGTCAACGCCCCGGTTCCTTCCTTGTCGATGATCCGTATCGCCTCCTCCAAGAGAGCTTCCCGGAGGTTTCCGTGATGGTACGCCCTTTTTCCCGCCATTGTTACCCTATCTTGCCCCTTCTCGGCGACGGCCCGCAAGGTCCGCAGACTCCTTGCGTGACCCGTCTTACTCCTCGGGCACCGAGAGCTCTTCTCCGGCCTGAAACTGAAGCGTAAGGAGCGCCCGGAGGGCCGCCGCCCGTGCCGAAACCAGCTCCGTCCTCGCCCGGCGGTGGGAGGCCACCTCCCTCCGGCTCTCAGTCAGCTGCCGGCGCCGGGCATCCCGAACGCCCGAAGCGACGGGAACCCAGCTAAACTCCAGCACGCCCTCGAACCAGGTTTTCGGCTCTACGCCTTGATTGAATGTGCTCACCGACTGGAAAGAAAGGCTGATATCCGGCACAGCACCGGCCGACACGGACCGGGCCTCCAGTGCCAGCCGCCGCTCTACTTCCATTAGGCTGAGGATGTCTCCCCGTTCGGCGGGATCGAAGCCCACGGCCTCCGCTCGGGCAATGAGGAGCTCTCCGGCGATCTGCGGCACAACGGGCGTTACTGCCTCCTCCCGGCCAAGCAGCCGACCCAGGTTTAGGCGGGCTATCTCCAACTGCCGCTCTAGGGAGGCAGCATCCCGGCGCACCTCCAGGAGTGCGAGCTCAACCTGAAGCAGATCGGTGTTCAGAGCCCTTCCGGCCTGCACCAGGCTCTCCACCCGGACGACCTGAGCCGCCAGAGACTCCTCAGCGGCTTCGGCGGCGGAGAGGCCCGCTCGGATTTCCTCCACCGTCAGCGCCGCGGAGACCGCTTCCAGCTGTGTAGCCGCCGTTACCCGAAGCGCCTGGTAGCGCTCGGCATCGTGCTCCGCCCGGGCAGCCTGGAGCCCTCCGAACTGTACCTCGGGATTCAGAAGCTGCTGGCGGATCCCGGCGCTCACCGTGCCCTCCCAATCCGGGAGTGCGGTCGTCTCCTGGGTCCCGAGGGGACCTAAGGAGAAGCTCGAGGTGATCTCTTCGCTTCGGCGAACAACGTCGCCGCCGGCAAAGAGGCTTGGAAAGAAGCCTTCCCGAACGGTTGCCGTCGCGTTTTGGCCCGCCGCCCGGCTTGCCGCCCGGGCGGATTCTACCGCCGGGGCCCCCCGGGCCTCCCGGAGGATCGCGTCCAAGGTTATCAGGGCGGGCTCCTGGGCCCGGACGACCGGTGCCAGGGCGAGGTGGCCGAGGAGGACGGCCCCGAGAACGGCCGAGACCCGGCCCCCGGGGAGACGCCGGACCGGCGAGCGCCGGAAGAGCAGCATGTAGAGCGCCGGCACGGCTAAGATGGTCAAGGCCGTGGACGCCGCCAGGCCGGAGATCAGTGCGGAGGCGAAGGGGGGCCAGAGGGACGAGGAGGAGTAGAGCAGCGGCACGAGGCCCGCGATGGTGGTGACCGCGGTAAGGATGATAGGCCGAGTACGCTCCTCCACCGCCAGGCGGACTGCGTCGGAAAGCTCGACCCCCTCCTTTAACCGACTATCGATGACGTCAATCAGGATGATCGCGTTGTTCACCACGATTCCCACCAGGGCGATAACCCCCAGCATCGACATAAAACCGAAGGCCTGTCCTCCCAGCAGGAGACCGGGAATGATGCCTACCGCCGACAGGGGGATGGTTACCAAGACGATACCGACCTTCCGGAAGGACCGAAACTGGGCGATCAGAATAAAGAGCAGCACGGCGATTCCGACGTAGGCCGCCTGACCGATTGCCTGATTCGCCTCGCCGGAACCCTCGGCGGCGCCACCGACCTCGAAGGTTGCACCCTCCGGCAGCTCCAGGCGCGGGAGCACCGCCGCCAGGACGTCACTGTAGGTAGCGCCCGGCGCAAGCTGAGAGTAGACGCTTGCGGTGCGAACGGCCCCCCGGCGCCGAATCGCCGCGGGGCGTACCTGCGTCTCGGTCCTGCCGACGGCGGAGGCCGGGACAATGCGCCCGTCGGGACTCCAGACACCGGCCGTCTCCAACTCGTTCACCGGCGTAAACTCGCCCCTCGGCGATCGTACGACCAAGGGTATGGTCTTGTCCGCCTGACGGATCTCCCCGGCGTCGATTCCCCTGGTCGACGCGAGGAGGGTTCGGGCGACGTCCGGCCTTCCGAGGCGTGCCTGGCTCGCGGCGGCGTCGTCGATCCGGTAAGCGATGTTGAGGGTACCTAGGCTTAGGTCGTGGTAGGCATCCACCGCGCCGGGTGCTTGCTGTACCGCGGCGAGGGTCCTCAGCGTCGCTTCCTGCAGGGTCGCCAGGTCGTCCGCCTTCAGCCGGATCTCCACCGGTGCCGACACCGGTGGGCCCTGCTCCAGGCGCCGCGGAACCATGATGATTCCCGGGAGCTCCTTAGCGGCAAAGGATCTGCTCCAGTCCACCAGGGCATCGACATCCTCTACCGACCTGGTGGTTAGCAGGAGCTGGCCGAAGTGCGGGGCGTTGCTCTGGGGGATGATGTTGTAGTAGAAGGCCGGCGCGGAGCGTCCGACAAAGGCCGCAACCTGAACCACCTCTTCCCTATTGCTTACCTCTCGCTCCAACAGGGAGACCACCTCATTGGTCGCGAGCAGATGCGTTCCTTCCGGGAGCTCGACGTCCAAGACCAGCTGGTTCCGGTCGCCGCTTGGAAAGAACTGCCGGCCGATGAGAGGCGCCAAGGAGAAGGCGACAACTACGGCCAGGGCCGCCGCGCCCACCACCAGCCGTGGTCGTCTGGCCGGTATGTCGCTTACACGACGGGCGAGCCGTACGATTGCATGCGTCTTGTCGCCGGGGCTCTTTCGGAAGACCAGGATGCCCAGGGTTGGGGTAACCGTCAGTGCGAAGAGAAAGCTCACGGCGATGGTGAGCATCACCAGCCGAGGAATGGCCGAAGTGAAGTCCGCGGTAGCACCGCGGGAAAGCAGGAGCGGCAGGAACGCCGCCAGGGTTGTTCCCGTTGCCGCCGCAAGGGGAAGGGCCATCTCCCTGACGGCTCTGTTGGCGGCCTCGATCTTTGATTCGCCGCTATCGATCCACCATTGGATCCGCTCGGACACGACGATGGCGTTATCTACCAGAAGACCGAGGGACATCACCAGGGCAGCCACGGACATCTGCTGGAGCACCCCGCCGAAGGAGGCATAGAGCGTCAGAGAGGCCAGGGCCACCGTCGGAATCATCACCGAGACCGTCAAGCCCAGACGCAGCCCCATCGAGACGACCAGGACAAGGGCCACGATCAAGATGCCCTGGATCAGGGAGATCCGCAGGCCTCCGAGCCGGGCCGCCACCCGGTCGGGCTGAAAGGTCATGACTTCCAGCTCAAGGGGAGCCACCAGGCTCTTCAGCTCCGGCAGCAGGTCACTCACCGATTCGCCGAAGGCAACCACGTCTATGTCGTCCTTCGCAACTGCCCCGACGATGATTGCCTGCCGGCCGTTGAAGCGCACCAGATCCTTCAGAGGCTCTTCCCGGCCGTACCTCACGCTTGCCACGGAGGATAAGGGAAGAGCGGCATCGGCGGATACCGGGATCTGTGTGGCGGCGAGCTCCTCGACGCTCTTGATGTCGCTTCCCGTGTCCACCGGCACGCGGAGGCCGCCAAGCTCAACGTGGCCCCCGGGGATTACCTGCGTTCGGGAGGTCAGGAGTCCCGCCAGATCGAGGCTGGAGAGACCCAGCTGCCGCAGCGCCGCCTCGGGCATCGATACCGTTATCTGAGTGTCCAGCTCCGGTGTGGTGGCAACTCTCTTTACGCCGGGAATCCGGTAGAGGCGGTCCTCCAGGGCCTCCGCGGCATCGCGCAGCTCCAGCCAGTCCCCGCTGCCCGTTACCGCGAAGGTTGCCGCCTGAAGCTCGAGTCCTTCCCAACTGGTCTCCGGAGAGTCGGCCTCCGCCGGGAGCTCCCGCTCCGCCCGCCGGATGGCCTCTTCCACGCGCTTCCAGGCGGCGTCTGTTTCGTAGATCGATTCATTCAGCTCGATGCCAAAGACCGCAACGTCCGCCCGGGCCGTCGCGGCGACGGTGCGGATTTCGGCGACGCCTTGGAGCTCACGTTCCAGGGGAATTACCACTAACTGCTCCACTGTTTCCGCGGAAGCCCCGGGAAAGGTGACGACGATTGATCCGAAGCGGTCAGGGAGACTTGGGTCCTCCTGCTTCGGCATGACGATCCAGGATAGGGTTCCCGCGACCACCAGGAGGACCGTGGCGGACAGCGTTAAACGTCTTTGCTCACTGAGTATCCTGCCGAGGTTCATCGTGCAACCTCCACTGCCTGGCCGTCGGAGAGGGTAAAGTGCCCCGATACCACAACGTGGTTTCCCGCTTCGAGATTCCCCGATACCACCGCGCCGGCGGGAATCAGGGTTCGCACCTCGACAGCTGTCTCCCTTACCAGCTCGCCGACCAGACGATAGGCGACGGCACCGCCGGAGGGGCTGGAGACGACGGCCCCGACCGGAATTAGCAGATTGGATTGGTCAACCCGATAGGAAAAGCTGACCCGCGCCTGAATCCCCGGCCTCAGCATTCCTCCGGTGATGCCGGGGGTGTCGCTGACGGCTATCTTGACCGGAAAGAGACCGCCCCGGGCGTTGGCATGGGCGCTCATTCGGGAAACCCGACCGGGGAGTGGCGGGATATCCGAGAGGGGGAACTCGACTCTGACCTCATCGCCCGGCGCGACGTTACCTATTGCGGACTCGGGGAGGAGCAGTTCCACCTCGAACACGCCGGCATTGCCGCTCAGCTGTGCCACCGGGGAACCCGGAGACACCACCTCGTTGACCCGGACAAAGCGATCGGTGACTACGCCGGGGTACGGCGCGCGAAGGACAGCTTCCCGCAACAGGCGCCTGGTTTCGGACAAGCCCGCCAGAACCCGACGCCGTTCCGCCTCCAAGGCACCGACTCCGGTAAGCCGCTTTTCCACCTCTTCTTGAGTAACTGCCGCGCCCAGGGCCCGGGCGCGCTCGAGGTCCCTGCGAGCCTGCTCAAGCTCCACCTCGACCCTGCTGAGGGCCGCCTCGGCCTCCTGTTCGGCAAGCTCCCAGGTCCGGCGATCCACGACCGCAACGACATCTCCCCGGCGTAGAGACTGTCCCACTTCCACCGGAAGCTCAAGGATCCTGCCGCCGACCGTGAAGGAGAGTGGGCCTTGGGAGGGAGAGACTACCCGACCGGAGTAGCTCTCTTCAACCGTGTTCGGCGCGGCCAGGACCTCCGCCACCACGACCGTTGGGAGCCTTACCGATACCGACTCCGCCGACTCCGACTGAGAAACCGCCGCCGTGAGCGCCGCAACAAGGGCGACCCCGCCGACAACAACCAGCAACCGCTTCATTTGAAACCCCCGTTTTGACAACGTCTAGTTACTTTACACCGTCAAGATAGCGCATGGCAGGGATCTTGACAAGGTCCAAATTGCTCTCTCGTCGGTATTCTTCCCAGAAATGTGTTTGGGGCTCTCCCCAGCCGGGGCGGCTGGGTAGCTCCCTGGGCCGGAATCGGCTAAACTGCAGCAAACCATCACATCCGACGATCAACGGGAGCGTGCATGATCAGGAATCTCGAAGCCACCAATCCAGAACCCTTTGGTTTCGAATGGAACCAGGGAATAGACCTTTCCGGGACTACCATCTTCGCCATCGGCGGCGGTGGAAACCTCGCCGAGATCTTTCTCTACGCCGCGGCGGCCTCGGGGGCCCAGGTTGCCATCGGAGATATGCCCCCGGCGGACCCGGAGAAGAAACGGGCCTACCTCGAGAAGCTCGGGGGCATCGTCGCGAATATCAACGACATCGCCGGGTATTCGCCCTTGGTGATCGACGTGGATGTTACCGACGCCGAAGCAGTTGTAGCCGCCACCGAAGCCGCGAAAGAGCGCCTCGGCCGCATCGATATCGGAATCGACTTCGCCGGAATACACCACCGAACCTTCGACCTTACGGAAGACGACCCAAAGGAGCTGGCGGAGATATTTCGCCGGGTTATCGAGGTGAACGTAAACGGCGCCTTTCTGGCGACCACCGCCTTGGCCCGGGTGATGGTTCCCCAGCGGAAGGGGCACATTATCCATCTCTGCAGCAGCGGAAGCCGCCTCTCCCTCTACGCGAGCTACGCCTACAACGCGAGCAAGCACGCCCTCGAAGGCATCGTGAAGACCTCGGCTGCCCAGTTGGCGCCCTACGGTGTTCGGGTAAACGCGATCGCACCCGGGACGGTCATAACCAACCTAAACCGGGACCTCCTCCAGGACGAAACCGGGGAGTACCGCCCCCGGGCAAAGAGCATCTTGGCCCATACGCCGACGAAACGGTTCTTGAGCAGGGAAGGCATCGCCGAAACGCTCTTGGGGATGTGCGTCCCTCAACGCCACCTTACGGGGAACGTCATTTTTGCCGACGACGGATACAACATCGAGGGCCATTCCTGGCCCGAGGGAAACATGGCGCTCTACGCCGGCGCCGAGGAGTTGGAGAACCTGCTGAGCACGATCGGGACCCCCGGGGCAACCGACGCACGGTTTCCGGCAATTTCTACGACAAGGGGGCCGTCGTTGGATTCATCAGCGGTCGCCGAGAGGTGCTGAGGCGTTATT
>CAYPUT010000113.1:0-10567 GCA_964413945.1 uncultured Spirochaetaceae bacterium
CCGGGCACAAAAAAAGGCGACCCGGAAGGGTCGCCTCGTTGTTTACCGTGTGTGGTATGAACTACCAGCGATCGCGTCGGCCACCGCCGCCGCCGCCACCACCGCCTTCGCCGCGGCCCTTGGCTTCGTTGACCTTGAGCTGGCGGCCGTCGAGCTCTTTTCCGTCAAGCTCTTTCTGAGCCCGCTGAGCTTCTTCGTCGCTGCTCATTTCGACAAAGCCGAAACCGCGGGAACGACCGGTGTCCCGATCGGAGACGATGCTAGCCGAAACAACTTCGCCGTGTTGGGCGAAATGATCCCGAAGATCGTACTCTTGTGTTTGATAGCTAAGATTGCCTACGTACAGTTTTGTACCCATGTAAAACTCCTTCTGCACAGGGCAGAACATTTGGTGTAACCAGGCTCCGAGGTCGCGTTGTCTGTCTGATTACCCTGCGAAAGAAGGAAACGGAAACAGATCGGCCGTGAGGAAGACCCAGTGGTTCGAAGCGAATGATAGTCGAAGGCAACGAATATGTCAACTACCTTGGATCGGATTAGATCGGATCATTGAATCCGTATCTAACGGGATAGATAGGATAGCTCCTCGGGCAGGACGATGTTATTCCCCATGTAGTCCTCTCCGTAGCCGTTCTCCGCCAGAATCTTGAGGTCGTTCAGGGCCCGGCTATCCCCTGCGAAGGTGACGGTAATGTCGCTCTTGACGTCCATCTTGGCGACGGACATCAGGTGAACGACGTAGCGGGAGGCGAACTCCGCCAGCGTGGCCTCCTCCTCGTACTGCAGGTCGTCGAAGGAGAGATCGGTGTCGTAGAGGACGATGGAGCCTTCGTTCATCAACCGGACGAAGAGCAGCTGCAACTCCCGGGTCCGGTCGCCGGCATCCTTCGGTATCGATTCTTTGAGCTCCGGGTCCTTGTCGAGCATCGCGGTGACGCGTCTTCTCTTCGCGGCGTTGATCGCTTCGTTTGCCCGAAACAGGTCGAGAGGGGAGGAGGCGTCGTAGGATTCGATGCCGAGCTTCATCGTTACCGGGCTGCCGTAGTGGGCCACAATTTTTGCGATGAGGGTCGAAGGGCGGACGTGGAACCCTCGGTAATTCGGGATGGGGACGTCGATCTCGGCCTGTTCCGAATACGCCCGGATCATCGACTGACAGAGGTGGACCGCTGAATCGAGGTAGATCCGGGCGTATCGTAAGGGATACTCGAAGAGGAGGGTCCGGATGTCTTCCGGTTCTAAAGGAAAGCGCATCTTTAGAAAGGTGTCTCTCCGAACGGAGCTCATGTGGCGGATAAAGTAGTGCGTCAGGTTCGTGACCACCGCCAAGAGATGGTAGATCAGGCTGATGTGTCCCCGGAGGGTCGGGAGGTCGGCGTTCTGCTGCTCCATGTCGGTTTCGAATATGTAGGTGTCGTACAGCGACTGTAGGTTATGGAACCGAGCCTCCACGAGGCGAAGCCGTTCCTCGCTTATCGGGTCCGGAATGGCTTCCGCGTACATGTCCGGGTCCCGTTCCATCAGCACGTCCCGAACGTCCCGATCCTCCGAGAGATTCAGAAACTGCGTCGCGAGATAGACGACCGACTCTCCGACCCACTCGACGTGCCGGACTTCCCGGTCCGCCGGTAGGCGATAGCTGTGCTCCTCGGTTACGCAGGGTTTAAAGGTCGGCTCTCCCTCGTATCTTCCGAGGTCGCAACGGTCGAGCTGTTCGAGAATCGTTCGACAGATGGTAAAGAGAGCCCCCCGCAATCCGGCGATTACGCTCTCCGTCGCGTTCTCCAGATCGGTCTCGATTCCCAAGAGCTCATACCGGGACATCCCCTGCCGGATATGTAACACCTCGTAGATTACCGACGAGAAGAGCTTGGCGGCGGCGATCGACTCCCGGAAGGGAAACCACTTCTCGTTGGTCTGAGCCCCGTGACCGTCGACCAGCTCCTCGACCCGGGCGGCCTCCCGAAAGAGCACGTTCAGAAAGTCTCGGCAGGGAAACTCAGGGCTGTCCGTCGAGTCCCGCGCTATTTCGCAGAGCTCGGCTATCCGATCGGTGTATTTCGAGAGGTACCGGGTAAACTCGCTGTCGTCGACCTTCGTCGTCTTGCCCCGACCAAAAAGCGGCATACTCCCTAGAGAGTAGCGCCCCACCCGCGGTGTCGCAAGGGGCCTATTCCGCCCTATTCCGGGTCTGCCGTCAGGTAGCGCTCGGGGATCTCCCAGATTACGAGGCGCGGGGGAATCTCGGCGATGGTATCGCTACCGAGGTACGCCTCCATCGGCTCGAAGGGGCCCTTTCCCTCTTCGGCTACCGTCAGCACTTCCGCCTCGAGCGTCTCCTGGAGAAACCCGCCGAAGTTCCACCGGGGATCGGCGCTGTAGCTGGTTCCGACGAGGGCCACGGGTATCGTCGGGGTCTCGAAAAGTCCGAGGGGGTCCTCGTTATCGGGGTCGCCGCCGGGTTGCCGGTCTTCCCGGCGCGTTTCGAAGAGGCGAATCTCCTCGGGCCCGAGCCCAAAGCGCTCTGCGAAGGGACCGAGGGAAAGAAAGGCCATCAGGTCTCCCGTGTGGTCGACGGTGGCGCCGGAGAGGGATTCAAAGGTGGTCCGTCCGACCATCTGCCGGTCGAGGGCGTCTCTTCCGGGTACTCCAATGAGTCGGGCGACGGCAGCCGCTCCGCCGGGGGTCCAGTGGGTATCCCGCCGGAGGACGGCGCCTTCGGACTCCAGGGCAGGCCGGAGGTCCGGAGCCGGGATACCGGCTTGCCGAAAAAACGCCAGGGCAGTCGAATAGCGGTCGGCGAGGATCGCCGGGGGGCGGCGCCGGAGGTGCTCAGGCTGAAGGCGGGCCTTGCTCGGCACCAGGGCCACGACCAGGTCGATCCGCTTTGACTTGAGAGCGTCCCTTACCGCGGTCACGCGGGAAAGTCGGGCGAGAAGCCGCTCCCCGTAGTCGGGGTGCGCCTCGAACTCTTCGGCGGTGTAGAGCCGGCCGTTCTCTCCGACGACGACGCCGGGGGCGCCGCTTCGGAAGAGAGCGTAGCGCGCCACGGACCAGAGAACCACCGCCGGCTCCCGGAACGGAAGGGCCTCTTCGAAACCGCTCTGAAAGCGCGAGGTCCACCGGCCGTCGAGGACAAAAACCAAACGGCCTCCGGAGTCTTGCGCCCCGGTGCTCCGAAGGCTTTCTTCGACCTCCGGGGAGACGACGGCCCGAAACGAGACCAGGATGCCGAAGGTGGCGACAAGGAGGAAGGCGACGGCGAACATTCGGCTGAACGGGGTGGGGTTTTGGTCCTGCATCAGAATTGAAAGTAGAGAAACGGCGAGAAGCTCTCCGCCGTAAGCTTGACGATGCTCACCATAAAGAGTCCGACGATTACCGGGGGGCCCGCGAACGCAGCCCCACGCCGTCCCAAAAATCCCAACCGGCGAAGGGCCGGCTCGATGTAGACGAGCCCCAAGCCGATTGCGACGGCGGCTATGCCTATCGTCGGGATTTGCCAGGCGATGGTATCGCTCAGGCCCAGGCCCAGCTCAAGACCCACAGACCCGCCGCCGGCCATGGCCCGGGCAAATGCCCGGAACGTCTCGAAGTCCGGCGCCCGGAAGGGGACCCACCCGAGGAACACCAAGAGCGTCGTCAGGGCGACGCCGAGGGGGCGGGGGAGGAGCCTCTCTCGGGGGGCCCTTCGCTCTCGAATTGCCCGCTCGGCGACCAGGAGGAGCCCGTGCCAGAACCCCCATACGACGAAGGTCCAGGCCGCGCCGTGCCAGAGCCCCCCGAGGACCATAACCGTCAGAAGGTTGATGTAGGTCCGGCGCCGGCCCCGGCGGTTTCCCCCGAGGGGAAGGTAGAGGTAGTCCCGGAGCCAGGATGAAAGGCTGATATGCCACCGGCGCCAGAAGTCGGCGATGCCAGACGCGAGGTACGGGCGGTTGAAGTTCTCCCGGAACCGAAAACCCATCATCGCTCCGAGGCCGATCGCCATGTCCGAGTACGCCGAAAAGTCGTAGAAAATCTGAACCCCGTAGGCAATGGTTCCCAGCCAGGCGTCCCCGGTCGAGGGATTCGCGACGCCGACGCAGAGACTGACGACCGGAGCCACGGTGTCAGCGATAAGCACCTTCTTCGCGAATCCGACCATAAAGCGCCGGGCCCCGGCCCCGAAGAGGTCGAAGGAGTGATCCCGCTCCCGCAATTGGTCGGCGACGTCCCGGTACCGGAGTATCGGGCCGGCGACAAGCTGCGGGAAGAGGGCGATATAGGCCGCAAGATCCCAGAAGTTGTCGGCTACGTCGGCATCGCTCCGGTAGACATCGATAACATAGCTCGTCGCCTGAAACACGTAGAAGGAGATTCCGACGGGAAGAACCACCTCCCAGGCGGTGAGTCCCGGGGCCCCGAGAACCCGGAGGAGGCTGTTCAGGCTGTCTATGCCGAAATTGAAGTACTTGAAGTAGCCGAGGAGCCCGAGGTTCAGGGCGACCGCCGTTACCATAGCCCGGCGACGACCGGCCGCCGCTTTCCGGCCGAGGACGTGGCTCCAGAGGGTCGACGCCAGGATCAAGGCCAGAAAGTCGAGACGCCACCAGCCGTAGAAGAGGTAGCTCGCGAAGAGGATCCAAGGGGAGCGATACCGAAAGGGGAGAAGGTAGTAGACCCCGAGAAAGAGCGGCAGAAAGAGAAACAGAAAGGTGGTGCTACTAAAGACCACGGCTGGTGCCGACTAATCGAAAGCGACCGAGGCTTCCGTTACGACAACCTCGACCGCTTCGCCGGACCCCATCACCAGCACGCTCACCGAAGCGCCCCGGGAGAGGGGGAGGCTTTCGAAGGTCGCGAGGTCGTCGGGTCCGGTTACCACGAAGCCGGCGTCCACGGGGTTGATAACCTGTCTTCCGGCGCCCCCGGGGCGCACTCCGGACACGACGGGGGTCCGGTTTTCCGGGGCCGAGGGGGGGAAGGCCTCGAGAGTCAGGCTCCCGGTTTCCCGAAGGTTGTAGAGAACCAGCTGGCTCCGGGCCGGGTCGGTGTGAATCTCGTCTTCTATTAGTTGGAACCCCTCGGTGCCGTAGACCAGGGTGTAGTAGTTCCCGCTCCGGGGGGCGAATGAGAACTCACGACCCTCGGCACGGAGGACGAACACCCCGGGAAACACCGGCCGGTACGGGGTAACATCACCGTACCCAACCCGGCCGTAGGAGGTCGCCCCGAGGTCCACCGGGAGGAGGCTCGAGCCGGGTACCGCGTGGACAACCCGGACAAAGGCGTCGTCGGAGTCGGTAGGGCCGTAGAGACCGTCCTGGGCGAACACGCCGCTTCCGGCGAGAACGGCGAGGATGAGTGCAACGATCGGACCCCGGATAGTTTTCATAGCACCCTATCATAGTGAATTCTCCCCGCCCCTTGCCACCTGTCGGCTCTTATACCACTATCATTGCTGCATGCGTCGCTGCATTCTGAGCCTCTTCCTTATCTTCACGACAGCCGCCATCGGTCTTGCCGACGGGCGCCTCATCGAGGTAACCGACACCGGGACCCTATCGCCCGAGGAGATCGATCGCACCATCGCCCCGCTCTTCGAGGGCTACGATCCTCCCGAGGCGCGCTACCCCGTTCAGACATTTCTGATACGCTTTCAGAGCCGCTATCCCGACGGCTCGAGGGCTCCGATTACCGCCCAGCTCTTCGTGCCGATCATTCCCGCGGAGGCAGAGCGGCCTGTCTACCTCTTTGCACCAGGAACGACAGGGCTCCTCGACGTCTGCCGGGTAAGCCGGGAGCACATCGCCGGTATCAACTGGGGGCTCTACCGCTCCCACGTGCTCTCCTTTGCCGGGCAGGGGGTTATCGGGCTCCTCCCGGACTACACCGGGTTCGGGGACCCGGATCATCTGCAGTACTACTATCACGCCGAAACCGAAGCGATGATGATCCTCGACGCGGTCAGGGCGATCCGTTTCTTCTTCGACCGGGAGCGATTCCGAGTACGCCCGGCGCCGGGGGTTTATCTTGCAGGGTATTCTCAGGGGGGCCACGCCACCTTTGCCGCGGCGGACCTCCGCCGGTCCTACGCCCGGGACGTCGAGATCGCGGGGATTATCGGGTACGGCCCGGCCACCGATATGGAGGCGCTTTTTCGGGAGTTCACCGTGGTGGCGCCGATGGTGGTCCAGACTTACCGGCGGATCTACGGATCGCAAGCAATCGACCCGGCGCAGATTCTCGCTCCCCGGTGGGCCGAGACCCTCGACTACGACGTTACCAGGCAGTGCGTCGGAGCGATGCAGAGCTACTATCCCTGGTCCGCCCAAGATATGTTCGCCGAGGGCTTCTACGACTCTTTGACGGCGGGTACCCTCTCGGTGACGCATCCGGAAATCTTTAGAATACTCCTAGAGAACAGCCCCGGCCTCTCGGGCCACGGCATTCCGGCATTGATTCTTCAAGGCACCGAAGACATCGTCGTGTACCCCGATTCCCAGGGACAGTTCGTGTCGGCTCTCCGGAATCGAGGGAGCGACGTTCGATATCTTGTTTACGAAGGACACCGCCACGACACCCGGCAGATCTCCTTTGACGAGGTCTTACGGTGGATCGGCGCGGTCACCAGGTAAGGAGCAATATGACAATGACGGTACGTTATCGATACGCACTAGCGGTTCTCTTTATGGCGGTCTCGGCGATCTCGGCGGCGGCGCAGCCGGCTCCGGGGACCATCCTCGGAATAACCCCCACCGGGAGGGTGGAGCCGGATCTTATTCGCGGGATGGCAGAGCCGCTCTTCGAGCATTGGGGTGTCCCGGCGCTTCCGCGGTCGGTGGACACCTACCACATTTACTATTCCACCCGGGATGCCGACGGATCCCCGGCGCGGATTTTCGCCCAGCTCTTTGTGCCGGTATTCGACGAACCCGCCGAACGGCCGGTGCTCGTCTTCGGTTCCGGGACTACCGGCATCGGAGACCAGTGCGCCCCCTCCCTCGAGCGACCGATCGCCCGGCGGTGGGGCCACTACCGGGCCAACATGCTTACCTACGCCTCCCAGGGCATCATAACCATCTTCCCGGACTATCTCGGTTTTAACGACCTCGAGCGTCCCCAGCGCTACTTCTCCAAGGACGCCGAGGCGCACACCATGCTCGACGCCGCCCGGGCGGTCGGTAACTTTCTCGCCTCCCGGAACGGTCCTGTGAAGCCGTCGGACCACCTGTTTACCTCGGGCTACTCCCAGGGTGGGCACGCGGCCTTCGCCGCGGCGGACCTCCGGCAGGACTACGCCCCGGAGCTTTCCCTTACCGGTGTCATCGGGTTCGCGGCGACGACCGACGTCGAGACCCTCTTCCGGGAGGGGCCCTACTACGCCCCGAACATTGTCTACAACTACCTCGACATGTACGGAAACCGGGAGATTGTGCCGGAGCGCTACTTCCAAGAGCGCTGGGCGGCAACCTTAGAATACGACGTTCCCCGGCTCTGCGTAGACGAGTTTCAGTACTACTACCCCTACGAGGGGAGGGAGCTCTACACGCCGGAGTTCTACGAGGCGCTCTACGCCCGGGATCTTGCGGCGGACTTTCCCGAATTGGCCCGGCGTCTAGAGGAAAACGCAACGGGGCTCTCGGGACACGGCGTCCCGGCCTTAATCGTCCAGGGTAACCAGGACATCATCATTACCACCCCCTCCCAGACGGAGTTCGTCGATGCCCTCCGGGCCGCGGGCAGCGAGGTCGAGTACCTTACGATGGATGGAGTCCGACACCGCCACACCCGGCCGGCGGGGTTTCGGGACTCGGTGCGCTGGATAAAGGAGCTCTCGGGACTCGAAGCGGAGCTCGGGGGGCTGGAGTGATTCAGGCCCCGGGGCCCGAAGCCGGCCCCGGGGCCCCGGTCAGGTCAGTCCCCGCTCCTTCTTGATCGTCTCGTAGGCGTCCTGAATCTCTTGAAACCGCCGGGTCGCAAAGCGGACGAACTCTTCGGGCATCCCCTTGGCGATGACCCGGTCCGGGTGGTTCTCGCTGACGAGCTTCCGGTAGGCGGACCGGACCTGGTCGTTGGTGGCCTCAGGGGTTAGTCCGAGAGCCCGGTACGCCGCGTCGGCGGTGCCCTGATACTTCCGTTTTATCGATTCCACCGTCGAATCGGGGAGCCGGAGCACCCGGGCTACCCGGCGGATAAGCTGCTCTTCGGCCTCCCGGAGCACACCGTCGGCGACGGCGATCTGGAAGAGCATGTCGATAAAGTTCAGGTGGATCTCCCGCCTCCCGGCGGATATCTGGAAGAGCTGTCCCGCCAGCTCCTCGACGGAGTAGGGGGAGCTTTTGGCTTCGTTGAAGACGTCGATGGCAAACTGGCGCTCCCGTCCCTGGAGGCCCATCTGCCTGATAAACCGGAGCACCAGGTCGCCTTCGGCCTTGCTTACGACGCCGTCGGCCTTCGCTATCTTGCCGAGGATCGAAAACACGGCGACGAAGTAGGTCGCCTGGATACGCTCGAGGGTCGTAAAGCCGCCGAAGGTGCCCCGGCCGAAGCCACCGAAGGTTCCGGTGTAGCCCCTCCGTTCCCCGGAGCCACTCCGGCCGGAAATCTCTTCTTCCGGCTTGTCTACGAAGTAGTGGCCCAGGGCCGCGCCGCCGATGGCCCCGAGGGGGCCTCCGAGCATCAGACCGATGGTGCCCCCGACAATCTTGCCAAGCAAGCTCACGTTCTACGCTCCTGTTTCTTAGCGGACGAAACCGGACATATGGACGTCTCCTCGGTCCATCATGCGGTTGAGGCGACGCTTTACCCACTCACGAATCGGTGTCCGTGTAACCGGAAAGAGAACCCCGAAGCCGAAGACGTCGGTGAGGATTCCAGGAGTAATCAACAGCGCACCGGCCACAACGATCAATAAGCCGTCGATCATTTCGTCTCCCGGGAAGATTCCGACCTCCATCTTCCGCTGGATCTGCAGCCAGACGGAGCTTCCTTGCATGCGCGCGAGGTAGGCACCGAGGGCGCCGGTAACAAGTACGATCCCTATGGTCGGGAGGGCTCCGATCCACTGCCCAATCTTGATAAGAAGGTAGAGCTCGATAAGGGGAATTCCGGTAAACAGAAGAAAGAGACGGCCAAACATACGCCAAAGGTAGCACTGCCGCCCCAAAAGGGCCAGTTTGAGGTACAATCGTCGGCATGAATCCAATCCATTTCCCCGTTACCAGGACGCACGCCGATCCCGAGGCTATTCGGTATTGGTGATGAACAAACTTATCGGCGCCCACGTGAGCGCCGCCGGGGGTATCTACAAGAGTGTTGATAACGCCCTGGCAATCGGTGCCAACGCCTTCGCGCTCTTTCCGAAGAACCAGTTGCAGTGGACCGCAAAACCGTACACCGAAGAAGAGATCGCGCGTTTTCGCAGCGCCCTTGCCGAGAGCGGAATCTCTCCGGCGGCGGTTCTCCCACACTCGGCGTACCTGATAAACCTCGGCGCTCCGGACCCGGCGGTTGCCCGGCGGTCCCGGGACGCCCTCCTCGACGAGCTCGAGCGGGTCGAGCAGCTCGGGCTCTGCTACCTGAACTTCCACCCCGGGAGCACGAAGGGGGAGATCTCCGACGAGGCGTGCATCTCCCAGATCGCCGGGGCGATGGACTCGATTCTCGCCGAGACCGACGCGGCGAAGCTCGTACTCGAGACCACCGCGGGGCAGGGGGCGAACTTGGGGTGGCGCTTCGACCACCTCGCCCGGATTATCGACGAGGTTACCCGGTCCGACCGCGTCGGGGTCTGCATCGACACGGCCCACATCTTCGGCGCGGGGTACGACATCCGGGACGCCGAGGCCTGGGAGGCGACGATGGAGCGTTTCGAGGCGGTCATCGGCATCGACCGGCTTGTCGGGATGCACCTCAACGACTCGAAGATGCCCTTCGAAAGCCGGAAGGATCGCCACGCGACCATCGGGAACGGAGAGATCGGGCTGCCGGCCTTCGAGGCGATTCTCGCAGACCCGAGGACCGACGGCATTCCCCTTATCCTCGAGACCCCGGAGCCCGAGCGCTGGGCGGAAGAGATAGAGATGCTCCGAGGCATGGCGGCTGCTGGGCCTCCTGCCGGGTGACCGACTACGCCCCCTTTACCCGGCGGGTTATCGAGGTCCTCCGGTCCATCCCCCGGGGCAGGGTGACCTGCTACCGGGACGTTGCGACTCTGGCGGGAAATCCCCAGGGCGCCCGGCAGGTCTCCCGGATTATCCACAGCCTCTCGAAGAAGCTTGGCCTGCCGTGGTACCGGGTGGTAAACGCCTCCGGGGCGGTGGCGATTCGGGAGCCCGAGGGCCGGGCGCGGCAGCAGGCGCTCCTCGAAGCCGAGGGGGTCGGGTTTGTCGCGCCCGGGCGGACCGACTGGCAGCGGTTCCGGTGGCTCGATTCCGGCGGCGCGTCTCCTCCGGCGGCCGGAAATCGCCTTGGCAGTAGGTTGGGGCATACGGTAAGCTCGGAATAATCTTCAGGAGCAACGCTATGGGATACCTCTTCGCCCTCGTTTCGACGGCCTTTTGGTCGGTAAACCTGGTTCTCG
>CAYPUT010000114.1:0-671 GCA_964413945.1 uncultured Spirochaetaceae bacterium
CTTCTTGGAGTGCCCAGGCTACTCCCTTGAGGTACTCCAGAGGGGAGCCCTCTCGGCGCTCGAAATCGTCTAAGTCGAAGTGAAAGGTCGTGCCGAAATCCGCCGAGTAGAGCTCCACGGCGGGACCTTCTACCGGGGCCCCGGCTATCCATACCGCCCGGTCGATTGCAATGGGCAACACGAAACCGTCGTTGTAATCGGTATGCTCCCCGATAAGGTTGACTCGGCCGGGCCCTCGGACGACGAATGTCGGCTCCGCCTTGAATCGCTCGCGGAAGGTGCTATCGACCGTTCTAAAGAGGTCCTCTCGGTCAACCATCGGATTCGTCCTCTCGATAGTGGATCTCCGGTAGACCCCGGAGGGTCTCCGCCGCTCCCTCGGCGGTCAGGTCCCGCTGAGCCTCGCTCAAGAGCTCGTACCCAACCATAAACTTACGAATCGTCGCACTTCGCAAGAGCGGCGGGTAGTAGTGGGCGTGGAGTTGCCAGTGGCTGAAGTCTCCCGGGGCGAAGGGTGCTCCATGCCACCCCATCGAGTAGGGAAACGAGGTTTGGAACAGGTTGTCGTACTTGACCAGAAGCCTCTTCAGGGTATCGGCGAGGCTATCCCGCTGAGGCGGCGGTACCTCCGGCATCCGCTGGACCCGAAACTTTGGCAGCACCAGCGTCTC
>CAYPUT010000114.1:681-2139 GCA_964413945.1 uncultured Spirochaetaceae bacterium
GACGAGGCCCAGCAGCTCGGGTTTCGCGGGGCCGTCGCCGGCGAGGCGGAAATGCCCGTTGACGATCGGGCGTCTCGTAGGGCCAGAAAGCCCAATAGGGAACCACGATAATCCAATCGTCGTTCTCGACGACGGTCCGCTCGCCACGGTATGCCTCCAAAAGCGCGTAGTCGAGAAGCAAGCTCCGGTGGCCGGCCGGGTCGCCGTTGGCGTACTCCCGCTGATGCTGGTCTTCGGTAATCGCCTCGTTCGGCAGCGACTTCTGCGCCCAGACCTGCCCGTGGGGATGGGGGTTACTCGCCCCCATCGCCTCACCTCGGTTCTCGAACATCTGAATCCACTGATAGGTCTCTCCGAGAGCCGCCGTCTCGTCGGCCCAAAGGTCCACGACCCGCCGAATGCCGCCAACCTCCATCCGGGCCAGGGTTAGGTCGTGGCGCGGCGAGAAACAGAGCACCCGGTTGATTCCCTCCACGCCTTCGAGCTGCAATAGCGGGTGGTCCGATTCCGGCGCCGGCGGCACATCGTCTAAGAGCGCCCGAAAGTCGTTGTCGAATACGTAGGTCGTCGTGTAGTCCGGGTTCGTCCGGCCGCTCTTCCGAGTGTTACCGGGACAGAGATAGCAGCCGGGATCGTAGTGGGGCAACTGCTCCCCGGACGCCGCCTCCTCGGCCCCCTGCCAGGGACGTTGGGTCCGGTGAGGTGAAACCAAGACGTACTCCCCGGTTAAGGGATTTCGGCGGCGGTGCGGGTGCTCGGTCGGATCGAAGAAGTGTGTTGAGGCCAGGCTGGACTCCTTGCGGAGGATCGTACCCGATGCTTCGGCCGAAGGCAAAGGGGCGCGAGCAATCGCCCCCCCTTCTCTAGATCGCCCTCCGGGCCTTCACCAGGCAATCGAGGGCGCGGGCCTCGGGATTGTCCGTGGCTTCCCCGGCGTGTTTCGGTTGCCGCTCGACTTTTTCCTGTCGCTCGATATCGAGGCCTCCGAGGCCGTCGAGCACCTTCGAGACGTCCTTTTCGGTGTAGAGGACGTCCGGGTTCTGCGGTCCTCCGGCACCCCGGCCGATATTGTCCCGGTGGTGCCCCAAGAGCAGAAAGGTGCCCCCCGGTGCCAGGGCTGCGGCTCCGCGTCCAATAACGTCCTGCATCTGGCTCCAGGGAATGTGGAGAAAGAGAATCGTCACCAGGTCGAAGGCTCCGGGAGGCGGAGTGTATTCGGTCAGATCGCACAAGACCCAGTCGATGGCACCGGACTTCCCGGCGGTCCCAGGGCCAATCCCGGCGGTCTCGGCGAATCGCCGGCCCCGCTCTACCGCAGCGTCGGAAAAATCGACGGCTGTGACCCGCCAGCCCCGCTCTGCGAGAAAGAGGGCGTGGCGCCCGTCCCCGGCGGCGAGGTCCAGGGCCCGGCCCGGCGTCAGGGAGGCCGTCTCCTCGGCGAGAACGGGGTTCGGCTCC
>CAYPUT010000114.1:2149-10561 GCA_964413945.1 uncultured Spirochaetaceae bacterium
CTGGGCCAGGGTGATCAGACGGACCCGGAGGTTCGCCTCCCGCTCGGCGTAGCGCCGGTTCCATTTGTCTTTGCTCATGATGACCTCCTAACCCGACACCGGCGAAACGTCAAGGCCGTCGAGCGACGAATCTATGGGAGTATCCCGGTTCCAAATCTTCCAGGCCGTAGAATGACAGTGCCGGCGAGCTCATCCCGCCCAGTCTTCTAACCCCGCACAGCTACAGACCAGGTTCTTGTCGCCGTAGGGGTTGTCGACCCGGTTGGATGCCGGCCAGAACTTCCGCTCCCGGCACCGGGGGGCCGGAAACGCCGCGCGGTTCCGGTCGTAGGGCCGGTCCCATTCGTCGGCAAGGTCTCTGGCGGTGTGCGGCGCCCGGCGAAGGGCGCTCTCCTCGAGGGCTACCTCCCCCCGGCGGATCTCTTCGATCTCGTCAAAGATGGAAAGCATCGCGTCGCAAAATCGGTCGAGCTCCTCCTTGCCCTCGCTTTCGGTCGGCTCCACCATCAGGGAGCCGGGAACCGGCCAGGCCATCGTCGGGGCGTGGTAGCCGTAGTCCATAAGACGTTTCGCGACATCCTCGACGGTTACCCCGGTCTCCTTTTCGACGCGGCGAAAGTCGAGAATGCATTCGTGCGCCACCCTCCTCGGGGTCCCGGACCCGCGACCCGCCCCGGCGTAGGCGATACTTATCCGAGGTGCCAGCCGGGATGCGATGTAGTTCGCCCCGAGAATGGCTCCCTCGCTCGCCGAACGGAGGCCCGGGGCACCGAGCATGGCGATGTAGCCGTAGGATACCGGGAGAACCCCGGCGCTCCCGAGGGGCGCGCCGACCACCACCCCCGTCGGCCCGGGCTTATCCACGGTGCCCGGCAAAAAGGGGGTCAGATGCTCCGCGGTCAGCACCGGTCCGACTCCGGGGCCGCCCCCGCCGTGGGGTATGGCGAAGCTCTTGTGGAGATTCAGGTGACAGACATCGGCGCCGATCCGCCCGGGGCTCGTCAGGCCAACCTGGGCGTTTACGTTGGCTCCGTCGAGGTAGACCTGCCCCCCGGCAGCGTGGACCATCTCGATAGTCCGCGGAACGTTCCGGTCGAAGATGCCGAAGGTTGACGGGTAGGTCACCATCATCGCAGCCACGCGAGAGCCTTCCGCCTCGAGGGTCTTTCCGAGGGCATCGAGATCGATCTCCCCCTCCGGGGTCGACGGTACGACGGCGACCGCAAAGCCCGCCATCGCGGCGCTCGCCGGGTTTGTTCCGTGAGCCGAGTCGGGAATAAGGCAGAGGTCCCACTCGGGCTGCGCCTTGGATTGCCCCTCGGCCTCGGCCTGAACCCTGCGCTGGGCCCGGTGCCAGGCCCGGATGATCAAGAGGCCCGTGTACTCCCCCTGGGCGCCGCTATTCGGCTGGAGGGTGTAGCCGTGCATCTCGTTGATTTCGCAGAGCCACCCGCCGAGCTCCTCCGCCAATTCCCGGTACCCTTCGGCCTGGTCCGCCGGGGCGTAGGGGTGCATCCCGGCGAACTCGGGCCAACTTATCGGCAGCAAGGCCGCGGTTGGATTCAGCTTCATCGTGCAGCTTCCGAGGGGAATCATGGAGTGAACCAGGGAGATATCCTTCTCCTCTAGGGACGTGATGTAGCGCAATAGCTCGGTTTCGGTGTGATACCGGGTAAAGACCTCCTCCTTTAGAAAGGAGGATCTCCTCTCGAATCGAATCGGCGGTCGCGGGGATACCCGCAGGGCCACCGCATCGAGATCCGGCGCCTCGGCTCCGACCTGGGCGGCGAGCACTCCAACCAGGGCCTCGACCTCGCCGAGGGTCGATACCTCGTCGAAGGAGGCACCGAAGCTTCCGTCTTCGAAAAGCCTAAGGTTGTACCCGGCCGAGCGCGCAGCCGCCGGGATGTCCGGCCCCGGGGTACCCGACGACGCCCCGGCCCCGGCCCCGGCGCCACCTTCCGCCGACCGAAAAACAACCGTGTCGAAAACCGGCCCCGGGTCGACGGAGAATCCGAGATGCCGTAAGGCCTCGCGGAAGCTCTCCGCCAAGAGCCGAACCCGGCGGGCTATCGCCCTGAGTCCTTCCGGTCCGTGATAGACGGCGTACATCGACGCCATCACCGCGAGAAGCGCCTGGGCGGTGCAGATGTTGCTGGTCGCCTTGTCCCGCCGGATGTGCTGCTCCCGGGTCTGAAGCGCGAGCCGGAGCGCCCGGCCGCCCCGGCTGTCCCGGCTAACCCCCACCAGCCGACCGGGAAGCTGCCGCTTCCAGGAGTCCCGGGTCGCTAAGAAGGCGGCGTGGGGTCCGCCGTAGCCCATCGGCACCCCGAAGCGCTGGCTGTTCCCGACAACGACGTCGGCTCCCCACTCCCCCGGGGGCGAGAGTAGGGTGAGGGCCAAGAGATCCGTCGCAACGACAACCGATGCGCCTGCCGCATGGGCCTCGTCGCCGAGTCGGCGGTAGTCGTGGACGTGGCCCCGGGTGTCGGGGTACTGCACCACGACGGCGACGAGCCCCGGGACGATCTTAGGCTCTTCGGCTATGTCGACCCGGAGTCCCGCAGCCTTTCCCCGGGTCCGAATGTGGGCGATGGTCTGGGGATGGAGCCCCGTCGAAAGAGTCACCGTCGGCTCCTCGTCTTCCTTCTGCCTATGCCGCCGGAAGGCCATCATCACCGCCTCCGCCGCGGCGGTTGCCTCGTCGAGCATCGAGGCGTTGGCGATCTCCATCCCCGTCAGGTCGGCGACCATCGTCTGGAAGGTCAGAAGCGCCTCGAGTCGTCCCTGGGAGATCTCGGGTTGATAGGGGGTGTATGAAGTGTACCACTTGGGGTTTTCGAGGATGTTCCGCCGGATAACCGCCGGCGTGATCGTATCCGAGTAGCCCATGCCGATCAGGCTTCGAAGCACGCGGTTCTTCCCGCCGAGCTCGCGCATACGCCGGAGGAGCCCGTCCTCGGTAAGCGGCGTCGGGAGCTCCATCTCCGTATCCCGCCGGACCTCATCGGGGATGACTTCTCGGATCAGCTCGTCGACCGACGCTACGCCGATCGTGGAGAGCATCTTCCGGCGTTCGGCATTATCGGCCACGCCGAGATGCCTCCCCGAAAACTCCAAGCGCCTGTCGAGCTGGTCCGACGCCGGCAAAAACGTTTCGTAAGCCGGACGATAGAGGGGTCCCCGGTGCTGATCCGCGGGCACCCGGCGCCCCCGAATCTCGACGGCCAACCGGTCGGACGACGGAACGCCGGCGTCGACGTAGGCGTTCGCGAGGAAGAGATCGAAGGAGGGCGCCTTGCCGCCGGAAACCACAGCGCCCACCCGCCGGCCTTCCTCGTCGAGGACCGGAAACCCCTCCCGGGGGACTCCCCCGCCGCGCACCACCAAGCGCCGTAGGGTGCGCTCGGGGCCTGCGTCCCGGCGCCGAAGAATCGCCTCCCGACCGACAAAGTCGTGCTCCACATCGCAGGCCCAGAGGAGCCTCGCTTCCACCGGGGTTATCTCCTCGGAAAGCTCGTGGCCGTAGAGGGCGAACCCCGCCTCGAGGCGGAGGCTGTCCCTAGCGGCGAGGCCTGCGGGCACGCAGGGCACCCCGGCCCGGTGCGCGGCCCCCAAAAGACCCGACCAGCTCTCCGCCGCGCCCCCGGCAGGGACAATCACCTCGAAGCCGTCCTCCCCGGTGTACCCCGTCCGGGAGATCCACCCGCCGGCGGGGAGGGCCTCGATCCCGAAGCGCTCGAGATCCGCCGGCGACCGGCCGTCGGAGGCGTCGAGGAACCACCGCCGCAAGACCGCCGCGGCCATAGGGCCCTGGAGGGCAAGCATCGCCGTATCGTCGCTTATGTCTGTTAGCGTGCAGCCCCGGGCCGAGCCCGGCTTCCGGCCGTCCGTCGGGAGTCGGTTCCGGAGCCATTCAAGGTCCCGGCTCCTCCGGGCGGCGTTGACCACCACTAAGAACTCCTCGGCACCGGTTCGGTAGACAAAGGTATCGTCGATTACACCGCCGTCCTCCCGGCAGAGGAGAGCGTAGGTAGACCGGCCGACATCTAAGTTATTCGCATCGGCGCTCACCACGGAGGCGAGCCATCCGGCGGCGTCAGGGCCCGTAACCACAAGACGGCCCATATGCGAGATATCGAAGAGCCCTGCGGAGTTGCGCACGGCGTGGTGCTCGGCGATGGAGCCGGAGGTCGCACCGCCTCCGTAATGGAGGGGCATCTCCCACCCGGCAAAGGTGGTAAAGCTTGCGCCGAGCTTCGTGTGAATATCGTAAAGGGGTGGTCGCAGAGGTTGTGGAGCAGACATAGCGTCTCCTTGGGGCCACAAACCTCTGTCCTGGAACCTGAGAGATTGGCTTAGTCGGCCGGCGGCTCGCCGCACCCACCCAAGCGTTCCCCGTCGGTGCGCGCCTGGCGGCACGGGCCGGCCGCCGGCGCGGCTCTCCAGAGTGTTACCTCGCCGTCGATCCGGTAGCCTGAGAGTTTCGGGAAGCGGGCAGGCCATGCCGGTCCCTTGCACCTTCGGCGGCGCCACGGTCCTTCGGGCCGGGGTCGCGCTCTCTCGACGGCGAGTTACCTAGATAGCTTCCACGCTCGGTGGTGCCGTGTCAATGCGTCAGGAAGTCAGGAAGCCGCGGAGCTTTTCGAGTCCTTCCTCTATCGTTGGAACATCGATGCCCGAATAGGCAAAGCGCACGTAGCGCCGCTTTTCCCCGGGTACCGGCCGGCCGAAGTGAAGCCGTGTGCAGAAGGAAACCCCCGTGGCCTGCAGCACCCCTCGACGAAAGCTCTCGTAGTCTTCAAAACCCCGCGACTCCATCACCTTGGTCACCTCGGGATAGAGGTAGAAGGTGGCCTCGGGTCGATAACAGGAAACCCCGTCGATGCCGTTCAAGAGCTCAACCGCCCGGTCCCTCCGGCGCCGGAGCTCTGCGAGAATGGCCTTGGGGCCGCTCTGATCTCCGGTGAGCGCCTCCACCCCGGCCACCTGGATAAAGTGAGTCGTGCAGGACTCGTCGTTTACGTTGAGCTTGGAGATGGCATCGACCACCGGCTCCGGGCCGATTGCGGCGCCGAGGCGCCAGCCGGTCATCGCGAACTTTTTGGAGAAGGTGTAGAGGATAACGCACCGATCGGCCATCTCCGGGAGCTCCACGAAGGAGCGGGACACTCCCGAATAGCGCATATCGAAATACGCCTCGTCGCAGAGCACCGTCAGGTCGTGGCGTCGTACCAGCTCCGCCAGGCGCTCCATTTCGGCGGCACTAGATTCGGCGCCGGTGGGGTTTTGTAGGTTGTTGTAGATCAAGATTCGGGTCTTCGGTCCGATCGCCGATTCCAAAGCGTCGAAGTCGAGCTCGAAGTTGGTCTCCCCGTGGCGAAAACCGTAGGGCACCGCGATGCCGCCGTGGAACTCGATCATCGACTCGTAGATAGGATAGCCGGGGTTCGGGTAGAGCACCTCGTCGCCCGGGTTCATCACAGCCAAGAGAAACTTCCCGATAACCGGCTTTCCCCCGGGCTGGACGGAGACGTTGGCGCCGGTATAGGAGGTGCCGTGGCTCGCGTTGATGTCCGCGGCAAGGGCCTCCCTCAGAGCGGGAATCCCTGCGTTCGGGCAGTAGCCGGTCTTGCCGTCGGCAACGGCCCGATCCATCGCCTCCACCACGTTCTGCGGTGTCGGTAGATTGATATCCCCCAAGTGAAAGGGAAAGACGGTATTGCCCTCTGCGGCGAAGGCGGCGGCCTCCGCCGAGACGGCGAAAGCGGTTTCGGTGCCCAATCGGGCCAGACGGTTTGATAGTTTCATCATATTCTCTTACGGAGATTATCCAGGTAATGGGTGATTTCGGCTACCGCCGGAGCCGATTCAGTGCCTCGGAAACCTTGGGCAGGGCGTCCGGATCGAGCCAGCCGCGCTGGAGGACGAATCCGGGAATAACGAAGGAGGCGATCGCGGCCTCGCCGTGGGCGAACTCCACCAGCTCCTCGCCCTCCAGATGGTAAAAGCGGTGCGCCAGGGTCTCCGGATCGAGGACCCAGTACTCCCTTACCCCGTGCTGCTCGTACTCGGCAAACTTGGGGCCGACGTCCCGGTCGGCGGTCCTCGGGCTCAAGATCTCCACGACGAGATCCGGGGCCCCGAGAAGGTAGGTTCCTCTATCCGCATCCACCCGGCCCGCGGCGTAGAAGGACAGATCCGGCAAGAAGACGTTCCGGCCGCTCAAACGCACCGCGACGACCTCTCGGTAGAGAGTCCCAAGGTCGTGCTCCTCGATGTACTGACCGAGCAGGCGCTCGAGAAAGCTGGCTAACCGGGCGTGGCGGGTCGAGACCGGCGAATGCATAAAGACCTCCCCATCGATCAGATCCGCATGCCGCCCCGGCTCGAGCCAGTCGAGGAAGTCGTCGGCGGTAAGGAGCTCGTGTTCTACGTCTGCGGAGACGGATACCTTCGTCGGCATGGCTTCTCTAGTATAGGCCGGTAGATCTCGCTGGACAAGTGGCTAACCTCACGAGCAGATTCGCGGGTTTATACCTGTCAGGGGGCAAAAAATTCCTTTCGCGACAGAAAAATGTCCTTTCGCGAAAGTTAACCCGCCCCTCACCTGTTAGCATGTGAACTCAGGGGGAACGGAAATGAAGGGGAGAATCTTTGTTCGTGTCACCTTCGCATGTGGTTGTGGCCTATTAATCCTACTTGCCGGGTGCGCCGGGAGCGGAGCCGGCGGTTCCGGAACCGGAGGCGACATCGCCGATCCGGGATCGGATCTGGTGAACACCCTCTGGGTCGGGGAAGACGAGGGCGACGATGACCCCCCTGGGGACGTCGTGATGACGTTCCGGGAAAACGGAAAGGGGGTATGGGTCACCTACGAAGACTGGGCTTCTACGGAACGCTCCATCACAAACGGCGCCTGCTTTACCGTCGAGTTTCTGTCGGACACCGAGATGGACGTGACGGTCTACGCGGAGTTTAACGGTGAATCGTGGGAGCCCGCCGGGGAAGGCAGTCAACCGGGAGTAATGCCGTACAGCGTAGTGGACGGAGTTATGACCGTGGGAGAGGCGGCTGCGCCGGAATTCGTCGTCACCATGATCGACGATGGCCTGAGCGATCCGCTGCGCGGGACGTCGTGGAAGTACTTTGATATTGAGTTTGCAGGCCGGGCTCACGCCCTCGAGTTCCGCAGCGACGGCTCGATGGAGTATCTTTCCTTCGAAGAAAGCAACGTCTACGCCGGCCGGGGCACCTATTTCCTGTACGGCTTGGACAACGACGACCCGTCGGATGACACCGTAGTTCGGGTAGCAACGGAACAGCGAGAATCGATCCTATCCGACTGGACCGACACGTCGAATGAACCGGCAGTTTACGCTTCCTCGTTCTCGTTTGGAGACGACGGCACCTTGGCGCTTCTCCCGGAGAACATCGCCATGTCCGCCACAGAGGGTGATGGTTCCTTGCAGGGAAACGCCTGGCTCGGACACGAGGTATGGATAGACAGCGGGCCCCAGATTGAAGCCCTCGGGCTGGCGGCGGCGGCAGCTCCAGACGATGTCTTGATCCTGGCCCACACGAACGGAAGCTACGGATTCTCAGTCTTTGACGAGTGGCTCCCGGACGCAGATCCGCAAACGAGCCGGCTGTCCGGCAACTGCGGCATGGCAGACTTCAGCTCAGAGATCAGCGCGGATTTCGAAGTTTATTCGGCATGGGATTCAGGAGGCGATTCTCCGGATTGGTCCGCCGCGCCGGACACCGGGCAGAGCTGGATCGCCCACCTCGGAGACCTCTTTATCGAGCAGATCGATGGAGACGGCACAGGCTACGCAGTGCAGTACATGGACATCGGAGAGCTGAACCCGCTTTCCGGGACACACTGGGTGGGTACCTTTAGCGGGGATACTGATACTGATGGAGGGGACTCGGCCCCTGCCACCTTGGATGCTGACCTCCTGTTCGCCTCAGACGGTACCTTCGAAGGAGTATTCACCGACGACGGGGTCATCGCGATGGGAATCCGCGGCCGCTACTTCGTCGTCGCCCCGGGAGAAATGGCCTGGTGGATAGACGAGGAGTACAACACCGAAAGCGAAAGTTGGGGCGGAGTGGAACCAAACTCCTGGGGCATCGAGTTCCAGATAGAAGGGAACGAGCTCTCGGCCGCCGACTACAGTGGCGATAATGTCGTGGAGGCAACCCTGGCTCCGTGACCCAAGAGCGCCCGGGTGGCCTCGCCCTACCCGACAGCCCCCAGGGCCTGATCCACATCGGCGATCAGGTCCTCGATTGCCTCGAGACCCACCGACAGGCGGATGGTCCCGGGGGTAACGCCGACTGCAAGGCGCTCCTCTTCGGTAAGCTTCGCGTGGGTGGTCGTCGCCGGGTGGGTGGCGATGCTCCGGG
>CAYPUT010000115.1:0-1328 GCA_964413945.1 uncultured Spirochaetaceae bacterium
GCGGGGTGGCGACATCGAGTTGGTTCTGGGGCAGGACGTATCGATCGGGTACGAGAAGCACGATACCCAGACCGTGAGCCTCTACTTCGCGGAGTCGTTGACTTATCGGATTATCGATCCCGGCGTGGTGCTCTTCTTTACAACCGGCTGACAGTCTGCCGAAAAAGTGTGTAGGCTCAAGGGCATCGACGTCTCTTTAGCTATGCCAATACCAGAGCCTCCCAGGGTCTCATCTCGAATTCCGCCGCCGGGACTTCGTTTCCCCAGGGTGGCGACCCGTAATTGCCGAAGAGGTGCCGGAGCCCCGGGGGGCGCGGGATGTCCTCCGCTTGCGGAAGACGCCAGGTCGTAGCCGCATCCGACAGATTGGCGGCGACCAGGAGCCGGTCGGCAGGCGCACGGCGTCGGAGGAAGGCGAAGACGGGACTTTGGGAATCTGCTGCCGGAGAGAGCTGCTCGTAGTCGCCGTAGACCAAGGCCGGGGTCTTCTGCCGGAAAGACAGAAGCCTTCGATAGAAGGCCAGGACCGATTCCGAATCCTCCTTCTGTGCGGCGACGTTCCACTCGGTGTAGTCCGGGTTCGGAGGGTACCAGGGCTCCGCGTCGGAGAAACCGGCGTTCTTCGCATCGGACCACTGCATCGGGGTCCGGCTGTTGTCCCGGGCCTCCCGGCGGACGCGCTCCATCGCTTCCTGTTCCGAGAGGCCTTGAGACCCCACCAGGTCGAGGTAGGCGTTCTTGGTTTCGATGTCGAGAATCTCCTCCGGGCTCTCGAGGGGGAAGTTCTTCATCCCGATTTCCTCCCCCTGATAGACGATGGGGGTCCCCCGCTGGAGGTAGAAGATCGTCGCCAGGGCCGTGGCGCTGTGGAATCGGTAGTCGCCGTCGTTTCCGTAGCGGGAGACGACCCGGGGCTGGTCGTGGTTCGAGAGGTAGATGCTCGGCCAGGAAGGGGCAGATAGGTGGTCCTGCCACCGGGAGACGACGCCGGCAAGGTCGGCGATGCTCCACTCCCGGGGCTCCCACCGGCCGGAGGGGCCGTGGTCCACTTCGAGGTGGTCGAAGAGAAGCACCATGTCGAGGGCCCGGTTCGCCGGGTCGGTGTAGCCCTGGGCAGCCTCGGGGGTTACCCCCGGGGTCTCGCCGACGAGGAGCGGCTCCTTTCCCGCCCGAAGGCTCCCGCGAAACTCCTGGAGATACTCCAGGGTCTTCGGGCCATCGATAAAGACCCCCGAGCGCCGGCCGTCGACCAGGGAGGGGAGCCCGGGTTTCTTGGAAATCATGTTGATCACATCCAACCGGAAACCATCGACGCCCTTGGCCAGCCA
>CAYPUT010000115.1:1428-10498 GCA_964413945.1 uncultured Spirochaetaceae bacterium
AGGGCCTCCATGTCGGCGAGGGTGCCGAAGAGGGGGTCGATATCCCGGTAGTCGCTGATGTCGTAGCCGTTGTCTACCTGGGGAGAGCGAAAGACCGGGCCCATCCAGACGGCACCGGCGCCGAGATCCCGGATATGCTCCAGGCGCCGGGTAATCCCCGGGAGGTCTCCGATCCCGTCGCCGTCGGTGTCCTGAAAGCTCCGGGGATAGACGTGGTAGATTGCCGTCTCTTTCCACCACCGGGGAATCGTGGCGGGCGACACTGTATTTGACATGCTCAGAGCCTATTCGTTTTGGAGCGCCCGGAGAAGGGCGCGGAAGCCGGCCAGGAACGCGAAGGCCAATGATATCGGTGCTTTGGAGTAGCTACTCATACGTTAAAAGGTACCTTCGGCAGGCTCCAACGCCTACTGCGGTTCGGTGAGGCCGAGCTTCCGCTCCAGGGTTTCCTTGAAGCGGTACACCACAAGGAGCAGGGCGCCGGATCCAACGATGATGATTCCCCATCCCCACCAGGGAATGACGGCCACGCCGGAGCCGACAAGGCTCGCGACGAACATTCCCGGAGGCCGGCTCAAGACTACCAGCAAGAGAAACGCCGGGATCGGGAGCGCCGACAAGCCGGCGACGAAGCAGAGGGCGTCGTCGGGAAAGAAGGGAACGAGAAAGATCGCCAAGAGCACGACGAAGTGGCGGTTCGCCATGGTGTCTATGTACTTGTTGACAATGCGCGGCTCGACCAAGGCCTCGACTACCGGCCGGCCGAAGAACCGGGCGAGCCCGAAGGCGATAAGCGATCCCACCAGGAGACCCGCGGTGCTTATCAAGAAACCGCCCCAGAGGCCGAGGAGAGCGCCGCCGGCTAAGGCGGTGACGTTTCCGGGAATCGGCGCAACGACCACCTGAACCACCTGAACGACAAAGAAGGCGAGGGGAACGTAGGGGTCGAACTGCTCGACGAATGCCCGAAGGTTCTCCCGGGAAGAGAAGACCTCGGCCCAGTTTGCCTCGCCGTAAGAGCTGGTGAACCACCGGTAGAGAAGAATCGAGGCGACGATCAGGAGGACGAGACCGGCGATGCGGCTCCAGCCCCGGCGGGTCACGGTGCGACCTTGTAGGTCAGGACGACCAGGGAAGACCCCCGGGGATCCGGGGACTCATCGACTCTCCGACCTTCTCCGTCGACGGCGAAGGCTGGGCCCTCCCAGAGTAGGTCCAAGAACGTACCGGTTAGCGTGGCGCTTACCCCCCCCTGGGCCTCTGTCTCCTCCACCCGCTCGGGAAGGGCGCCGGCGAAGCGCTCCCGGACCTGCCGGGAGTAGGGTTCCCCGTTGGCCCGGAGGTCTATCCAGATATCGCTCTTACCGAGGATCGGCTCCCAGGCGTCGAAGTAGGAGTCCCGACAGATCGTCAGGCCGAGCTCGACTCCCTCGACTTCGACGGTCCGGGCCTCGGCGACCCTCCCGGGGGAGAGCCCCAAGAGCTCCTCCTCTTCTTCGGTCAGAAATACCTTGTCCTGCCGGTAGATTACTCGGCCATCGTCGTCGAGAACCAGGAGGCGGTTTCGAAGCTCATCCCCTTCGGGAACAAAGAAGGTGCCGGGGACAATCGCCACATCGTAGGCAACCGCAAGCGCCTGCCACATTCCCAGGGCTTCCGAAGCGACTCCGGCTGCGGTGCTTTTGAAAAGGCCCGGAAGCCCCGAGAGCCCCGGACGGATCTTTGCCAATTCCCGGAGCGCCTCGTCCATCGAGTCCGCCCGCTCCAAGGGTCCGACCAGATCCCGGGCAAGGAGAAAGACGTTTATGTACTCTGGAAAGACTACCAGGTCCGCCTCGTGTTCTCGGACCGCTTCGGCGACAAGCTCTTCTACCGCGTTCTGAAAGGCTTCGGGCTCGGTGTAGAGCTCCTCGGAGACTGCGAACTGAACGGCGGCGACCGAAAACTCTGCCGGGTCGTCGGCGGTAGCTCCCAAGGGAAGCAACAGGAGGCAAATAAAAAGCGCCGCCGGCCGGAAGAACGGTCTCATTTTGAAGAAGCGTCTTCGCTAGGTTGTCTTCGACCGGAGTCCGGGTTTTTCTCCGGTTTGAAGGGAAAATACACTTTTCCGCGGAGCACGCAGCCAACCTGTCCGGGGTCGCACTTTTCGTCGAGCTTGACGCAGATATCTCGGGACTTGTATTTGCACTCCCAGCTCATGGTACTTCCTCAAAGGTATCCGATAGACCCGCCCCAAAACAAGCATTCGAATGGACTCCTCCCGGAGGGGGCGCCCATGATAAGATCGCCGGCGACGCCGGCACCAGGAGGACAGGATCAAAGGCTACCTTGACGGAAAGAAACCACGAGTTGCCCTGGTTACCGGCGCCGGTCGTGGTATCGGCCGGGCCCTCGCCGTGGCCCTCGGAGAAAGAGGTGTCACCGTATGGTGTGTCTCCCGGACCCAAGAAGAGCTCGAAGCGGCGGCCGCTCAGGTCGACCGAGCCGGCGGTAGGGGGGTTCCCCGGGCCGGAGACGTTACCTCCATGGACGAGATGGCCCGAATCTGCGGAGAGGTCGCCGACGAGTCGGGGCGCCTCGACATCGTCGTGGCGAACGCCGGGACCAACCTCGACCGACGGAGCGTCGAGGAGAGCCACCCCGACGACTTTCGCAGGACCCTCGAGATCAACCTCTTCGGCGTCTATAACGCGGTAAGGGCGGCTATTCCCCTTCTCAAGGCCTCGGGCGGGGGGCACATCGTCGTGATCGGATCGGGTCTCGGGGCCCGCGGAACCGCCGGAAGTGGAGCCTACGCCGCCTCCAAAGCCGGGGTCCACGTGTTGGTGCAGACCTTGAGCGCCGAGCTCCGGCCCTACGGCATCGTCGTAAACGAGCTTATTCCGGGACCCGTCCGGACCGAGCTGACCCGGCCCCTCTGGGAAACCAAAGCCGGCGTCTTCGGTCTCGACGAATGGATAAAGGAGCCGGAGGACGTCGTTCCCTTCTTCTTGACGATGGTCGACCGGGACCCTGCGGAATCTCCTTCGGGGCAAGCCTTCAGTCTGACCCGGAGGGTGCTCTAAGACGGCGCCGCAAAGAGCAGGGCACAGTTCTGCCCCCCGAAACCGAAGGAGTTGGAAACGGCCGCCCGGACGCGCTTCTCCCGGGCCTCGTTTGGGATGTAGTCGAGGTCGCAGTCCGGGTCCGGGGTCTCGTAGTTGATGGTCGGCGGGAGGACGCCGGTATGGACCGCCATAACCGTCGCGACGGCCTCGACCGCACCTGCGGCGCCGAGGGTGTGTCCGATCATCGACTTACTCGAGCTAATCGCTACGTTGTAGGCGTGGGTTCCGAGGGCCCGTTTGATGGCCTTGGTTTCCGTCGCGTCGTTCGCCGGGGTCGAGGTGCCGTGGGCGTTGATGTAGCCGATGTCCTCGGGATTCAGCCCGGCCTGGGACATCGCCTGGGTTATCGCCGTGGCGGCGGCCTTGCCGTCGGGTTCGGGGATCGCGATCGAGTATGCGTCGGCGGTCATGCCGGCCCCGGCGAGGTAGGCGAGTATCTCGGCACCCCGGCGCTTGGCGTCCTCCTCCCGCTCGAGGACCAGGACCGCCGAGCCCTCCCCGATGAGGAACCCATCCCGGTCGGCGTCGAAGGGACGGGAGGCGTGGGCCGGGTCGTCGTTTCGGGAGGTCAGAACCCCCATGCATCCGTAGGCGTTAACCGTCAGGGGGCTGATGGCGGCCTCGGCGCCTCCTGCGAGCATAACGTCGGCCGCGCCGCTTCGGAGAATCAGCGAGGAGAGGGCGATGGCGTGGGCCCCGGAGGAGCAGGCGGTGGCAACCCCGATATTGGGACCCGAGATACCGAGGTCGATGGCCACGTTCGCCGAAGACATATTCGGGATGATCATCGGGACCGACAGCGGGTGGCCGTACCCCGGACCTCGTTCGAGGAGCCTCCGGTGCTCCGCCTCTAAGTTCTCGTAATCCCCCGCCGCGGTGCCGATGACGGTTCCGACTCGCGAGAGGTCGAGGGACTCGAGGGTCAGGCCGGCGTCGGAGACCGCCTGGAGGGCGGCGGAAGACGCCAGTTGAGAGAACCGCGACATCCGGCGGGCGCGCTTCTTGGAAAGAAACTCCTCGGGGTCGAAATCCTTGATCTCGCCGGCAATCCTACTCTTGTACCCCGAAGGGTCGAAACCGGTAATCGGTCCCGCCCCGGAGACTCCTGCGGTCAGGGCGTCCCAGAACGCTTTCCGGTTGTTTCCGACGGCGGCGTACACGCCGATTCCCGTTACAACGATTCCTTTTTCGTCCACTCATCTACTATGAAGCACTCGGCATTCGTGCGACAATAGGTTATTCGGCCTACGACCGAATTTTGGAGCCACAACATGAACAATTCTCAGTTAGACAGCCTCGTTTACTCGCTCAAGACCATTACTTCCGACCTCGTCGAGGCCTTACCCTTCGCCGGGCTTCGGGAACTCCCAAACGCTCCCGTCAAACCGAAGCTCTCCTGGCCCCCCTTGAGAATCGGTACCCTCGAGGTCTCGGTACCCATCGTCCAGGGAGGGATGGGGGTGGGTATTTCCCTCCACCGCCTTGCTTCGGCGGTGGCCAACGTCGGGGGTGTCGGTATCGTCGCGGCCAACGGCATCGGTCTGCTCGAGAAGGATTACTACCAGGACGGCCGGGCGGCGAATTTGCGGGCCTTCCGCCGGGAGATCCGGGCCGCCCGGGAAGCGACCAACGGAGTTATCGGTGTTAACATTATGGTTGCCGTAAACGACTTCCACGAGCTCCTCGACGTCGCAATCGAAGAGAAGGTCGACCTGGTGTTCATGGGTGCCGGTCTCCCGATCAAGGGCCTGCCGGTGGACCGAATGCGGGCCGCCGGGGTCCGGCCGGTTCCGATCGTAAGCTCCGTGCGAGGGGTCGAGATGATCTTTCGCATGTGGCAGAAGATCTACAACGACGTACCGGACGCGGTCGTCTTCGAAGGCCCCCTCGCCGGGGGGCATATCGGTTTTTCCCCGGAACAGGTCGACGACCCGGCGTATCAGCTCGAGGCGATTGTCCCGGATATCGTTGAAGCGCTCCGGCCCTTCGAAGCCGCCTTCGATCGCAAGATTCCGGTGATCGCCGGGGGCGGTATCTACACCGGAGAGGATATCTACAACGCCTTGGAGCTCGGCGCCTCGGCGGTGCAGATGGGCACCCGCTTTGTGGCCACCGAAGAGTGCGACGCGGACGTCGCCTTCAAGCAAGCCTACGTCGACGCTACCGAGGATCAGATCGGCCTTATCCATAGCCCCGTCGGGATGCCCGGCCGGGCTATCCGCAACGAGTTTATCGTCGCCAGCGAAGAG
Organism: uncultured Spirochaetaceae bacterium; assembly: GCA_964413945.1. Classification (GTDB taxonomy): domain Bacteria; phylum Spirochaetota; class Spirochaetia; order DSM-27196; family PWMO01; genus CAYPUT01. The sequence continues at coordinate 6,785 of CAYPUT010000115.1, forward strand.
GGCCGGCGTCCCCCCTTCAAGTGCGCCTGGCAGTGCCTGGCGACCTGCAAAGCGGACGACGCGAACTACTGCATCTCCATCGCGCTGAATAACGCCCGAAAGGGAAACCTTCGCCACGGCTTCGTATTTGCCGGGGCCAACGCCTTTCGGGTGGAGAAGATCGTCCCGGTTAACGCCCTGGTCGGGGAGTTGGCGGAAGCCTTCAGCCGCCGGGCGGAGGAACGGGCCGCCGGTAGACTCGAGTCGCTGGTTGCCCTCCTGAAGGAACTCCGGGGGCAGTACGACGCTGTCGGCCATCGTGTAGGGGAGCTCAGCCACGCCTACGAGGCCGCTCTCAATAGCCGCATCCGGGAGGCCCGAGAAGCCCGGGACGCCGGAGTCGCCCGGGTCCGGGAGCAGTACGATTCGGCTCTCGCCGGATTCCGGGGGCTTCAGTTCCAGATCGCCGAGAAGCTGGCCGACGCCTGGGCGGTTTTGAGCGGAGTGGCCGTCCAGAGGTAACTTTCCGGGGTCACGGCGACAGAACCGATACTTCCGATCCGTTACTCTCGACTTCAGTTGGTCGAATGCCCTTGCCCCGTTAAGTTCTCGAAGGTACGTTGTCGTTCTTGAAGTTTCTTCGGGTTCTTGCGGCACTCCTCTTCCTCTTTCTCGCAGCTAATTCCGTCTTGAGCTTCTACACCTGGTTTCCCTTAGGCGTACCGGCCCGGGCCCTTGTACCGGTTCCCGAGACCCTCGGGCTACTCTGGGTGCTACTCCTTATCGCGTTTTTCGCACCCGGCGGCGGGATCGGTCCCACGACACGTCGCCGAAGGACGCTGACGCTTGTGGGCGCCGGGACGATTGTCGGCGTCTTGATCGGCTTCTCCCTGGCGGAGGCGCTCTTTCAGTGGATCTACGCCCGGTCCTTTGTCCCCCGGATGGACATTCCCGCTATTCGCAGCCTCCTCCTCTTGTACCTCGGCGACATCGGGCCCCTGGTGGGTGTCCTAACGCCCCCGGCAATCGCCGTGCTTTTTCTCATTCTTTTCGGCCTGGGAATCGGATTGGTTTGGGCTTCGGTCCGGTTGTTGCGCGGGGCCGTCGACGGCAATACGCTCGGGCGTCGGGCCGCCATTGTCGCCCTGGCGGCGCTAACGGTCGCGTCGGTGCCCTTCTTTTTTCTCGTGCCGCCCCCCAGGTCCCTCGCTACGCATATCTTTGTGTCCTGGACCGACAGCGGCCGGGGGGAGTTCCGCGACATCGAGGTGGCCCAGGCTCCGGGCGAGGCCCAGGCCCCCGTCTACCGCTTTCCCGGCATCCTGGACCGGGATATCTACCTCTTTACCATCGAAGCGTACGGCTATGCGGCGCACAGCCGCCCCGAGCTCTACGGGCAGCTGGAGCCAAGTTTCCGGCGCCTGGAGGGGGTGTTAGAGGACGAGGGATACACGGTCCTGACCAGCTACCTGCGCTCGCCGGTCGCCGGGGGATTCTCCTGGCTCGCCGAAGCGACGTTCTTTACCGGCCAGTGGATCGATTCCCAGGCGCGCTTCGAGCAGCTTTACGGCGCGGACCTGCCTACCCTCCCGGGGACGCTTCAACGCGGCGGCTACTACACCATGAGTGTCCGGCCGGGAACGGTTCACGGGGCCTGGCCCGAAGGCTGGGATATCTACCGTCTGGAGGAGTCGCTTACCGCCTACGACGGCGCCTTCGACTACGTCGGACCCTGGTTCTCCTACGTTCCGGTAACCGACCAGTTTGCGATATGGACGGCTCATCGGCGAATTGCCGAGGTGAGGGCCCCCGGAGGGGCCGCTGATGGCCGGCCGCTCTTCGCGCACTTTCAGCTGGTAAGCAGTCACACGCCCTTCAACAAGATTCCCCCCTACATCGAGGACTGGGGGGATCTCGGCAACGGGAGCATCTACGTAGAGCGAAGCGACGATATTCGGACCTACGATAACAGCTGGACCGGAGGCACCGAGCTCGAAGAGGGTTACGTGGACGCCCAGTCCTACGTTTTCCGTGTTATCACCGATTACATCGATCGCCACTTGGAGCTCGACGGCAGCCCGATCATCATGATATTCGGCGATCATCAGGCGCAGCGACCGATCCGGGAACGGGAGGCGACCTTATCCGTGCCGATTCACGTGGCAACCCGGGATCCGGAGATTGCCGAGGCCTTTCGGCGCGAGGGTTATCAGCCGGGGATGACCAGCGACCAACCACCGCCTCATCCGGAGATGAGCAGCTTCTTCCCCTTCTTCGCAGGCTTCGCCGTGGGAGGCCCCGCCCGACGGTGAAATTGCTGACACCCGGCAGTATGGCTATATTGACCGGGTGGATCGACCGACCGTCGGACAGTTCAACGACTCTTTTCCGCCGACGATGGACGGCGTGGCGGTGGTGGCTCGCAACTATGCGTACTGGATAAACCGGAAGCACGGCGACGCCGTCGTCGTAACGCCCCGGGTACCCGGGCGGGAAGAAGAGTCGTTTCCGGTAATCGAGTATGCCTCCCTCCGAGTTCCCGGAAGCGGCTCTTACCACCTCGGGCTACCTGGGCTCGACCCCACGCTCGGTCGTCGCCTGGCTAAGGTTCCCTTCGATCTCGTCCACGCCCACTGCCCCTTCTCTTCGGGAAAGATGGCCCTAAAGCTCGCCCGTTCCCGGGGCATCCCCATTGTGGCAACGTTTCACTCGCAGTATCGAGACGACTTTCGCAAAGTGTTCCGAGCAGAGTGGGTCGCGGATTTGCTCCTCCGGCGGGTCGTCCGGTTTTTCCAATCGGTGGACGAGGTGTGGGTGCCCAACGAAGCCGCCCAAGGTATCCTACGGTCCTACGGTTTTGCCGGGGAAATCCGCGTACAGGCCAACGGGACCGATCTGCTTCCTCCGACGGAGGAAGAGGCGCGGAGCCTCCGGTTGGCGGGACGAGCCTTTGCGGGGGTTCCGGAGGAGCGTACACTGGCCCTCTATGTCGGACAGCAGAGGACAGAGAAGAACGTCCACCTGGTCATTGGCGCTCTCGCGGAGCTGAAACGAAGCGGCCGTGCCGGCATCAACGGGATCTTTGTCGGCGACGGCCCCGAGCTCTCGGAGTTCAAACGGCTGGCGCGGGACGGCGGCCTTGGAGACGATGCGGTCTTTACCGGTATCGTCAGCGACCGGACTCGCATGCGAAGTCTCTACGCCGCGGCGGACCTCTTTGTCTTTCCGTCGGAGTACGACACCGACGGAATCGTTATTACCGAAGCCGCCGCCTTCGGGGTGCCAACCATCGTTTTGCGGGGTGCGCCGCCGAGCTCTCGTATCCACGACGGGATCGATGGCCTCGTCTGCGAAAACAGCGTCGAGTCGGTCGCCGGGGCGATCGAACGCATCGCCGAGGACCCGGGCCTGGGGCGCCGCCTGGGTGCCGAAGCACGTCGGGCGCTCTACCGGTCGATGGAAGACGTTGCCGACTCCGCCTTCGATCGCTACCGGTCCATTCTCGGAGTTACGTCGTGAAACGAGCCCTTATCGTTCTCTTGATTCTGGGCGGAGTGTTCGCAGGCGTACGGTTGTCGCGACCGGTCAGAATACGGGTCGACGTATCGGACCCTGTGCCCCTATCCGCCCGGGCCGTGGTAAAAACGCGGGTGCCGACACGCCTTAGCTTTACGGTGCCCGGACTCCACGGCGACGACCTGGTCGTAACCCGGGACGAACCCGTCCGGAGGCGCG
>CAYPUT010000116.1:0-3830 GCA_964413945.1 uncultured Spirochaetaceae bacterium
TCGGACTGCCCACGGTAAACCTGTTAAGCAGCACGACCTGGGTAAAGCCGATTTTCGTCGCCTTTAGCCTTTGGGAGCTTGGGGTGCCGATGATTATCTATCTCGCTGGACTCCACGCTATTCCACGGCACCTCTACGAATCCGCCGATATCGACGGCGCAAGCGCGCTACAGAAACTCGTTCGGATTACCGTACCGATGCTCACACCGGTCATTCTTCTGAACGTGGTCATGGACATCATCAAGTCTTTTCAGGTCTTTGCGCCGGCCTGGATCATGACCGAAGGGGGCCCGGTGAACTCGAGCCTCTTCTACGTGTTGCATATCTTCAAGAGCGGTTTCGTGCAGTACCGCATGGGGTACGCCTCCGCGTTGGCGTCGGTGCTCTTTCTTATCGTGCTGGTGTTTACCGTTGTGTTCATAAAGTCATCCGAGTCCTGGGTGCACTACGACCAGGTATAGGAGGATCCTATGGCTTCGGAACGCGCCAAACAACGCCTGTCCCGGGCACTGGTCTACTTCTTACTCGCACTGCTGGTGGTAATTCTCGCCATTCCCTTCGTCTGGACGGTGTCCAACGCCTTTAAGTCCGAGCTGCAGGCCAACCAGTTTCCTCCCACGCTCGTTCCGAGTCCGGTTATGTGGAGTAACTTTCGGGTGGCCCTCGTGGAGCTGTTGCCTTTCCACATCTTCTTTCGTAACACCATCATCATCGCGGTGCTCGTAACCCTCGGGGAGGTCCTTTCCTGCTCATTCGTGGCTTACGGCTTCGCAAAAATCGAGTTTCCCGGGCGGGAGGCGCTCTTTATCGTGCTCTTGAGCACGATGATGCTCCCCTTTATGGTCAGAATGATTCCGCTGTTTATCGCCTACACGCGGCTGGGATTTATCAACACCTTCTACCCGCTTGTTCTGCCATACTACTTCGCAGGCACACCGCTCTTTGTCTTTCTGTTGCGTCAGTTCTACCGGACCATACCCTGGGAGCTCAGCGACGCCTCGCGGATCGACGGCGCCTCGGAGCTAAGAATCTGGTGGGAGATCATGCTACCTCTTACTAAACCGGCGATGGCCACCATCGTGATTCTCTCCGTGCAGAGGGTGTGGAACGACTTTACAGAGCCCCTCATTATTCTGCGGAAGACCGACGTCAAGACGGTGATGCTCGGCGTTTATTCTCTGATTGGCATGGAGCCGCAGTGGGCCTTCGTTATGGCGGCGGTCGTCGCATCGATGATTCCGATGCTTATTGTCTTCTTCGTTTTTCAGCGTTACTTCGTCGAAGGTGTGGCCATTACGGGCCTGAAAGGATAGTAAATGAAAATTACCAACGTACGCGTTCAGAATCTGGTGGCACGGTGGGACGTGCTCTTCGGAGGGGCCGATAAGGTTCCCAACGAGCTCTTGCACCCCAGCGCCAATTTTTCCGGCTCTAAGCCCCCCCGCCTTGGGCAGTTCTCGACCTTGGTCTTTGTCGAAACCGACGAGGGTGTTACCGGGGTGGGGGAGGCCTGGGCATTGCCCGACCCGGTTGTCGTGTCGACTGTTATCGAGAAACGATTGGCGCCGATGCTCCTGGGACGAGACCCTCAGTCGACGGAACAGATCTGGGAAGAGATGGCCGGTGCCTGGGAAAATGCCTTCCTCCGGGGAACCCTCTTCGAGGCGATGAGCGGGATCGATATCGCTCTCTGGGATATCAAGGCGAAGGCCCTGGGGCTCCCGATCCACAAGGTGCTCGGAGGGCCCACGCGTCGGCGCGTCGCGACCTACGCCAGCCCCGTTCCCCTCGGGGCGCCAGAAGACGGAGCCCGCCGGGCCCGGGAGTTTGTCGACAAAGGCTTTAAGGCTATCAAGATAAAGATCGGTTCGTCCCTGGAGCGGGACATCGCGCGGATTAGGGCCATTCAGGCGGAAGTGGGACCTGAGGTGATGCTGGTTACGGACGCCAACGGCGCTTACCGGGTACCCAACGCGGTGGTAATGTCTCGGCGCTTGGCCGAGATTGGGGTTTCCTGGCTGGAGGAGCCGGTCGCGGTTCACGATAGGGCCGGCCTGGCCGAAGTGCGGAGCAAGTCAGAAATTGCCGTCGTGACCGGGGAGAATGAACACACCGTCGAGGGGGTCGCGGATCTCTTGCGTCTAAAGGCCACCGACGCCGTTCAGATCAACATTACCCGGTGCGGGGGCATTACCGGCGCGCGGCGGATCGCCCTGGCTGCAGCTGCTCACAACGTACCGATGTCTCCCCACGGCGTGGGCTCCGCCGTCGGCGTCGCGGCCGTCCTCCAGCTCTTGGCCACCATCCCGAACTTCTGGATCTACGAGTATAACCAATTATTGAACCCTCTGCGGGATACGCTCTTGACCGAGCCGATAGGCTTCGAAGACGGAGAGTTGCTGGTTCCTGATAGACCCGGACTCGGTGTCGAGTTGAATCCGGAAGTTCTCGAGCGGTTTGCCGTATAGAGACAAACAATCGGCATTCAGGCTCAAGGTAACCTCGGGATCTCGCAATTAGATTGACAACAGACTAGCTGTCTAGTTAGAATGATCCTGTGAAAGCGCTCGGAATCTTCGAGATTAAAACCCGTCTTTCGCAGGTGTGCGACGACGTAGCCACTACGGGAGAGACCGTACTCGTGACAAAACGGGGCAAGCCTTTCGTCATGATAACCCCGATAGCCTCCGAGGAGTCCTCGGGCTCCGAAGTCTGGGAAGCGAGAGCTCGGTACGGCCACCTGGCCACCGAGGAGTTTCCGGCAATCGAGCGAGACCCAGAACCGATCTACGATCCCTTCCGCGACGACAAGGAATGACCTACCTTCTCGATACCTCGGTGTATAGTCAGCCGATCAAGCGGCATCCGGTCGAAAGCGTGGAACGACGGTGGAAGGAAGTCGGGGATGGTGCCTGCTGCGTCTCGGTGTTCTGCGAGATGGAGGTCCTCCAAGGTCTAAAGATGGCCGGAAGCGAACGCCTGCACCACCTCTACCGCCGAGTTCTGGCGGGAAGACTGCCGGTAGTGCCCTTCGGTGCTAAGGAGGCGGCTATTTACGCTCGGCTACAGGCCAACGCCGTCCGGCAAGGGCGAACCCGCCCGGTCGTCGACCTCTGTATCGCAGCCACTGCCGCCGCCGGGGGATGTACGCTTGTTACCCTAAACAGGGCGGACTTCGAAGGCCTTCCCGATCTGCGCGTGGAGACCTGGTAGCCTAAACTGAGTCTATAGTACGGGCAGTCCCGTCGCCGCAGCCTGACTCGGACGCAACCAGCGCCGGCTTATAAAAAAACCGTCCCGTTCCCTGCTGGTTTCCTCGTATTCGGCGAGAATGGCTCCGAGAGGCAATCGAAAAAGGGTGGCGAAGACCCGGTACGGGCGGTCCGGTCACTCCCACACCGCACCGGCATAGTGTTCGCGAATTACCGGGTCCAGTTCAGCCGCTCCGCGGCTCTCGCCACCACCAAGTACGGTGTCTCGTCAGGGGTAAGGGCCACGCGGTCGACGGCTGCTGCGGCTCCGGCGGGAAAATCATTCCTCTTGCCGGCATAGAGCCACACGACGATGTGGGTATCCAGGCGAAGGATCACGGGGCGTCCAGCTCCGGCTCGCCGTCCCAGACATCGCCAAACGAGACGTTCAGGTCCCCGGCTATTACGTCATGGACCTCAAGGCGGTCCCAGATTGAGCCAGGACGATATGCGCTGATGCGCACGGTCCCGCTCTTTCGGGGTATCTCAACACTCTCCCCTGTCTCGGCTACGCGGTCCAAGATCTTGTAGCGGTTTTGCCGCAACTCTGTCGCTGTGAGCTTCATACGGACGGTGTAA